>JAYTTY010000159.1:0-9152 GCA_043744795.1 Zavarzinella sp. | reverse complement strand
GAAAACGCGGCATGGTCGCACTATTGCGACTTCCGCCTGAATTCTTCGCTCTCGCCTGACCTACCCCTGTAAGGGGCCGGGGGGTGAGGTTGCCTTTGAACCCGCCCCCCACTTCAACGACTCTGTACAATAGCCATGTCCCCCGCACAGTGTGGGGGATTCTACCGATTTGGGGCTCAGCAATGACCAATCCGGAACTGAAACGCAAGACAGACGACCTTACGGCCCGGTTGATACAACTCCGGGACTCCCTTTGATGTCCCCAGCAAACTGGCCGAGCGGGAGCGCCTGACCAACTCGCAGGGCGAACCCAATTTTTGGGACAACCAGGAGAAGGCCCAGAAGACCATCGGCGCCATCAAGACGCTCAATGCGTTGCTGAAGCCCTACGAAGAAGTCACCGCGTCCATGAACGACGTGGCCGCCATCATTGAGATGGCCGACGAAGACCCGTCCCTCGAAGGCGAGTTGGAGGCCGAGGCCACCAAGGCCATCGGGCTGTTCGAGAAGTTCGAGTTAATGGCGATGATGGCCGGGAAGACGGACGGCTGCACCGCCATCGTCTCCATCAAGCCGGGGGCCGGCGGCACCGAGGCGTGCGACTGGGCCGAGATGCTGTACCGCATGTACGGCCGGTGGGCGCAGAACCACGGCTTCGGCCTCGAAGAGGTGGACCTGGAGCCGAACGAAGAGGCGGGCGTGCAGAGCGTCACCTTCAAGGTCAAGGGGGAGTACGCCTACGGCTTCCTGCAAAGCGAGGTCGGCGTCCACCGCTTGGTGCGCATCAGCCCGTTCGGCGGCGGGGACACCCGGCACACGTCCTTCGCGGCCGTGGACGTGGTGCCCGAACTGGACGACACGATCACCATCGAGGTGAACGAGAGCGAGCTGATCATGCAGACGTTCTGCTCCGGCGGCCCCGGCGGCCAGCACCAGAACAAGACGCAGTCCGGCGTCCGGCTCATCCACAAGTCGGGCGTCCGCGGCGAGAGCCGGACGGAGCGCAGCCAGTTCAAGAACTACGACAACGCCCTGGCCCTGCTCAAGTCCCGGCTGTACGCCATTGAGGAGCAAAAGCGCCTGGGCGAACTGGCCAACCGCTACGACGCCAAGGGGGAAATCGCCTTCGGCAGCCAGATCCGCAGTTACATCATGCAGCCGTACACCCTGGTCCGCGACGAGCGGGCGGGCATCGAGTTGAAGACGCCACAGATCTTGAGCGTCCTCAACGGCGAGATCGACGACTTCATGCAAGCCTACCTCCGGCACAAGACGGAGAAGCGGCACAAGAAGAAGTAAGCGATTTAGAATGAATTGTTACTAACCACAGAGGCACAGAGGACACAGAGAAGAGAAATGCCGAGAAGACATTTTTAATCATGTCTTTCCTCTTCCTTTGCCTTCTCTGTGTCCTCTGTGCCTCTGTGGTTAGTTCTTTCTCAGGCCGGCTTCGGCCTTGTCTCATGCGCATAGACCTCCCCACCCTCGACGACACCGTCCGCTTCGGCCGTCTGCTCGGCCGACACCTGTTCCCCAATGCCGTCGTGGCGTTGGTCGGCGGGCTGGGGGCCGGGAAGACGCATCTGTCGCGGGCCGTCGCGGAGGGGCTGAACGTCCGCAACCCGATGGCGGTGACGAGTCCCACGTTCGTGCTGATCCAGGAGTACCCGGCCCGGCTGCCGATCTTCCACTTCGACGCCTACCGCCTGAACTCGGTCGCCGAGTTCCTGGAACTCGGGGCCTACGAGTATTACACGATGGGCGGCGTCTGCCTGATCGAATGGGCCGACCGCGTCTGGGACGCCCTGCCGGCCGACCGGCTGGAGTTGACGCTCACGCCGACGGGCGAGGACAGCCGGCGGGTGGAGATGACGGCGAAGGGTAAAGATTATGCGGATTTATTGGCCGTCATCGCCGAGGCCGCGTGAGGCGTCGGGGCTGGGCGCCGCCCCGCTGACGCCGCAAGAATCCGTCGCGGCAGACAAGTTCATGTTCGCGCACTAATCGCGCCGTCGCCCGGGCGAATCCCAACGTCGGTTCATGGGTCAGGAGTGCATGTCGTGTGGTCATTTGACATTCGCCCGTTCGAGGGAGCCTTCCCCATTCGCTTCGGAATGAGCCGAGCCGAAGTGATAACCGTCTTGGGCGGCAAGCCGATTGCGGGGAAGGCAAACGACAGCTTCGGCACGTCCCTGGAAATCAAAATCGGTTACGACGAGGCCGGGGCGGTCGATCACATTGGGATGAGTCCGGGTGTGTTCGAGTTAAAGTTCAACGGCACCCCCCTCTGGACCCCGTCCGACCACCCCGATCCAAACGGGTTATTGTTGGTTCACGACCCCGACCCGATGGAATACGTCGGGTTCTTGATGTTCACTAAAATCGGCGTGAAAACCACAGGTTATCACGATGACGATCCCGACGACCTTGCCATAGTCGTCTCGCCCAACGGGGCATGGGATAAATACTTGCCCAAAGCCAAACGGCCGGATTTATCAAAGTACAATCGCTGAGCCGTCAAACGTGTTCGGCCTCCGAACGCTCGCGATCACTACTCTCCAAGAACGGCTCATCCCGTCGCATCCGACCTCTCACCCACCCGCCGATGCCGTCGAAAATCGAGTACGACACGGGCGTCACCAGCAGTGTCAACACCAGTGACAGCGCTTGGCCGCCCAAGATCACTTTCGCCATGCTGGAGCGGGAACCGGCGCCGGGGCCGGTGCCGAGGGCCATCGGGATCATGGCGGCGACGAGCATCACCGTCGTCATCAGGATCGGCCGCAGGCGGACGCGGTTTGCTTCCAGGATCGCCTCCGTGCGTCCCATGCCGGCTTTGCGGAGGTGGTTCGTGTAGTCCACTTGCAGGATGCCGTTCTTCTTCACGATGCCGAACAGCATGAACAGGCCCAGCATGGCGAAGAGATCCAACGGCGTCCGCAGCAAGAGCAGGGACACGAGGGCGAACGGGATCGTCAGCGGCAACGCGGCCAGGATGCTGATCGGGTGCGTGAAGCTGTCGAACTGGGCGGCGAGGATCATGTACATGAACACGAACGCCAGCAGGAAGCCGATCAGGAAATTGTCGTTGGACTCCTTGAGCATCTTGGCCCGGCCGATGAACTCGTAGCGGTACTCCGGCGGCCACTCGCGGGCCTTCATGTACGCGTCCACCGTGGCGACGCCGTCGCTCATGCCGAGGCCGCGCAGGTTGGCCGAGATGACGACTTGCCGTGACCGGCCGAAGCGGTCGATGGTGTTCGGGGCCAGCGCGTCCGCGAAGGTGGACACGGACCCGATCTTCACCACCCCGCCCGTCGCCTTCGTGGACGGCACGCCGAGGCGGGCGATGGTCTCGCGGTCGTCCCGGCTCGAATGCTCGGCCCGCAGCCACACGTCGTACTCTTCCTCCCGCTCCTTGTACTTGGTCACCGGCAGCCCGCCGACCAGCACGCTCGCGGTGGCCGACACGCTTTGCAGGCTCACCCCCTGGTCGGACAGCCGCTCGTGGTCCGGCACCACGCGCAGCTCCGGCTTGCTAAGGGAGAGGCTGGTGTCCACGTCCACGAAGCGCGGGTCTTGGCGCAGCCAGTCGGCGATCTCGGCCGAGAACTTTTGCAACTGAACCATGTCCGGCCCGCACAGGTTCAGGTCGATGTCCACCTCGCGGAAGCCGGACGAGGAGACGATGGACACGTCCTGCACCGCCGTGCGCAGGTCGGGGAATTCCTTCAATACTTCGCGCGTGTCGTTCATCACATCGACTTGCGAGAACTTCCGCGTGGAAAGGTCCGTCATGCGGACGTAGATGTTCCCCTTGGTCACATCCCCTTGCGCCTTGGTGACGCGGCCGGTCGTGTCGCCGATGGTGGAGAACGTGTACTCGACGCCGCGCAGCTTTCGGATGCGGCGGTCGATTTCCAGAATCGTCTGGTCGGCCCGGTCGAGCGAATAACCTTCGGGGAAGGTGACGACGACTTCGTACTCGCTCTGGTCGTCCTTGGGCACGAAGTCCGTGCCGACAATACCGATCAGGACCGGCGTGGTGAGGAACACCAGGACCGCCACGCCGATGACGACCCAGCGGCGCCGGAGGCCCCACGCCAAGAGGCCGATGTATGTCTTCTCAATCGTTGACCACACGACATTGTTCTTGCTGGCCGCGTGCCCTGTCGGCCGCCGCAGGAAGCGCGAGCAGAGGGCGGGGGTCATCGTGAAGGAGATGAACATGCTCATCAGCACGGAGAAGCCGACCACGAAGCCGAAGGCGTTGAAGAACCGGCCGACCTGCCCGCCCATGAACGCGATGGGGGCGAACACCACCACCAGCGACAGCGTCGTCGCCAGCACGGCCGGGGCGATCTCCCGCGTCGCCGAACTGGCCGCGTCCCACGCGGACAGGCCCTTCTCCTCCATGTGCCGGAAGATGTTCTCGTGGACCACGACGGCGTCGTCCACGACGACGCCGACCGCGAGGATCAGGCCGATCATGGTGAAGGTGTTCAGCGAGAAGCCCATCGCGTACATGAACGCGAACGACCCGATCAGCGAGGTCGGGATGGCCAGCGTGGCGATCACCGTCGTCCGCCAGTCCCGCAGGAACAGCAAGATGGATAGGCTGACGAGGACGACCGCCATCAGGAGGTGAACTTTCACCTCCTTCATCGAGATGCGGATGAAGCGGGCCTGGTCGCGGACGACTTCCGTGCGGATGTCCGGCGGCAGCGAGGCCTTGATCGCGTCGAGCCGTTTTTGCAGTTCGTCCACCACGGCGACGGTGTTGCGGCCCGACTGCTTCTGGATGACGACGCTGACGGCGTTGCGGCCGGGGTCGTCGTCGCCGTCGCTGCCGCGCATCCACAGGCGGCTGAGGCCGCGGGGTTCCTCAACGGAGTCGTCCACCCTGCCGATGTCTTCGATGCGGATGGGCTGCCCGCCGCGGTTGCCGATGATGAGCCGGCCGAACGCCTCGGCCTTGTCCACCCGGCCGTCCACGCGCAGCACCTTCTCGGACTGCCGGCGGTCCACCCGGCCGCCCGGGTCTTCCCGGTTCTCGCGGATCAGGGCCTGCCGCACGTCCTCGATGGTCAGGTTCTCGTACTTGGCCAACTTGTCCGGGTCCACGATCACATGCACCGCGCGCGGCCGCCCGCCGACCAGCACGACCGACCCGACGCCGGACGTGGTCTCCAACTCTTCCTTGATGCGCTTGCGGGCGATCTCCGTGATCTCGCGCATGTCGCGGTTGCCGGAGATCACGATGGTCATCACCGGCGTGGCGTCCAGCGACAGCTTGTCAATGATCGGCGGGTCGGTCCCCACCGGCAATTGGCTGAGGATGGCGCGGACCTTCGCGTCCACTTCCTGGGCGGCCAAGTCCCCGTTCTTGTCGAGCTTGAACTGGATGACGACTTGCGAGAATCCCTCCTTGGTGGACGACCGCAGTTCGTCGATGCTGGACAGCGTGTTGACCGCCTCTTCGATCGGCTTGGTGACGGACGTCTCCATCGCCTCCACGCCCGCGCCGCGTAGCGTCGTGGTGACGGTGACCATCGGCATGTCCACGTTCGGGAACAACTCGACGCCGAGCCGCGTGTACGAGACGAGGCCCAGCACGACGGGGGCCGCGACGAGCATGGCCGTGAAGACCGGCCGGCGGATGCAGAGGTCCCAGATGGACATTGGCGATTCTTTCACACATTTTCGGGCAGGGTTTTCGTCTTCGTTGGAGTCCCGGCTTCAGCCGGTCTTCGGGACACGGTCCGGCTGAGTCGCTTTCGCCTTGCGGATTCGCTCGCTCACCGAAGACCGGCTGAAGCCGGGACTCCAACGAAACCCGAAACCCGAAACCAGCTTCCGCGTGATCGGTTTTTGTCGTTCGCCCAAGACCGCCTGACGGCGGTTGACTTAATCCCCCCGCACCTTCACCGCCGCACCGTCGGCCAGCCGCGAAAACCCGCTGGTGACGACCGGCGTGCCGGGCGTCACGTTCCCGTCCACTTCCACCCATGTGCGCTCGCGGGCGCCGTCCTTCACGGCCGTCGCCGCGCCGACCTTGACCGGGACGGCCCGGACCGTGTCCCCGTCCAGGGCGAACACCTTGGCGATGCCGGCGAAGCTGACGACCGCCTCTTCCGGCACGGTGACGGCCTTGGCGTCTTCGCGGGTGACGATGTTGGCCTTCACGAAGCTGCCGACGCCGAGGCGGCGGTCCGCGTTGGGGACGGCGACCTCAACCGTGAACGTGCGCGTGGCCCGGTCCACGGTCGGATTGACGCGGGAGACGGCGGCGGCGAAGAGTTCGCCGGGGTACGACTCGACTTCCAGTTCCACCTTTTGCCCGAGCTTCACTTCGGTGCGGTGGCGTTCCGGGATGGTGAGTTGCAGTTTCAGCGGCCGGTCGATGACGAGGCGGAACAGCGGCGGGGCGTCCACGAGCGGGATGATGCGCACCATCTCCCCCTCGGCCACCTTGCGGAAACTCACGACGTACTCGGCCGCCGTCTTGCCGCCGCCCTCTTGCAAGCTCAGCGGGGCGGGGGCGACCATCTTGGTGTCCTTCAACCGCTGCTCGGCCGTCTCCAGCGTGGCTTGGCGTTGCCGGGCGGCGGCCAGCGTCGCCTTCGCTTCCAAAATGACCTGTTGGTGGTTGGCCTTGGCGACCTCGGCGTCCGTCGTCGCCTGCTGCACTTCCTCGTCCGTCACGGCCCGGCCGCCGGCTTGCAGACGCTTGATGCGGGTGTCGGCCTGCTTGATGAGTGACTCGGTGCGGGTGACGCTCGGCAGTCGCGTCACGTCGATGTCGGCCGTCGGCAATTCCTTGAGGCCGAGGCGGGCCAGTTCCAGCTCCACGGCCCGCTTGGCCTCGGCGACGGCGAGTAGAAAGTCCGTCGGGTCGATTTCCAGCAGCGGGTCGCCGGGCTTCACCACGTCCCCCACGTCCTTGTAAACGCGGACGACGCGGCCTTCCAACTTGGGCGTCATGGCGACTTCGTCCCACCCCCACAGCGACCCGACGGCCGAGACGACGCGCCGCACCGGCCGGGCCGTCGCCGTGTCTGTCGTAACGCTGACGGCCGACTCTTTGGGCGAGGCAGTCACCTTGGAAGCCTCGTCGCCCTTGTGGCCGGCGAACTTCCCGCCGGCGGCCCCGAGGCCGGCGAGGGCGACGGCCACGAGCAGGACGACCCACCAGCGACGCTTCAAGAAGTTCACGACGCCTCCCGTACCCGCGGACCGACCGCCCGAGGAAAGAACCGCCGGGCGGCGGCCGGATCAACGCGGCACAAAGATTTTATGGGAACGGGCCAACCGGGCGAAACCCCGTTTCGCCGCCTTTGTTTAGCCGCGACGCGACGCTTCGGAGCGGAGCGCGGGCCGGGACATGAGAAAGACATTTTTAGCCGCGGATCGAACACGGATGAAACACAGATAAAGACAGAAGACATTCATAAATCCGAAGACGGATGAAGAACGGATTCGCACGGCCAGTCATCGGCCTTCCTTGGCTGCTCCGTGTCTCATCCGGTTTTTCATCCGTCTTGGTTTTCGACATGACTTTCGCCTTTGGACTTTATCTGTGTTTCATCCGTGTTCGATCCGTGGCTAAAAAAGGTTTTAAATTCGGCTTCCCGCCCGCGCTCCGCTCCGAAGCGTCGCGGCGCGGCGAAACGGGCGTTGATACGGGTTTCGGCCGACGCGCGTCACTTCGCCAATTCCAGCGTCTTCTTCACGATGATGTCTTCCAGCCCCGGCGCCCACTTGGCGGGGAGGCCGTAGTACACCTGCGAGGAGTCGGCCTCGTAGCCGCCTTCTTTCAGGACGCGCTCGGAAGGGATGTAGGCGACCACGTCGTTGCTGTAGCCGGCGACCCACGTCAGGCCCTTGGCGCCGATTTCCTTCTTGAGCCGGCGGTTGTAGTCGATCACCACTTCGCCGCCGAGGGCCGCCCACGTCAGTTGGTCGCCGAACTTCCAAACCTGCACCGGGTAGTGCGTGTACTCGGCCGGGATCGACTTGCCGCTTTTCAAGACGGCGAGCATCTTCTCGGCCCGCTTGGCGTGGGCGACGGACTTGCTGCCCACTTCGGCCTCCCACGTCTCCTTACCGGGGATCTTGTCCAGCGGCAGCGTCACCTCGGCGTATTGGGCCGAGAGGCGGGCGTTGAGCGGCTTCATCTGGGCGCCGTTGGCGGCGTCCTTGACGGCGGCGGCGAGTTCCTTGCCGTACTTCTCGCAGAGCTCGATCTTGGAGCGCGGCAGCGGGTTGGCGTCGGCGCCGCAGCCGATCCAGAAGAGGGCGGTGCAGCCGGGGAACGCCTTCTCGATCTCAAGTTGGGCGAAGCCGGCGTAGTCGCCGCTCCACTTGTAGTAGCTCATGGTGGTGTTGTGGCAGGCGTAGCCGAACAGCAGGGCCGTCACCTTGCCGTCGGTGTCGGTGACTTTCAGAATCGGCACCGAGTGGTCGACCGGCCCGCCGGGGTTGGTGCCGTTGGTGACGCCCGTCGGCGTGACCTCGCGGCGGTTGACGGCGAAGCGGGCCGTGCCTTCGCCGATGGACACGTGCGCCGGCTTCAAATCCTTCACGGCGGCGACAATGATGTCGGTCATCCCGGCGGCCAGCTTTTCCGTGTACTTGCGCACGTCCTCCGTCTGCGCCGCGGTCATCGGGTACATGTCCATCAGGTTGCCGAACACGACCGGCCCGCAGTGCGTGTGCGAACACGTCAGCAGAATGTCGGCCCGCTTCAGCCCGGTGGCCGTCGTCACGGCTTCGCACACCGGCTCGGACAGACTGCGCGGGATGCCGCACAAGTCGCCGGTGAGGATCACGCACTTGTGCCCCGTGGAATCCTCCACCGCCAACGCCTTGATCCACAAGTCGTGCTGCTTCTCGACGCACGGCTTGGTGCGAGAGCCGTACCCCGCCATCCACAATGGGCCGTCCGGGGTGATGACTTTTTTGGCGACGCCGGCCTTGCAGATCGGGCCTTGGGCGAAGGCGGGGAGGGCGGAAAGGATCAAGACGAGGAGGATCGCCAATGAAAACCGACCCCCCCCGGCCCCCCCTTGCCAAGGGGGGGAGAAGAATGGGCCGGCCTCCTCATGTGGCTTAAGCGCTGCTGAAGCGGCCGGTTTTCCTCCCCCCCTTGG
>JAYTTY010000158.1:0-9158 GCA_043744795.1 Zavarzinella sp. | reverse complement strand
AAGAGGCCGGTGTTCGGCTTTCGTTGGAGTCCCGGCTTGAGCCGGTCTTCAAGGCCGTCACCCGGCACGGCTTCCCCCATGCGGCTCCGTCGTCGCCGAAGGCCGGCTGAAGCCGGGACTCCAACGGAAGCCGACGACGGAAAGAGGCCGGTGTTCGGCTTTCGTTGGAGTCCCGGCTTGAGCCGGTCTTCAAGGCCGTCACCCGGCGACGGCTTCCCCCATGCGGCTCCGTCGTCGCCGAAGACCGGCTGAAGCCGGGACTCCAACGGAATCCGAAGACGGAAAATGGTCATTTCCAAATGATTGAGCTGAAAAACATCACCCGCACCTTCGGCTCGTACCAGGCCCTCCGCGGCGTCACGCTCACGCTGCCGCCGGGGCGCATCGGGTTGCTGGGGCCGAACGGGGCGGGGAAGTCCACGCTGTTGAAGATTCTGATGGGGCTGCTGTCGCCGACGAGCGGAAGCGGCCGCGTGATGGATCACCCGATTTTGCCGGACGGGTCGGCGGAGGACAATTACGAACTGCGCCGGCTCATCGGCTTCATGCCGGAGGCCGACGCCTTGGTGCCGGGCCTGCGCGGCGTGGACTACGTCGCCCTCGCGGGAGAACTGTACGGCCTCTCCCGCAAGCAGGCGATCCGCCGGGCGCACGAGGTGTTGACGTACCTGAAGCTAGAAGACGCCCGCTACCGCCGACTGGAAGAATACTCCACGGGCATGAAGCAACGCCTAAAACTCGCCCAGGCCATCGCCCACGACCCGCCGATCCTGCTCCTCGACGAGCCGACCAGCGGCCTCGACCCGGCCAGCCGCGACTCCATGTTGAAGCTGCTTCTGGAACTCGGCCGCGACTTCAACAAGTCACTCATCATCTCGACCCACTTGCTCGCGGACGTGGAGGCCGTCGCCGAGCAAGTGGTGATCCTCTTCGACGGCCAAGTCCGCGGCCAAGGCACCGTGGCGGAGTTGTGCGCCCGCCGGGCCGAGCGCTTCCTGATCCGCATCCAGGGGGACCCCGACCCGTTCGCCGCATCGCTGGCCGCCCACGGCATCACCGTCGTCGAGCGTAAGAACCGCGCCGAGTTCCGCGTCAGCACGCCGCTCGGCTGGCACCCGTCGAAGGCGTTCCAACTAGCTTCTGCCGCCGGCTGCGTCGTCCGGGCCATCGTCCCCGACGACGAGACGCTGGAGGAGATGTTTCTGCGGACGGCGCGCATGGAACCGGCCACGGGGGGAACGCCCGTTTGAACGGTCTTTCCCCTGGCGCGTCACCCGTCACCCGAACCGGATGCCGGTGTTGGTCTGCACGTCGTAAAAGTCGCCGTGGTAGCCGTCCGGCCAGATTGGCTCGAAGAACGGGTGCGGGTCGCCGGGGAACTCTTCCCGCCGGACGACGACCGCCACGCCGCTTAAGTCCAAGCGGTCCAATGCCGACCGCACCACGTTGAACGCCCCGTCCCACTCGGCGGGGGCGAGGCGGCCGACGTTGAAGTAGACCACGCCGCGGGCGACGAACGCCCGCATCACGGCCCCGATTCCGTGGGCCACCAACACATCGTCGACCGCCCGTGTGAACAGCGCGTTCCGCTCCTGTTCCTCGGGCGTCCCGAACCGTTCGCCCATCGGCAGGCGGATCAGCATCCGCAAATCTCGCTCGTTCGGGATGTACGGGACGCGGGTCGGCGCATGCCGGGCCATGTCCCGGCCCACCCGTCCGATGCCGAAGCAGAACCGGGCGACGCCGTACACGGCCAGGACGGCCAGCAATGCCGCCCCGCCAATGATCAGTTCGTCGCCCGGAACGTCCATGTGGTTAGTCTAGGCGTCCATCGGCACTGAACTGTCTGGATGGTGGGACCGGCGTCCCGCCGGTCGGCTGGCCAGTAGACTGGCGGGACGCCGGTCCCACCTCCCCATCCATCATCCGGCCGTTTTCCGCTCCCGCGCGAAGTCGTCGGCTCCCCGCGCAATTCCGTTCGTTGTCAGAGCGCATTTTCGGGCCACGCGGGAATCGGAAGCCGGCGGCCGGCTTGTAACAGGCTCCCTTGCGCGCAAGCGTCACCCATGCTTCAAGGAGCGACCGACTCCCGCCTCGCGCCCACGCCCACCTGACGACGCCAGGACTGACTTCCATGAACCATGAGTTGTCGACGATGAGCCATACCGTCATGCTCCCCCCGTCCGGCACGACCACGGCGACCGACGCCCCGTGCGACCGGCTGATGAAGCGGCTCCTCGCGGCGAGCTTCGTCCTCGCCGAAGACTGGGACGCCCTGCCGCAGCGCGTCCAGCGGCGGATTCTCGAAGCCAAGGACGAGCCGAAGGCCCTCGAACAACTTGTCAAGCACGGGTTGCTGTCGCGCTACCAGGCCGGCCGCATTGAGGCGGGGACTACGTTCGGCCTCGTCCTCGGCAGTTACCGCCTGCTCGAGCGCGTCGGGGCCGGCGGCATGGCCGTCGTCTTCAAGGGCGAGCACATGGATCTGCGGCACCACGTCGCCATCAAGGTGCTGCCGCCGACCAACCAGGAAGACACCGCCCTCGAAAACCGCTTCTTCGCCGAGATGCGCATCGTCGCCCGGCTCCGGCACCCGAACATCGTCGCCGCCACGGACGCCGGCAAGGCCGTCAACGAGGCCTCGAACACCGTCCTGCGCTTCCTCGTCATGGAGTACGTGCCCGGCGAAGACCTCGAAGACGCCATCCGCCGCAACGGCCCGATGTCCGTCACGCGGGCGTGCAGCATCGCCTACCAAATGGCCTCGGCCCTCGGGGAGACGCACAAGTACGGCCTCGTCCACCGCGACATCAAGCCGTCCAACATCATGCTGACGGCCGAGGACCAGGCCAAGCTGCTCGACTTCGGCCTGACCCGGCACTTCGGCCACCGGATGACGATGCCCGGCACCATCCTCGGCACGATCGACTACATGGCGCCCGAGCAGGCCCGCGACGCCACCACGGTGGACATCCGCGCCGACATCTACGGCCTCGGCGGCACGCTGTTCTGGTGTCTCACGGGGCAACTGCCGTTCCCGTTCAACGGCAGCCCGGTCGAGGCGCTGACGCGCCGGCTGTCGGCCAGCGCCCCGTCGTTGAAGGCGGCCGCCCCGGACATCCCGAACGAACTGAGCGCCGTCGTCGCCAAGATGATGGCCCTGAACCCGGAAGACCGCTACGCCGACCCGCAGGCCGTCATGCAGGCCCTGATGCCGTTCGTCCGGGCCGGCACCGGCGAGTACCAAGCGCTGTCTCCTATCCCGTTCGCGGAGACGATTCCCACGGGCGCCAGTTGCGTCGCGGCCGGGAAGGCGGACAAGTTCCGCGTGCTGATCGTGGACGACGAGTCCCCCGTGCGGGAACTGTGCCGGCAACTGCTGGAGGCCGAGGGGAGCGTGGTGGAGACCGCGGCCAACGGCACGCAAGGCTTGGCGGCCGCCGCCCGCGAGGCGTACGACCTGATCCTGCTCGACGTGGCCATGCCGGACATGAACGGCATCGAAGTGCTGGCCCGCCTGCGGCAGGAGCACCGCAAGACGAACCTCAAGGTCATCATGTTCTCCGGCCACACGACGCCGGAAGAGATGAGCGACATGTTGAGCCGCGGGGCCGACGACTTCCTCACCAAGCCGTTCAGCGTCGCCCAGCTTCTGGCCCGCGTCCAGAACATGCTGCGGCTCAAGGCCGCCCAGGACAAGGCGGGGCAACTCAACCACCGCTTGATGTCCGCCAACACCGAGTTGCAGCAGAACCTGAAGGTGCAGTGCGGGGACACCAACGAGGTGCGGGACGCCTTGGTCCTCACGATGGCCCGGCTGATCGAGGAGCGGGACGGCCGCGGCGCGGGCCACATCGTCCGCATGCGCAAGTATTGCCGTTCGCTGGCGACCGCGATGGGCCGCAGCGGGGCCTACGCCCATATCATCGACGACCAATTCATTGATTGGCTGGAATGTTGCGCCCCCCTGCACGACATCGGCAAGGTCGGCCTGCCGGACCACGTGCTGACCAAAGTGGGCGCCCTCAGCGCCGAGGAGCGGGCCGTGATGGAGGCCCACACGGTCATCGGGGCCGACGCCCTGAAGGGCGTGATCGAGGAGCACGGCCTGGCCCTCAGCTTCCTGCAAACGGCCGTGGACGTGACCCGGCACCACCACGAGCGCCACGACGGCAACGGCTACCCGGACCGCCTGGCCGGGGACGCCATCCCGCTGTCGGCCCGCGTCGTGGCCATCGCGGACGTGTACGACGCCCTGCGCTGCCGCCGGCTGTACAAGCCCTCCCTGCCGCACGCCGCCGCCATGCAGATCATGACCCAAAGCTCCCCCGGCCAGTTCGACCCGGCCATCCTGGAGACGCTGGCCCAAGTCGCCGGCCAGTTCGAGAAGATCTTCAAGGAGACGCCGGACTGAGGCTTTGCGCAGCGGAGCGCGGGGCCGGAGAATAGAAAAGACTTTTTTAGCCACGGATCGAACACGGATAAACCACGGATGAAAACAGAAGACCGTTCTAAAACCGAAAGCAGATAAAAGGCACGGATTCGACACGGTACGGACACGCTTCAGTGTCTTGTCCGTGTCTCATCTCGGTTTTCATCCGTCTTGGTTTTAGAAATGCTTTCCTCTTCTGCCTTTATCCGTGTTTCATCCGTGTTCGATCTGTGGCTAAAAAATGTCTTTCCGGGCCGTCGCCCCCTAAAATCCCCCCATGACCATCCGCGAGCTTGTCGCCTTCGTCGTCCGCATCCCGCTGAAGAAACGCATCACGCACGCCTCGCACACGCGGACGGAGACGGACAACGTCCTCGTCCGCGTGACGCTCGCGGACGGGACCGTGGGCTGGGGCGAGGGCGTGCCGCGCGAGTACGTCACCGGGGAGTCGGCCGAGTCCGGCGTCGGCATCCTGCACGCCAGCGACCTGAAGAGCCAGTTCCACGCCTGCCGAGATTTTCCCCAAGCGTTGGAAATGATCGAGCGGTTCCGCTTGGCCGCCCAGCCGGGGGACGACCGGCAGGTGACCGGGAACGCGGCCCGGTGTGCGGTCGAGATCGCGTTGCTGGACGCTTACGGCCGGCTGTTCGGCGAGCCGGTCTGCAACGTGCCCAAGTACTTGACGCCGGACCTGTTCGAGTTCAAGGACCGCGTGCAGTACAGCGGGGTCATCACGTCGGCGCGGCGGGGCATGAAACTGCGGCTGGCGGCGTGGCGCTGGAAGGTCTTCGGCACCAAGCAGGTGAAGGTGAAAGTCGGCATGGAGGGGTACGACGACCCGAAGCGGCTGAAGTTAATCCGCAGTCGGCTCGGGGCGAAGCGCGACATCCGCGTGGACGCCAACGAGGCGTGGACCCCGGAGACCGCGGCGGCGAAGATCACGGAATTGGAGCCGTTCGGCGTCAGCTCCGTGGAGCAACCGTTGCCGCAGACCGCGGACGCCCAACTCCCCGCGTTGCGGAAGCAGATTAAGACGCCGGTCATGCTCGACGAATCGCTGTGCGGCATGGTGGACGCGGAGCGGGCCGTCGCGGACGGGTGGTGCGACCTGTTCAACCTGCGGCTCTCGAAGTGCGGCGGGTTCATCCCGGCCCTGCGGATCGCGGCGTTCGCCAAGCAACACGGCCTCGGCTACCAACTCGGCTGCCAAGTCGGAGAGACGGCCATCCTCTCGGCCGCCGGCCGGCACTTCGCCACCAGCGTGAAGGACATCCGCTTTCTGGAAGGGTCGTTCGACCGGCACCTCGTCGTCTTCTCGCTGGGCGAAGAGGACATCACCTTCGGCTGGGGCGGGTACGCCCCGGCCCTCGTCCGCACCGGGCTGGGCATCAAGTTCCAAGGCGACTTCATCGAGAGCCGGGCCGTTCGCCGGGAGGTGTTGATTGGCTGACGCCCTGCACCCGTTCACGGTGTCGGACGGGTACACCGTCCACTACCGGCATTATGAGCCGGCCGGGGAGCCGATGGCTCGCGTCGTCTTCCTGCACGGCATCCAGAGCCACGGCGGTTGGTACACGCGGTCGTGCGCCGAGATCGCCGCCGCCGGCTTCGACGTGTTCTTCATGGACCGCCGCGGCTGCGGCCGCAACCAAGAGGCCCGCGGCGACGCCCGCCGCTTCCGCCGGTTGCTGGACGACGTCGCCGAGTTCATCAAGACGCTGCCGACGGACAAGCCGATCATCCTCGCCGGCATCTCGTGGGGCGGCAAACTGGCCGCCGCCTTCCCGTACCGCGCGCCGGGCATGGTTCAGAAAATCGCCCTCTTGTGTCCGGGTCTCTTCCCGAAGATCACGCCGAGCTTCCTGCAACGCCTGTGGATCGGCCGCTGCGCCCTGCGCCGGCCGACGAAGATGTTCCCCATCCCGCTGAACGACCCGGAACTCTTCACCGCCAGCCCCGCCGGCCAGGCGATGATCCGCGACGACTCGCTGGCACTGCGGGAAGCGACCGCCCGCATGATGTTCCAAAGCGCCGGCCTCGACTTCTACCTGAGACGGGCGTGGAAGCACGTCACGGTTCCCACGCTGCTGATGCTGGCCGAACACGACCGCATCATCGACAACGCCAAGACGCGGAAGTACGTCGGGAAGTTCCCCGGCGGGGCGACCGTGATTGAGTACCCGGGGTCGCACCACACGCTGGAACTCGAAGAGCCGGGGCACCCGTTCGCGGGGGACTTCATTGGGTGGGCGGGGACGTGACACGGCCCGCGGTTTCGGTTATGCTGACGACAGTGCGATGACGAGGACCGAGCCATGACGACGACGCTGGAACTGATGCCGTTGCTGACGGTCACCCCGATCAATGACCGCTGGTATACGGTGGAACAATACCACCGCCTGATTGAAGAGGGCCGTCTCACGACAGACGACCGGATCGAGTTGCTCGAAGGACGCCTGGTGAAGAAGATGTCGAAAAGCACGCCGCACGAATACGCCCTGAAAAAACTCATCAAAATGCTGGCTGCGATGCTGACGGCCGACTGGCACTGGTGCGTCCAATCCCCGATCACCGTCGGGACCAGCGAGCCGGAGCCGGACATCAGCATCGTGCGCGGCACGGAAGAAGATTACTTGCCCCGCCACCCCGGCCCGGCCGACATTGGCCTGCTCGTTGAGGTTTCGGCGTCCTCGCTGGCCATCGACCGCATCGACAAGCTCCGCATCTACGCCCGCGCCGGCGTCCCGACCTACTGGATCGTCAACTTGATTGATCGGCAAATCGAGGTTTATGATCGCCCGACCGGCCCGGCCGCCAACCCGGAGTACGCCAGCCGGCAGACCTTCACGGCGGGCGACTCGATCCCCATAGTGTTGGACGGGGACACACTTGGGCAAATCGCGGTGAGCGCGGTGCTGCCGGCGGCGTGACCCGGATGCGGTCTTGTGAGCCGCGACGCGGAGGCTTTGCGGAGAGGAGCGCGTTCAACGAGCGTCACCCGATTCGGTGACGTTGCATTTCGGCGACTGTCTCGGGACGCGCTCCTCTCCGCAAAGCCTCCGCGTCGCGGCTCACAAGACCGCCGCGGATGACGGACCCCGCCCCGCGCTCAACCAAACCGCACCTCATACAATTCCGCTTTCCAAACCCCACCGACACGAGCGAGAATTGCCTCTCATGGCCGACGACAAGAAGATCACGACGCGGGCCGCCAACTACAGCGAATGGTACCTCGACATCGTCGGCCGGGCCGGGCTGGCCGAGAACTCGGACGTGCGCGGGTGCATGGTCATCAAGCCCAACGGGTACGCCATCTGGGAGAACATGCAGAAGGGGCTGGACGGGCTGTTCAAGGCCACCGGGCACGTCAACGCCTACTTCCCGCTGTTCATCCCCAAGAGCTTCTTCCAGAAGGAAGAGGCGATGGCCGAGGGCTTCGCCAAGGAGTGCGCCGTCGTCACGCACTACCGGCTGCGCTCCGTCAACGGCAAGATCGAGGTGGACCCGGACGCCAAGCTGGACGAGGAACTCATCATCCGGCCCACGTCCGAGACGATCATCTGGAACACCTACAAGAGCTGGATTCAGAGCTACCGCGACTTGCCGTTGCTCATCAACCAGTGGGCCAACGTCGTCCGGTGGGAGATGCGCACGCGGCTGTTCCTGCGCACGGCCGAGTTCCTGTGGCAAGAAGGGCACACGGCCCACGCCACCGCGAAGGAGGCGGAGGAAGAGACGCTGCGCATGGTGAACGTCTACCGGCAGTTCGCCGAAGAGTGGATGGCCATGCCGGTGCTGGTCGGCCCGAAGTCGGACGGCCAGAAGTTTCCCGGGGCCGTGTACACGCTGTGCATCGAGGCCATGATGCAGGACGGCCGGGCGCTGCAAGCGGGCACGAGCCACTTCCTCGGCCAGAATTTCGCCAAGGCGTTCGACGTGCAGTTCACGTCGGAAGAGGGCAAGCGCGAGTTCGCGTGGGCCACCAGTTGGGGCGTGTCCACCCGGCTCATCGGCGGCCTCATCATGACGCACTCGGACGACAACGGCTTGGTGGTCCCGCCGCGGTTGGCGCCGGTCCACGTCGTCATCTGCCCGCTGGGCAAGAGCGAGGCCGAGCGCAACCCGTGCGTGGCGGCCGCGGAGAAGCTGGCCCAAGCCATCCGCGAGTTGCCGCGGGACGACTTCTACGGCTACCAGCCGATCACCGTGAAGATCGACAACGACACCAAGAACATGCCCGGCCACCGCTTCGCCGAGTGGGAACTCCGCGGCGTGCCGGTGCGGGTGGAACTCGGCCCGAAGGACATGGAGAAGAACGCCTGCGTACTGGCCCGCCGCGACATCCCCGGCAAAGAAGGCAAGACGATGGGCGTCCCCATGGCCGAGGCCCCGGCCCGCATCGACGCCCTCTTGCGCGAGATCCAACAGAACCTGTTCGCCCGCGCCAAGAAGTCCCGCGACGACGGCATGCGCACGGCCAACAGCTATGACGAGTTCAAGACAATGATTGAAGGCCCCGGCTTCATCTGGGCGCACTGGGACGGCACCCGCGAGACCGAAGACAAGATTCAGGAAGAGACCAAGGCCACGATCCGCTGCCTCCCGTTCGACGGCCCGCAAGACGCCGGGGCGTGCATGGTGACGGGCAAGCCGTCCGCGAAGCGGGTGGTGTTCGCACGGGCGTATTGACGTTGCCTTTGTTTAGCCGCGACGCGACGCTTCGGAG
>JAYTTY010000157.1:0-9261 GCA_043744795.1 Zavarzinella sp. | reverse complement strand
TTCGGACCCCTCGCCCGAAAGTGGCCGGCCTTACGGGGCGAAAGTCCCGAAGACCGGCTGAAGCCGGGACTCCAACGCAATCCAAAGCCAAGCCGCCGCGGGCGGGTGTCAGCCGCTTCCCGAAGACCGCGTGAACGCGGGACTGCAACGCGACCGCCTGACGGCGGTTTGGTCACCGTGGCGTCCAACTCTTCTCCCGCGCCGCCCGGAACTCGTCGCCGGCCTTCCACGTCGGCAAACGCGGGGCGTTGGCGGCTTCGCGGGCGGCGTCCAAGGCGAAGCGCATCAGCGGGGGGTAGGCGGCGAAGTCCCACTCTTCGTGGTACTTGTCGTTCGGCGTGTGGTAGGTGTTGGCGATGAAGTCGGCGGCAACGCGTTTCATGTAGTCGGCCGGCTTGCCCTTGGCCTTTTCCCCGCGGCCGACTGAGAAGGCCGGGACGCCGCCGCGGGCGAGGGCGAAGTGGTCGGAGCGGTAGTAGTAGCCTTGCTGGCCGTTCAGGTCCGGCTCGACTTCCAAGCCGTGCCGCTTGGCGGTGGCTTGCAGGGCGTCCCACGCGGTCGTCCGCTCGGCCCCGTTCAGCACAATGGACTCCGGCTCGCCGACGGGGTACACGCAGTCGAAGTTGAAGTTGATGGCCGTCTTGCCGAGAGGCACGACAGGGTGGGCGGCGTAATACTGCGCCCCGAGCAGGCCACTCTCTTCGGCCGTCGTCGCCAGGAAGAGGGTCGACCGCTTCGGCTTGGCTTCTGTTCCCGCCCAGAGGCGGGCCAGTTCCAACAAGATGGCCGTGCCGCTGGCGTTGTCCAAGGCGCCGTAATAAATTTCCTCGCCGCCCGTCGAGGTCTTCTTGACGCCCAAGTGGTCCCAGTGGGCGGTGAACAGCACGTACTCGGACTTCAGTTTCGGATCACTGCCTTCGACCATGCCGATGACGTTCTTGGAGACGACGTTCTGCGTCGTCGTCGGCACATGCCCCTTCAACTTGATGCCCAGCGGGATCGGCCGGAAGCCCTTCGTGTCGGCCTTCTTCAACGCCTCGTCCACGGTCAGGCCGACGGACGCCAGCACCTTGTCCCCGCCCTTGCTCGACAGCCAGCCCGCGAAGGCCAGGGCCGGGGCGCCGGCCTCGCGCCGCAGTTGCACGCCCTTGACCGTCTTGACGACCGTGTACGGGTAGCCGGCCGACGCGGCCGTGTGGATGATGAACACCGCCTTCGCCCCGCGCCGCGTGGCCTCCTCGTACTTGTAGGTCCAGCGGCCGTAGTAGGTGAGGTTCTTGCCCATGAAGTACTTCGGGTCGTCCGACGGCGGCTCGTTCGTGAACAGGACGACGACCTTGCCCGTCACGTCCGTGTCCTTGTAGTCGTCCCACCCGAACTCGGGGGCCGTGATGCCGTGCCCGACGAACACCGCGTCGGCCTCGAAGTCTTCCGACTGCTGCGAATTGCTGACGCCGACGAACTCTTCTTCCGCTTTCAAGGAAGTCGATTCGGCGCCCTTCACCATTGCCAGCGACAACTCGGGGCCGGTCTTCACCAACACCAACGGCACGCCCTGAAAATACGTCCCCTTGTCTCCGACGGGCTTCAGCCCCGCCTTCTTGAACTCGGCGGCAATGTGGTCCGTGGCGAGTTCTTCACCCCGGGCGCCGACGCCCCGCCCTTGCAGTTGTTCGGACGCGAGGTACTTCACGTCGGCCCGGATGCGCTCCGTGGAGACTTGGCCGAACATGTCGCCGGCTTGAGCGAAGGCGATTGTGGGGGTGAAGAAGAATATGGAAACGGCGGCGAAGCGCATGGAGACTTCCTTGTGAAGAAGCGGGTTTGGGAAGTGTACCCGAGCGCCGCGAGGGGGGCGAGCCAGAAGTGAGCGACTGGAGGGGCCGCCCGCACGCGACGGCCGCGAACCGAGTCTTCGAGGTTCGCCAACAGGGGGAGTTTTTTGACCGTCAGGAAGTGTGCGCCGAAGCGTGCACCGGTTTCCCGAAGTCCTTGGGCGTTACTGGATTCGAACCAAATGACGTAACACCTAATTCCACCCATGAGTTAGGTAAATCCACCGTCTCACGCGCTGCAAAATCCGGTGCAGTTTCGGCAAGTCTCCCTTCGCTGGCCGATGCGCTGGCCATGCGAGCGAACCTGTCCCCCGAAGACCGGGAGCGGCTTGCCGCCCTGTTGACAGGACGGGCATGACATCTCAGGCCCTCCCGCATCGGTTGGCCAAGGAGGTTTGGGCCGGCCAACCGCGTCATGCCTTTGCCGCGGCCCCGGATCAACTCCCAGAACGTGTGCGTTGGCGGGCATTGCTGGTGCGCGAGCAGTTCCGCGGCCGCCTATTCGTGTGTTGTGCCGACCACGTCGCCCGTCAAGGAAAGACCGTTGAGCGCAACGACCGGGGACCCCGCCGCGCCGCCTGACGTCGCCGTCATGGGCGGGCTGTACGGGCGCGGCATCATCGGGGCTAAGGGCGCGATCGACCGGGCCTGGGTCGGCCGGCTGCGCGAGGACATTGACGCCCTGTTCGCCGCGGCCCTCGCCCGGCCGGGCGGAGCCGTCGGCGTCAGCCGTCAAGAGGAAGTTGGCCCGCCGCACCTTCCGCGACGACCCCTTGCGTTTTCGGACGAGCTGCTCGAACGGTGATCGCTCCTCCGTTGTCAGTCGCACGACATACTTCTTCTGCATGGCCCACCCCTCCGTGGTTGCGGCCATGATCCCTAAATCCGTTCGGCTGACCGTCCCAAGTTACTTGTGTGACAGACCACTCGATCGGTTATGAGTTCGGCCACATACAAGATGGAAGAAGACGGCCGTCTGCCATCTTGCCGAGGGGCGTCATCGTGTTCCACATTTGATAACTGTAGACAAGACACCCCTCTCTCCCACCGTCACGTCACCACGTCCAAGGTTAAGTCGGACGGGTTGTACGTCAGGTTGAACGACAAGCCGCCGCCGAGGCCCGTCCATGTCTTCATCTCGAAAGTCCCCGTCGCGCCCGCCCACGTCATAATCGGGAATGCGTCGCCGACCGTCGGGGCGTAGTCGGCGGACGTCAAGTTCAGCGTGCCGACCAGCGTGGCGGTCTCGCCGACGGTGACACGGCCGAAGTTTGTCAGCCCGGCGACGTCGATGTTGACGACACCGTCCGTCGTCTGCGTGAAGGCCCCGCCGACGATTAGATCTCGCCCGGCCGCGGCCGACA
Source organism: Zavarzinella sp. (assembly GCA_043744795.1). Lineage (GTDB taxonomy): Bacteria > Planctomycetota > Planctomycetia > Gemmatales > Gemmataceae > Zavarzinella. The sequence continues at coordinate 6,062 of JAYTTY010000157.1, read as the reverse complement.
CCGTGCCGGCGTTGGTAAGTGAGCCGTTGACCGACAGTTGGTCCGCCGGGACGTTCCCGGCATCCGCGGACCAGATGACCGTCGCGCCAGCATAGACTTCAATGCCACTCACCTGAATCTCGCCGGCGCCGTGCAAGAAGCCGATCACCAGATCGCCCGTGCCAGTCACCGTCGCCGTCGCATCCTGCACGACGGCGGTGTCGCCATGGTCACCGGCCTTGGCGAAGATGTCGAAGTCGTCCAGTTCAGGAGGCGTCATGCCGTTGAGGGCCACGTCGAACACGCCCTGGCCCGCCGCGGTGTTGCGCAGGTCGGCGAAGTGCAGCCGGACCGTGTAACTGCCCGGGGCCAGCCCGGTCAGCGTGTAATTGAAGTCGTCGGCCGAGTAGCGCGTCGTCCGGTACAGGCCGGCCGGGGCGGCGCCCTGGGCCGACACGTCGATGGGCCGGGACACGGCTTGCACGGCCCCGCCGGCGAAGCCGCGGTCGTAGGCGAAGTCGCCGGCGGCCACGCTGTTGTCGGCGGCAATCGTCCCATTATTGACGACGGCGGCCCCGCCGCCGACGGCCCCGGCGGCCCCGCGGACCGTGACGGCCGGGCCGACTGTGAGGCGGCCGGGGACGCCGTGCTCGCCGGGCGTCGACGCCAGCGCGTTGTCGTACCGCCGGCCGAAGACGACGGTCCCCGTCCCGCCCAGCGTCTGCGGCCCGGAGAACGACAGGCTGGCGGCCCGGTCGCCGTAGGTGTCGCCGAGCAGGATTGTGCCGCCGGCCAGCGTCAGATCTTCGTAGACTTCCGCGGACCCGCCGTTCGTCCGCCCGTCCACGTCGCCGGCGACGGTGACGCCGTACAGCCGGCCGCCGGACTGGGTCAACCGCAGGCGCTCGCCGTCGGCCGTCGCGACCGTGCCGCCGACGACGCGGCCCCCCTTGAGGTTCCACGACCCGGTGTCGGTGTCGAGCGTCAGCGTCTCGCCCGCGTTATTGAGGACCCCCCTCAGGTTCATCACCGAGCCGGTCTGCGTGAAGACTCCGGGGCCGGTGAAGATGCCGCCGAAGTTCACCGTGCTGTTCTCGGCGCTGATCGTCCCGGCGTTGGACCACGTCGTCGTCGAGCCCGTGGAGTGCAGGCCGAGGTTCAGCGTCGCGCCGACCGCCGTGATCGTCGCGCCGAGCGCGTTGGACCAGTTGACGTCGAAAGAGAAGGCGCCGCCGTCGCGGGCTTCGATGACCGCGTCGGTGCGGAATTTTCCCTCCGCCCGGATGCCGCCGCCGCTGTGGTCGGCCAAGATCGTCCCCTCGTTGACGATCGTCCCGACCGAATTGTTGTCGAACCGCCCGCCGCTGCCGCGCACCGTGACGCCCGCCTCGATGGTCAGCGGGAGGCCGTTGTTCTCGCCGCCGTTGAGGGTGAGGCCGTTGCTGGGCGACAGGCCGAAGACGACGTCGCCGGTGCCGGCGAGGGCCGTGCCGCCTTCGAAGCGGAGTTCGCCGGACGTGTTCTCGTAGGGGCTGCCGAGCCGGACCGTCGCGCCGTCGAGCGTCAGGCCGTTCTTGATGGCGCCCCGGGCGGACGCCGCGGACGCGCCGACGGTCACGTCGGCCTGCGTCGTGACGCCGTCCAGCGTCCCGAGGTTGAACGAATTCCCCGAGTCCTCGACCGTCAGTCCCTGCCCGCCGGAGCCGGCCAACAGGGTCGTGTCCTTGATCGCGCCACTGCGCAAGGTGAAGGCGTTGTTGACCTGAATCGTCTCCTCGGCGCTCAGGCTTCCGCCGGTAATGAGCAGCGCCTCGTTCGACACAAGACTGCGGACTCGCTGGGTGCCGCTGCGGACGGTGACTGTCGCGGCGGCCGGCACGTTGATCCCGACGCTGTCGGCCGGGCCGGGGACGGCGCCCGCGGACCAGTTGGCCGCGACGTCCCAGTCGCCGGACCCGTTCGTCGTCCACTCGTTGTCGTACAGCGTGATGCGGAACGTCCGCGTCAGCGCGGCCGCCCCGAGCGCGTTGCCGGCCCGCCGCCCCGGCCCGCCGCCCGCCGGTGGCCGTGGGCCGGCGCCGCCGCGGCCGCCGTGGTCGCCGTCGCCGTCGCCGCCGTCGTGGCGGTGTCGTTGATGGATTGGAAGCGCCGGCCCGACGCCGAGCCGACGCAACCGGCGGCCGGTTTGGAATTGGTCGAGGAAGTGACGGGCGACCGCCGGCACACGATGGTGTATGCGGTGGCCTTGGCGGCCGCCGACGCCGGCCCGGTCGTGCTAACGGAAGGGTTCCCGGGCGGCAAGGGGGCCGGCCTGCACGCATGGACGCCGGACTTGGCCCCGCTCGGCCCGCTGCCGACGGCGGGCGAATATATCCGCAGCGTGGCCGCGACGCCGGCCGGCCGGCGGTTCGTCACCGTCGGCGGCGGCGGCCTGGAAGTGTGGGAACTGGCCGGCGCGTCGGCCCGCCGCGTGGTCGCCCCGGCCGCCCCGCCGGCCCCGATCGGCGACATCGCCGTCAGCCCAACCGGCGACCGCGTGCACACGACCGACTACGCCGACGCCGGCCGGGTGCGGGCGTACCGCCTGACGGCCGGCGGCCTGACGCCGCTCGGCCCGCTGCCGGGGCCGGTCGGCCTGCCGTGGCGGCTGGCGGTGTCGGCCGACGGCCGGTGGGTGGCGGCGACGGCCAAGGCCGGCCGCGTCTGCCTGTGGGACACGCACGCCGCCGGCGGCCCGGCCCTCCACGTCCTGCGGGCGGCTGGGCCGGCACACCCCGTCGTCGCCTTCGCCGCCGACAGCCGCCGGGCGTGGGTCGTGCAAGAAGTCGGCCCCGGTGATGTCTGCGACCTGACCGCCGGCCCGCCGCGCGTCACGGCCGGCCTGCCCGCCGCGGACGCCGGCCTTGTTGTGGCGGCGTTCCCCGGCCCCGCCGACCGGCTCATCGTGGTCGGGGAGCGCCGCATTCTCTTGTATGACGTGACGGCCGACCCGCCGCGGCTGGCCGAGTCGCGGGCGGCCCCGTCGCCGTCGCGCGGGGCCGCGTACTCGGCCGGCCGGCTGTACACGGGGCACGACGACGGCGTCCGGGCGTGGGCCGTCCCCGCGCCGTGAGGTCACGGCCGGCCGGCGTCGCCGACGGCGTGTTCCAGCGCCCGCAGCGCGCGGCTCAGGGCGGCGCGGACGGCGTCGTCCGTCTTGCCGACTTTTTCGGCGATGTCGCGGCTGGCCAGCCCGTCGGCGTACCGCAGCCGGAGCATCTCGGCCACGCCGGCGGGCAACGCCGCCACGGCCGCCGCCAGCCGGGTCTCGCGCTCGCCGCGCATCGCGGCGGCCGACGGGCTGGTCATGCTGGCCGCCAAGGCGTCGATCAGTTGCGCGGCCCGCGCCTCGGCCGCCACGTCGCGGCGGGCGGCCCGGTGCCGGCGGGCCAAGTCGGTCAGCCGGTCGTCAGCCACGCCGCACAGCCAGCCGAACACGTCTCGCCCGGCCAGGTCGGCCGTCCGGACGGCGCGGAGGGCGTACATGAGGGCTTCCTGCACCACGTCGTCCGCGTCGAGCCGGCTGCCGAGGTCCCGGCCGATGCGCGACTGGGCGTAGGCGTGCAGCCGGCCCCGCCACCTCTCGACGAGGACGGCGAGGGCGGTGCCGCTGCCGGCCCGCGCGCGGGCCTCCAATTCCGAAGTGTCTTCCATGCCGGGCGGAGAAAAAGGGTGATTGTCTGCTCGATCATAACGGGCGGCCCGCCCGCCGACAACCGGCGCCGCATGGCCGGTGAGGCCGTCCGCGCTGCGGCTGTCGTGAACCGTCGTCGGCGGCAGATTGTCCGCTTGAAGGTAGTACGTCGGGTCTTCCGCGCACGTGTTCCCGTCGGCGCCGGTCGTCGATGGGTCGGACAGGTTGGCCGCCCGCTGGGCGCGCATGCGTCACATTACCCGCCGCCCGAACCGCGACGAAAACTTACGCATTAAACGAAGAACGTTCGGCTCGGGAACGGTTGGACGGCATGGGGGCGGTTATTTCGTTTCCTTCGTTTATCTCGTCGGCTGACACGGCGCCAACTGGAACTGAGAACTCCCGCGGCGACTTGGAAGCGTCACGTCCGCCACATTCAGGCCGCTATTGGCGACCAGCCGGCCGTCTTATGCGATCGACGCCGCGGGCGGCCAAGCCGAGGAACGGGGTCTCCTCGCAACTTCACCCGGCCACTCCGTAGGATCAAAGGACTGAATCGCCTGAGAACCCCAAGGGAGGATGCCCACGATGATTAACGCCGCCGTCTACCAAAAGCTGGTCCAAGTCGCCAAGGCCCGGCGGACGCTCGCCTACGGGGAACTGGCCCACGTCGCGGACGTGACGGTCGAGAGCGACGACGACACCAAGATCCTCGGGCTGATCCTCGACAACATCGCGGACCACGAAGCGGCGGCCGGCCGCCCACTCCTGCCCGTCGTGGTCGTCAGCGGCAAGACGAATATGCCCGGCGGCGGGCTGTTCAAGTACGCCAAGCGGAAGAAGCTCCAGACGGGCGACGACCTGACCTTCTTCGCCACCGAGCTGACCCGCGTGTACGACTTCTGGGCCAAGGCCGAAATGCCGGCCGGATGACGCAGTGCTTACTCCGCCCACTCACGGCAAAGTGTTTCGGCCTGTTCCAAGACGGTTGCGGTGGCCTTCTCCTGCTTGTCCGGCGGGTAGCCGTGCTTGCGGAGAACGCGCTTCACGATCACGCGCAGGCCGGCCCGCACGTTCTCCCGCACGGTCCAGTCGATGGTCACGTTCGCCCGGACGGCTTTGGCCAAGTCTTGGGCGATGAGCTTCAGCGTCGCGTCCCCCAACACCTTGACCGCGCTGTCGTTGACCTCCAAGGCGTCGTAGAACGCGGTCTCGTCTTCGGTCAGTCCGAGGGCGTCCCCCTTGGCCTTGGCGTCCCGCATGTCCCGCGCCAGTCGGATCAGTTCCTCGATCACGGCGGCCGTCTCGATGGCGCGGTTCTGGTAGCGGCGGACGGACTGCTCCAACAGTTCCAGGAACGACCGGGCTTGCACGACGTTTTTCCGCGACCGCTCCTTGATCTCCCCGGCCAGCAGTTTCCGCAGCATCTCGACGGCCAGGTTCTTGTACGGCAGGCCCTTCACCTCCGCCAAGAACTCGTCGGACAGCACGGAGATGTCCGGCCTCTTCAGGCCGGCCGCGGCGAAGATGTCGACCACCTCGTCGGACGACACGGCCCGGGAGACGATCTGCCGGATGGCGTGGTCCGCCATGCCCGGGTCGGCCGGCTCCCCGCCGCCGGAACTCTTGGACAGCACGGCGGCGACGGCCTGGAAGAACGCCACGTCGTCCACGACGGCCAAGGCCGCGTCCGCCGGGACCGCCAGGGCGAACGCCTTCGACAAGTCGCCGACGGCCTTCACGAACCGCCTCTTGCCGTCCTCCTGCCCGAGGACGACTTCCTGGGCGGCCGGCAGCAGCGCGAGGCGTTGCGGGGCGCCGCCGGCCGTCCACGCCCCGTAGTCGAACCCGTGGAAGAAGGCCTGGCACACCTCGAACAGTCCCTGCATCAGGGCGACGGCCTCCGCCTGGTCGATGGCCGCCCGGCCGCGCCCGCCCCCGGCCGTGTACGTCGCGACGGCCTGCTTCAATTCCTTGGCCAGTCCGAGGAAATCGACGATTAATCCGCCCGGCTTGTCCTTGAACACGCGGTTGACGCGGGCGATGGCCTGCATCAGCCCGTGGCCGCGCATCGGCTTGTCCGCGTACATCGTGTGCAGGCACGGGGCGTCGAACCCGGTCAGCCACATGTCGCGGACGATCACCAGCTTGAACGGGTCGGCCGGGTCTTTGAACCGCTTGGCCAGTTCCTCCCGCCGCGGCTTGGCGCGGATGTGCGCTTGCCACGACGGCGGGTCGGCGGCCGAGCCGGTCATGATGACTTTTAGCGCCCCCGCGTCGTCGGCGTCGCCGCCCCACGCCGGCCGAAGTTTCACTAGATGTGCCCGACCGAAACGGGGTTCCCCTGACGGTCTGAATTGTGTATTTCTCCTCCAGTCCGCCCAGATTGCCAGGAGAACGCGATGGGACG
>JAYTTY010000156.1:0-2401 GCA_043744795.1 Zavarzinella sp. | reverse complement strand
GGCAGTTGGAACAAGTCGCGCAGGGTGTTCTCGTACTCCGTGCGGTTGAGCCGCCGCAGCGTCGCCCGGCCACTCTCCTTGCGGGCGGCCAGTTCCGAGGCGGCGATCTGCTTGCCGAGGCCGTCCGTGAAGGCTTTCGCCTGCTCCGGCGTTGGCCGCGACTTCGCCGACACCGGCGGCATCTCCCCGCGCTGCACGCGGTCGTGCAGCTTCACCCAGCGCTCGGCCGTCAGCGGGTCGTCCAACTTCGCGGACAGGGCGGAGAGGTTCAGGTTCCCCTTCTTCACGTCCGCGTTGTGACAGCCCTGGCAATTGGCTTCGAGGAACGGCTTCAGCGCGGCCGCGTCGAGATCGACGGCCCAGGCACAGGACGGCGCAAGGAGTAGAAGGATCGGCTGGAATCGCATTCGGGGAGTCCATCGGGTGGGAGAAGGTATTATGGCCGGGCGGCGGGGGATTGCCAAGCCAAAAGGCAACCGAACCCCCCGGCTGGGTACGTCTAAATTCTCTGGGGGTCATCAGGAAGCGTTGGCCCAGTAGGCATCCCATTGGGGGGTGTGGCGGACGCAGACCAGACTGGCCATGGGTTGCACGTTGTCCCAGTTCCAGCGGGCGCCGCGTCGTTTGAGCCGGATGCCCAGTGTCTTGGCCCAGCCCTCCACCGCCCCGCTGCCGATGGCCCGCCCCTCCGCCAGGAGCCGGGCGTAGTCCAGCCGCGTCACGTGATTCGCGAAGTACCGCATCAGCCGGTCGGTTGTCTTCCGCCGCCGCTCCCGTTCCGCCCCGTCGGTCACCGCCAGCAGTTCCCCGACCCAGGAGCACACGCCGGCCCAGCCGTGTTCGATCAACAAACGCCGGCCGCGCTCGAACGACACCGCCGCCTCGGCCGTCGGTGGTGTCCGGCGATCATTGCACGAGAGCGAAATCGCCTGAAAAACCGCACGTCCGGCGCGCAGAAACGGCTGGAATAGCAGGTGTGCAATAATCGCCGGACACTACCAAACACTTCCGGCGCCAATTATAACGGCGCGATTTTAAGAACGACGACTTCTGAGCGGGATGAACGCCAGATAAAATGTCGGGCCGTTGTACGATTGAGGTTCTCCTGTCGGCGGTCTGGGCAATTCCCGGCGCACCGGATTTTCAGCGATGACGGCGGAACAACCTTGCCCAGATTACCAAACCCGAAATTTCATATAGTGAGGATGCCGGAACAAATTGACCATTCGCACGAGGTCATCCGGCGTTTCCCGACCGACCACCCGTTTCCCATTCCGATTGTCACAGGGAGTTCTGCCATGCGATTCCGTTCCACCCCCACGACCGCCCGCCGGACCCGCTTGGCGCTCACCCCGCTCGAGGCGCGCGATGTCCCGGCCGGACTGGTGACGGCCACCCTGTCCGGGGCCGGCCTGCTCAGCCTCGTCGGCGACGCCCAAGCCAACGACATTACCATTCTCGTCACCGGCGGGGCCAACCCGACGGTCACCCTGACGGCGGGAGGGTCCACCGCCATCAACGCGGCCATGCCTGGAGTGACCGTCGTGCTGCCGGGGGCCATCAAGTCTCTGTCGGCCAAGATGGGGGACGGCAACGACTCCCTGGCCATCGACGGGGCGGCCGCCTTCGCCCTGACCGGCGCGGCGACGATCGACCTCGGCGGCGGGACCAACACGCTGACGCTGTCCACAACTGACAAGATCGACCTCGGCAAGCTCACCGTCACGGGCGGGGACGGCAACGATACCGTCACGGTTCGCGGCGGGGTCGGCAAGGGCAGCCAGATCCTCGGGGCGGCCCAATTCAACCTCGGCGTCGGCGCCGCTAATGTGACGCTCGGCGGAAACGGCGTGGCGTTCGGGGACCTGAACGTCAAAGGCGCCTTGGGCGTGACTGCCGACGGCGGGACGAATGGCGTTGTTGTGTCGGGAGACCACGTGACCGTCGGCGGGGCGACCTCTCTCAAGACGAAGGGGTATCAGGCAACGGCCTCTCTCGCTTTTACCGACAGTACGTTGCACGCCGTCTCCGCGACGGGGTACGTCGCCACCATTGGTCTGGCGAATTCCACCGTCACGGGGAACGTGTCGGCCGCCGGCGGCTTTGCAGGTGGCGTCACCATTGCCAATAAGCCGGTGACAGGCAACGTCTCGGCGACCGGCGGTTTCCAAACGGCCGTCAGCATCACTGCGGCGACGGTGACGGGCAACGTGACGGCCAACAGTGGTTTCGCAACCCAAGTCACGCTCGGCACGACGGCGATTACGGGCAACGTGACCGCCGGCTCGAAATTTCAATCAACTTAGGAGTTACGCAGTTGGCTCTTCTGGGCCTCAAATGACCGGAAACTGGATGCGTTTGGGCAAGATGGGCAAGTCAGCATCTTGCCCATGCCACCAAA
>JAYTTY010000155.1:0-9329 GCA_043744795.1 Zavarzinella sp. | reverse complement strand
GACATCGAGAAAACGCGGCATGGTCGCACTATTGCGACTTCCGCCTGAATTCTTCGCTCTCGCCTGACCTACCCCTGTAAGGGGTTAGGGGGTGAGGTAAACGGCCGGCACCCGCGCGGCAGACACTACACCCACCCGAACTCCGCTCTAGCCCTGCAAGGCCTCGCCCGCAGGTTATTTCTTCTCCCGCTTGCCTTCGATCTCGAACGACCGCTTCTCGGTTCCGGTGTCCACCTCGCCCTTGCCCTTGAGCGTGTCCGTCTCGACTTTCAGCTTGTACGCGACGGTGAGTTTCATGTCCTTCAGCTCCCGCTCGGCGGTGAACGTCAACTCCCCGTCCTTCACCGCCACGTCTTTGAGCTTCGCGCCCTTCTGGTCCGGCCAGTCCATCGTCCCGACGAGCTTGTCCCCGTCTTTCTTGATGGTCAGGGTGGACTCCCGCTTCGTGCCGCCGACTTCGTACGCGCACTTCCAAGTCCCGACCGGGTCGGCCTTGTCGTCGGCCGCCGCGAGGTTGCACAGCCCGAACACCAGCGCCGCCGTGAGTACCGCCTTCATTTCCTAACTCCATGATGGGTCGTCGGAAGCGCCCGCATCAGGCGCTTCCGGCTATTGTAGAGTCCGTTGCCGAGCGAGGTCCGTTTCCGGAGACGACCCCGGAGACGCCCTTTTCGAAGGAGACGCCGGGGGCCGTGCCAACGGCGTTGCGTGGACGTGTGCGCCCCGTCTCATTCATGTCTACGCGACGCCGTGGACTTGGCGCCCGCGCGAACTATGCCATCTCAAGCCATGTCCGGCCCGTCATGGACACGAACCTTCGCCGCGGATCAGACGGGTCGAGTCGGCCGGGGAGGCGATTCACGAGGCGAGCGCTTTGTTGGGAGCAAACACCGGCAAACACGTCGTTGCGTATTCCACCGGCCCTCAGCCGCCGTATGTTGGTCAAAGCCGCGGGGACTTTCGGTCAGATTCAGATAAGGTTCCGCGATGACTCGGCCTGAAGCCGGAAGGACGCCATGCCCCGCCGCGAACAATCCGACGTGAATGACGATGACGATTTCGATGACGGGCCGCGGCGCCGTTCCCGGCGGGACGACCTCGACGGCCGCGCCGGCGCCAAGCCGGGGTTGGCCGTCACGGCCGCGGTCCTTTGGCTCGTCTGGGCGGGCGTCCTGTTTTTGGCATTGCTCATCCGCACGGTCAGTCTCGTCAACGACGTCGCCGCGCAGAAGGGGGTCAACGAGGTCTGCGGCGGCGCGGACCTGCTGATCCTGCTGGGAGCCGCCGTCTGTTCGGGCCTCATGGGGCTGGTGACCATTCTCGGCCAGACGCGGTCCCTGATGGGGCTGGGCGTCATCTCGATGCTCCTGCCCCCGGCGGTCGTGATTTTGGAAACGGTCGTCTCGTTCTTCATGGGCCTGGAGCTTGCGCGCGGGCTGGACCGCGGCCGCAATGACGTGCCCTTCACCATGGCCATCCGCGGCTTCGTCGTCAGCACGGCGCTGGTCTCCGGGGTGTTCTTGGCCGGCATTTTCGCCTTGTTCGCGAACAATCAGTATCGCGCGTGGAGTCGGCGGCGGGAGCGGCGGGGCCGATGACGTTACGCGTCCGGTGTGCGAGGCCGAGGCCGCCCCGGCGGTCGGCCCACGCCGGGTGCGGCGCCGAACCGGGGGCCGCCCGGGAACCCGCCCAAGCGCTGCGACCGGGACGATAAAATCACTCGGAAAATCGGCCTCTCTCGTGTATACTCCACATTCATCCGCCCTCCCGCCCCGCCGCCTGTCTTCAGGTCACCGATGATTCACCCGCCGACCGCCCGCGTCACCCTCGTGGCCTTGGGGCTGCTGTGCGTGCAAGCCGAGGCCGGCGCCCAAGCGCCGGACGCCGCCGGGCTGGCCCTGTTTGAGTCGAAGATTCGCCCGGCGCTCATTAAGGAGTGCTATGCGTGCCACTCGGCCGACGCGGCCAAGGAGAAGAAGCTGCGCGGCGGCCTCCTGCTGGACACGCGGGAGGGGACGCGGAAGGGCGGGGACTCCGGCCCCGCCGTCGTGCCGGGCGACCCGAAGAAAAGCCTCCTGCTCGCGGCCCTGCGGCACGAGGGCAAGGTCGAGAAGATGCCGCCCCGCGGGAAGCTGACGGATGAAGTCATCGCCGACTTCGCCAAATGGGTTGAACTCGGCGCCCCGGACCCGCGGGACGGCGGCGTGCTGCCGGGCAAGCGGGCCATCGACATCGCCGAGGGCAAGAAGTTCTGGGCGTTCCGCCCGCTCGCCGCCGCGGCCCCGCCGGCCGTGAAGAACGCCGCGTGGGCGCGCAACCCGATCGACCGCTTCATCCTCGCCGGCCTCGAAGCGAAGGGCCTCGCGCCGAGCGCCGCCCTCTCCAAAGAGAAGCTCGCCCGCCGGGTCGCGTTCGACCTCACCGGCCTGCCGCCGACGCCCGCGGAAATTGACGCCTTCGTCGCCGACCCGGCCCCCGACGCCTACGAGAAGCTGGTCACGCGCCTGCTCGCCAGCGACCGGCACGGCGAGCGGTGGGGGCGGCACTGGCTCGACGTGGTCCGGTTCGCCGAGAGCGGCGGGTACGAGTTCGACGGCGACCGGGCGGGCGCGTTCCACTACCGCGACTTCGTCATCAAGGCGCTGAACCGCGACATGCCCTTCGACGAGTTCGTGCGGCTGCAACTGGCCGGGGACGAGTTGCGGCCCGACGACTTCCTCGCGGCCGCGGCGACCGGCTTCCTCGTCGCCGGGCCGTACCCCGGCCAGACCACCGCCAAGACGCTTGAGCCGATCCGCTACGACCACCTCGACGACATGCTCGCCACGGCCGGCACGGCGTTCCTCGGCCTGACCATTGGCTGCGCCCGCTGCCACGAGCACAAGTACGACCCCATCCCGCAACAGGACTACTACCGGCTTTTGGCGACGCTGGGCCGCACCGACTCCGTCTCCCGTCAGATTGACCCCGAACCCGAGACGCACCGCAAATTGAAAGCGGCGTTCGACGCGGCGCACGCCCCGCTCGCAAAGGCGCTGGCGGCGTTCGAGAAAGACGTGCTGCCGGGCCGCTTCGAGACGTGGCTAACCGCCGAGCGGGCGAAGCCGGCGGCTCCGTGGTTGACGCTGGAGCCGTCGGGCGCCACCGGAAAAATGCCATTGAAGAAACTCGACGACGGCTCATACCTCGCCACCGGCAAGGCGGAGAAGGCCGACACGTACACCTTCACGGCCGACACGTCACTGACGAAGATCACCGCCCTCCGCCTCGAAACCTTGCGCGACGACTCGCTGCCGAAGGGCGGCCCCGGGCGTTCCGCGGACGGAACCTTCACGCTCACCGAAGTTACGCTCGCCGCGACGCCGTCGGCCGAGGCGGCGAAGAAGGGGGCGAAGCCGGTCACCGTGAAACTCAAGCCCGGCAAGGCGACCGCCGAACTGGGCGCCAACACGCTCGCGAAGGCCGTCGACGGCGACCCGAAGACGGGCTGGTCGCCCGGCGCGCCGGGCAAGGATCACGCCGCGACCTTCGTGGCGGAGACTCCCTTCGGGTTCGACGGGGGCACGACGTTGTCGGTCGTCCTGAAGTTTGACAACGACTTCGCCGCCGGCCGCGTCCGGCTGGCGCTCGCGGCCGGAGGGGCTGACATTGTTGCGGCCGCCCGGCCGCAAACGGGCGGCGAGATTCTCGCATTGCTCGCGGGGCAGGGCGGGAAGTTCGACGGCAAGGGCCGCGCGGAGATCGTGCGCTGGTTTCGCAAGGCAGACCCCACCACCGAGGCGGCGTTCGTGCCCGTCGAGCAGTCCTTGGCGAAGGAGCCGAAGCCGCCGCTGCAACCCGTGTTCTCCGCGACCTCGGGCCGGGGCGGGGACGTGCATTACCTCATCCGCGGCGAGACCGCCCGAAAGAACGGCGTCGCCCCGCCGGGCTTCGTGCAGGTGCTGGCGAACGCCGACGAGAACCGCTGGCTCCGCGCCGCCGCCGACGCCAAGGCCGCCGCCAAGCCGCCCCGTGTCGCGCTGGGGGACTGGCTGACGGACGACAAGCAAGGCGCCGGCCACTTGCTGGCGCGCGTCATCGTGAACCGGCTGTGGCTGCACCACTTCGGCAAGGGGCTGGTCCGCACGCCGAACGACTTCGGCGCGCAGGGCGAGCCGCCGACGCACCCCGAACTGCTCGACCACCTCGCCGGCGAACTCATCAAGGGCGGGTGGAAGCTCAAGCCGATCCACACGCTCATGATGACGAGCGCCGCGTACCAACAGGGAGGAGACCCGAGCGAGGCCGCGACGAAGCTCGACCCGCAGAACCGGCTGTGGGGGCACGTGCCGCCGCGGCGGCTGGAGGCCGAGGCCGTCCGCGACAGCCTGCTCGCGGTCGGCGGCACGCTCGACCCGAAGATGTACGGCCCCGGCACGCTCGACGAGGACAGCCCGCGGCGCAGCGTCTACCTCACCGTCAAGCGCAGCCGGCTGACGCCGATGCTCCAGGCGTTCGACTCGCCCGAACCGATCCAGGGCGTCGGCGAGCGGCAATCGACGACGGCCACGACCCAGGCCCTCATCATGATGAACTCGCACTTGGTGCGGCAGCAGGCCGAGAAACTCGCCCGCGCGGTGATGCCCGCGACGACCGCCGATGTCCGGACCGCCGTTGACAAGGCGTACCGCGTCGCCCTGGGCCGCCTCCCCACGGACGCCGAGCGCACGCAGATGACGACGTTCGTCCTCCGCGGCGCCGACGACGGCAAGGGCCCGAAGGGCCTGGAGACGGCCACCGCGGACTTCTGCCAAGTGTTGCTTTGCCTGAACGAGTTCCTGTACGTCGATTGACTCACGAGACTCCGAAATGAACCAGCCCCTGTTGCCCCTCGCCCGCCGCGAGTTCCTCCGCACGTCCGGCCTCGGCTGCGGGGCGCTGGCCCTCGCGCACCTGTTGGGCCGCGACGGCCAACTCGGGGCGGCCGAGCGGAAGCCGCACTTCGAGCCGAAGGCCAAGTCGATCATTTGGCTGTTCATGACCGGCGGCCCGTCGCAGGTGGACACGTTCGATTACAAGCCGGAACTGCAGAAGCGGGACGGCCAGAAGCTCGACGGCGCCGACCCGAAGACGGGGTTCTTCACCACGAGCGGCAAGTGCCTGGCCTCGCCGTTCAAGTGGGCGCAACGCGGCCAGGCCGGCTCGTGGGTGTCCGACGTGTTCCCCAACGCCGCCCGGCACGCGGACGACATGGCCTTCGTCCACTCCTGCTCCTCCGTCGCCAACAACCACGCCCCGGCGTCGATGGAACTGGCCGCCGGCATGTCCCGCCCCGGCTACCCGACCCTCGGGGCGTGGCTGAGTTACGGCCTCGGCTCGGCCAACGACAACCTGCCGGCGTTCGTCGTGATGCACGACGCCAAGCCGCGCGGCGACGACGGCATCTGGTCGCCGGGTTTTCTCCCCAAGACCCACCAGCCGCTGCTGCTCGACGCCCGGCAGAAAGAGGCTATCCGCGACGTGGCGCCGCTGGCGGGCATGACCGACGCCCGCCAGAAGGCGCAACTGGAATTGCTCCGCGAAGCCAACGTGGCGCACCAGCAAGCCCGCGCCGACCAGCCGGACCTGTCCGCCCGCATCCGCTCTTTTGAACTGGCCTACCGCATGCAGTCGGCCGCCCCCGAAGCGCTCGACCTCAGCCGGGAGACGGAGAAGACGAAGAACCTCTACGGCATGGACAACAAGGACTGCGCCAGCTTCGGCCGGCAGTGCCTGATGGCCCGCCGGCTGGTCGAGCGCGGGGTGCGCTTCGTGCAAGTCTTCAGCCCCACGAACCGCATCTCCGGCGGGGCCGTGGCCGACGTGCCGTGGGACGGCCACAGCGACATCCTTACCAATCACCGCGACTGCGGGATGATGACGGACATCCCCTTCGCCGGCCTGCTGGCGGACCTGAAGCAGCGCGACATGCTCAAGGACACCCTGGTCATCTGGGGCGGCGAGTTCGGCCGCACCTCGGACGCGCAGGACGGCAAGGGCCGCGACCACAACCCGCACGCCTACACGACGGTCTTCTGCGGCGGCGGCACGAAGGGGGGCGCCCACTACGGCAAGACCGACGAGTTCGGGTACAAGGCGGTCGAGGACAAGGTGAGCGTCCACGACCTGCAGGCGACCGTCCTTCACCTGATGGGCCTCGACCACACCAAGCTGACGCACCGCCACAACGGCCGCGACTTCCGCCTGACGGACGTGGCCGGGCGCGTGATTAAGGATATCATCGCGTGACCCGGCGGCGGCTCGCCTCGCGGGCGTCGGCGATCAGATGCACGATGATTGGGCCGGGCTTGCCCCGAAACGGGCGGCCCCAATCGGAGCCTTGGCCGCCGTGCGCTCGGGCCTGTGGCCGTCCCGCCCAGACCTCCGCCTTCCCGCCACCGTTGCCGACTCTGTAGACTGAACGCATGACAAGCAACCAAACCAACGCCCCGCGGACGTGCCGCGACTGCGGGAAGCCTCTCCCCCCGAAGAAAGTGGGCGGCCGCGCCCGCGTGAGGTGCGAGCAGTGCAGTCAGGCGCCCCGGAATGGCGACGGGCCGTGCGTCGTGTGCGGCGGGGCGCGCCCCCCGCAGTTCAACGGGAGGCTCGCCCGGGCGTGTTCGGAGAAGTGCCGGCAGAAGTGGATCGCGCAACGCTTCGCGACGGCGGCCGCCAAGGCGACGAAGCGTGCGTGACAGGCCCGCCGGGCGCGGCCGCCGCCCCGCGCGGCCCCGCGCAGATGCGGCAAGGGCCCGGCGCGAGAGCGGGCGGATTCCGTGCCGCGCTGACTCGTCTTTTTCGCCGAGCAACGTCAACGCCGCGCCGACGATTTTCTCCGCGTCGGCCCACTTCCCCTGTTGCACCGCGGGGCCGAGCCGCTGCATCACCGCCTTGACGGCGGAGACGTCCTGCCCGTTTCGCTGCATCTCCTCCGCCCGCCGCTGAATTCGCTGGCGTGGCGCCGGCGCGCGAACGCCTTCATTGACGCCACGATGTCGTAGCCCCGGTCCCCGGGGACGGTGGCGCGCCGGTGCGGGAACGGGTCCGCCGTCAGGTCTTCCCGTCGGCGAGGACCGCCCACCCGGCGGGCACGCCCACGAGCAGGACACCGGCGAGGCAGAAACGGGTTACGGGCATCCTCCGAATGTAAGATGTGGTCGAACGCGGCGGCCCCGCCGCCGCGGGGCGCGGGAGTCGGCCCGTTGCCATCTGATATGTCCGCGTAGGGAAGCAATCGGCGGGGTGGCGTCGCCTCGGCTAAACGCCGGGGCCGCCGATCGCAAGCGGGAAGCGGAAATCGTCGCCCGGACGGCGCCGAGCGCTGTTGCCGCCGGGAAGTCCGGACAGATGCCCCCGCCAAGCCGCGGGCATGGCCCGGCGGCCGGTGAACGTTACGGGAGGTGCGCCGCGTTATGGCCGTCATCGAACTCTCCGCCGTGATTCACGCCCCGCGCGGGCGCGTGTTCGACCTCGCCCGCAGCATCGACGCGCATCAGGACTCGACCGGCGGGACCGAAGAGCGGGCCGTCGCCGGCGTCACGACAGGGCTGATCGGCATGGGCGAAGAGGTGACGTGGGAGGCCCGCCACTTCGGCGTCCGCCAGCGGCTCACGGTCCGCGTGACCGCGTTCGACCGCCCGACTCACTTTCGGGACGTGATGATTTCCGGCGCGTTCAAGAGGATGGCCCACGACCACACGTTTGCCGACCATCCGGAGGGGACGCTGATGACCGACCGCTTCGAATTCAAGTCTCCGCTCGGCGTCTTGGGGGCGATGGTCGACCGGCTGCTTCTGGCGGCCTACATGCGTCGCTTCCTTGTCCGCCGCAACGAGATCTTGAAGCAGTTGGCCGAATCGGCGGAATGGCGCCGTTACCTTGAACACACAGAGGGCGAGGTTCGGAATGGCGTCGCGGAGGTTTGTGCGCCCCGCCCAAGAGATATTACCCCCGGCCCATAGGCGTTCACGGAACGGGTCGACGGACCGTCTTTACCCCGAAGGGGTTTCACACCATAGCCCGGGGTCGCCGCTCCGGCGCACCCCGGGGACGCCGTCCCCGCCGGCGACCAACCCTGAAAGGGTTGCACAGCCGGGCCGCTTCGGGTTCGCGGAACTGTTCCCCTTGAACCGGACCGACACGTTTTCGACGGTAACGTCCCGCCAGCGGAAGGACGCCGGCACGTCGATCAGGTCCGGCAAGGCCGCCAACATGCGATTCCGGTCCGCCGCCGCGACCTCCAGGTGTAACGACTGGACCTCGTCCGCCCGGTAGAACTCGTCCAAGGCCTTGGCGTTGGCGCGGCCGCGCGCCGACCGCTCCGGCGCGGCCGCGGTGGGCGGGGTGGCCGCCGGCTTGCCCTTCGCCGGTTCGTCGCCGCACACGGCCGAATTCTTGTCCGCGTCTCTGGGCGGCTCCGCACTGGCGGCGTGGCCCAACGCCATTGCCGACGCCAGGCATAACCACGGCATTTGACGGTTCATGATTCACCCTTGGTCAGCCGCGTCGGGAATTTAAGCAAAAACCGACGCCGGCGGCTGCGGGCAAGCTCAAATGGACGATCAGGATCTCAGAACGCGCGCGCTTCGGGCGCCGGAAAAGGGGAAGGACCGGCGGGGCGGCCCGCGACCGTCGCCCAAACAATCGCGGGGCCGAATCCCGCCGGTCGGTGAGACTGTACGGCGCCTGGCGACGCCGTGCAAGGGAAATGGCTCCTCATCGTGCGCATGGACCGACAGAGCCGTCCGGCCGCGGCACGATGCCGTACAGCCGTTCACCGGCGAACCGGCGCGGGTCATTTTTGTCCCGCGCCGACTGGCCCAAGTTCATCGGCATCGAGCGCCGCGCGGCTCCGCTTCCCGAGAACCCCGGCCGGCCAAGTGCGGCCGGGAAGGCGAACCGTCATTGAGCTGGCCAGTGATGACCCGATAAGTCCGTATTCCGCCGGCCGCGTGACGCGGAGGCCGAGACGGGGAGACGGTTCCGGACACCGCGTCCCGCCGCCGGCGGACGAACGGATTGTTGTGCCGTCAGCGGGGGCCGGGCGGACCGCCGGCCTTCAAGCGTCAGGCCGCGGCGGATCTGCCGGAAGCGTGGCGACGGGGACCCGTAGGGCCCGGGCGAGGCGCCGGCCCAAGGCGAGATTGGGTTTTGCGATGTTGATGCGAGCCGCCCTTGATCGTCCCTTCTTGTTTGTCGTTGCCTTCTGCCGGTCACTAGATGTGCCCGACCGAAACGGGGTTCCCCTGACGGTCTGAATTGTGTATTTCTCCTCCAGTCCGCCCAGATTGCCAGGAGAACGCGATGGGACG
>JAYTTY010000154.1:0-9337 GCA_043744795.1 Zavarzinella sp. | reverse complement strand
CTGCCGAGGGAAAAAGGGATCAGGTCGCGCACCATACCGCCGAAGTCGCGTGCCAAACAGGCCAAATGGGACAGTTAATAAATTTCGTATCCTTAGTTGCTGTTGGTGCACCGGCTCCAACGTCATGAAAAACTTAGAGAACAAGCCGAGACCCATCGTGAGCGACCGCCAGATCACCACGGCCCCCCACACGCACATCCTGACCAACGTAAATGTCTGGTCCCCGGATTCTCGCCGGCTTGTGTACGACGTGCGCTCCGACCCTACCGGCAAAGATTTTGACGGCGACCGCATCGAGACGGTGGACGTGGACACCGGCGAAGTGAAGGTGCTGTACACGGCGAAGAACGGCGCCAAGTGCGGCGTGGCGACGTACCACCCGAAGCTTAACCGCGTCGTCTTCATTTTGGGACCGGAGAACCCTACGCCGGATTTTTCTTACGGCTTCGCCCGACGCCAAGGGGTGATGGTCGACGAGGACAAGCCCGGCGTGGCCATCAACCTCGACGCCCGCGACATGACGACGCCGTTTACACCCGGCGCCCTGCGCGGCGGCTCGCACGTCCACGTCTTCAGCCCGGACGGCAACCTGGTGAGTTTCACCTACGAGGACCACGCCCTTGCCGGGGTGACGGAGGAAGCCGGCGGTCGTGAGGTGAATCTGCGCAACGTCGGCGTCAGCGTCTTGGGCAAGCCCGTCCGCGTTCCGAAGACGCACCCGCGCAACCACGACGGCGAAGCGTTCACCGTGCTGGCGACGCGCACGGTGGCCGGCCCGAAGCCGGGCAGTGACGAGATCAAGAAGGCTTACGAGGAAGGCTGGATCGTCCGCGACGGCAAACGCTCGCTGGCCTTCCTCGGCGACACTGTCGATGAAAAAGGACGAACCGTCACCGAAATCTTCGTCGCCGATTTACCCGACGACATGACACAAGCGGGTGACAAGCCGTTGCAAGGGACCGCGACAACGCGGCCGGCGCCGCCCAAAGGTGTCTCGCAACGCCGCCTCACCAGCACGCCGTATCAAGAGCCGTCCGCGAAGATGCCTCGATTCTGGTTGCGGGTGTCGCCGGATGGCAAATGGATCGCGTTCTTGCGGCCGGATGCGACCGGCGTCGTGCAGTTGTGGGTCGTGTCTCCCGACGGTGGCGATGCGCGAGCCGTGACGAGCGATACGGACGGCGTCCAGTCGTGCTTCACCTGGAGTCCGGACAGTAGGCGGGTGACCTATGCGAAATCAGTTGGGGTGTGGGTAATCGATATTGAAACGAAATCGAAAAAGGTGTGTTTTACGACGTTCCCCCAGGTCCGGCCGGAAGCCGTCGTGTTCTCGCCGGACGGCAAGCGCATCGCGTACACGAAAATGGTGGACGGATTCAGTCAGATATTCGTGTGCGATGTACCAGAGTGATTTTGTCTTGGCGAGCCATGAGCGTCAACGATTGGAGTCAGTGACGCTCACCTACCCCAATCGCTGACGCTCATGGCACGCCAAATCAAAGCACCCCTTTGCCCACCGGGATGCCGCTCGCTAGGTTCGCCAGCCCCGGCCCCCAGTAGGTGTCCGGCTTGTTGAACGGCAGGATCATCGGCTCCTCGAACGGCCGGCCGGTCAGCATCCCCGCCGTGTCCTCCAATGCCGTCAATACGTCCGCAGGCAACGGCCCCTTTCCCGCGGCGGCGACGGACTCTTCGATCTGGGCGGCCGTCTTCGGGCCGATGAGGGCCGTGCTGATTTCAGGGAGCGACATGGCGAAACGCACGCACGCTTCCACAATCGGCATGTCGTGCTTGTCCAAGAGGCCGTAGAACTTCTCAAATTGCCGCTGCCGTCGCTTGGACAGCCACGCGGGCTTGTTCTTCACGACGGCGTCGTACCGCCGGCCCAATGCCCCTTGTTGCAGGATCGACCCCAGCACGATGCCCATGTTCTTGCGCACGGCCGTCGGGATCACTTCTTGCCGGGCTTCTTGAAAGACCGCGCTGCAGTTAAAGGCCGTCAGCACCACGTCGAAGTCGCCGGCGGTCAGGTAGTGGCTCATCTCGGTGGTCGTCGTGCCGCCGAGGCCGGTGAAGCGAATTTTTCCGCTCTTCTTCAGGTCGGCCAGCACGTCGATCACCGGGCCGTAAGCCCGTTGCGGGTCCGTCCACCACGGGTACTGTTGCGGCCGGTCCGGCTCGTGGATGAAGAGAATGTCGATCACCTCGCGGCCGAGGAGTTTCAAACTCTCCTCGACGGACGACCGCAGTTGCCCGGCGTTTTGCGGGTCGAAGGGCAGGGGGCGGCCGCCGAGTTTCGTGGAGATGACGAGCGGCGTCTTCACCTCGCGCAGGATCTTGCCGAGCGTGGCTTCGCTGTCGGCGTAGCCGGGGGCGGTGTCGATGTAGTTGATGCCGAGGTCGAGGGCTTTGAAGACCGCCTTCTTGCTCTCCTCGAAGCCGGGGCCGAGGCCGGAGGTGAACAGGCCCCCCAGGCCGATCTCGCTGACGACGATGCCGGTTTTGCCGAGCGTGCGGGTCTTCATGGGCTTCCTTCGCGTGGGTTCGCGTTGACAGTGTATCCGCTTGGCGGGGAAGATAGAATTGGTTGCCCGCCCCGCCCCCGCCCAATGGAGCCGCCACGATGGCCGGCCCGCCGACACTGCAATTCCTCGGGGCGGCGGGAACCGTCACCGGCTCCAAGTACCTCGTCAAGCACCGCGGTCAGCAAGTCTTGTTGGACTGCGGCATGTTCCAAGGCTTGAAGGAATTGCGCCTGCGCAACTGGATGAAGCCCCCGTACAACGCCCGCGAAGTGGCGGCCGTCGTCCTGAGCCACGCCCACATCGATCACAGCGGTTACTTGCCCCTGCTCGTCAAGCACGGCTTCCGCGGCCGCATCCACTGCACGCCCGCCACGGAAGACTTGCTGGAAATCCTACTCCCCGACTCCGCGCGCTTGCAGGAGGAAGACACGGAGCGATCCAATCGCCAAGGGTACACCAAGCACTCGCCGGCACTGCCGTTGTTCGACATGGACGATGTGAAGGCGACATTGAAGTTGCTGGACACGCACCCGTTCCGCAAGGAGTTCCCGGTCGCCGGGGACATGAAGGCGACCTTCCGGCCGATGGGCCACATTCTCGGGTCGGCCTCCGTAGACATGGCCATCGGCAAGCCGGCCCCGCTGCGGCTCGTCTTCTCCGGGGACGTGGGCCGCTACGGCCGGCCGATCCTGCGCGACCCGGTCGCCGTCCCGGAAGCCGACGTGCTGCTGGTCGAGTCCACCTACGGCGACCGCCTGCACGCCGAAGACCCGCTGGAGGCCCTCGCGGCCATCATCAACGACGCGGTCGCCCTCGGCGGGGCGATCATCGTGCCGGCCTTCGCCGTGGACCGCACGCAAGAGTTGATCTGGTGCATCAACCAGTTGGAGTCGCAGGGCCGCATCCCCATTTTGCCCGTCTTCATCGACAGCCCGATGGCCATCGAAGTCACCGACCTGTACTCCCGCCACACCGGCGAGCACAACTTCGACGTTTCCCTGTTCCACGGCGACCGCAACCCGATCCGCTCCCGCCGGCAGGAGATGATCCACTCGCGGGACGAGTCCAAGGCCCTCAACGGCATGCGCGAGCCGATGATCGTCATCGCCGGCTCGGGCATGGCCACCGGCGGCCGCGTCCTGCACCACCTGGCCGCCCGCCTCGGCGACCCGCGCACGACGGTGATGTTCGCCGGCTTCCAAGCCCAAGGCACGCGCGGCCGGGCGCTGGAAGAGGGGGCGAAGAGCGTCGTGATCCACGGCCGCGACGTGCCCGTGCGGGCCAAGGTCTGCCGCCTGCACGGTCTCTCGGCCCACGCCGACCAGAACGAGTTGATGCGTTGGCTCGGCGAATTCCAACGCCCGCCGGCCCACTGCTACTTGGTCCACGGCGAACCTTCGGCCGCGGCGGCATTGGCGAAGCGGATCGAGGACGAGTTGGGCTGGCCGGTGTCGGCGGCAAAAGATCAGGAGATCGTGACGCTGACGAAGAACGCGGAGTGGCCGGGGTAGTATATCAAAACCCCGTTTAGCCGCGACGCGACGCTTCGGAGTGGAGCGCGAACTTCCTGCATGAAATCTCTGACCGAACAGGCAGCGATTCGACTCGGCCGGCCCGCGCTCCACTCCGAAGCGTCGCGTCGCGGCTAAACGGTCGCCTGAAAATTCTCCTTGCTCCCACGTCCCTCCCCGCCAATAATCACCTTCCCACCCGTTGGCCTCTCCTCTGTCGGAGCCGTTATGCGTCTTCTCCTTGCCGCCCTGTCCGTATTGGCAGCTGTGCCGGCCTTTGCCTCCGATCCGGTCACCTTCCAAAAGGGGGACCACATCTCGATCATCGGCAACACGCTCGCCGACCGGATGCAGCACGACGGGTGGCTCGAAACGGAACTGCACGCCCGCTTCCCGCAGCACGAACTCACGATCCGCAACATGGGGTTCTCCGGGGATGAACTGACGCTGCGGCTGCGCTCGGCCAACTTCGGCACGCCGGACGAGTGGCTGACGAAGACCAAGACGGACGTGGTGTTCGCCTTCTTCGGGTACAACGAGTCGTTCGCCGGGGAGGCGGGGTTGCCCAAGTTCAAGGCCGACATGACCGACTTCATCCGCAAGACGACGGCCCAGAAGTACAACGGCAAGACCAACGCCCGGCTGGTGCTGTTCTCCCCCGTCGCCCACCAAGACCTGCACGACCCGCACCTGCCC
Organism: Zavarzinella sp.; assembly: GCA_043744795.1. Taxonomy (GTDB): domain Bacteria; phylum Planctomycetota; class Planctomycetia; order Gemmatales; family Gemmataceae; genus Zavarzinella. The sequence continues at coordinate 4,605 of JAYTTY010000154.1, read as the reverse complement.
GACGGCAAGGAGAACAACGCGCGCCTGAAGCTGTACACGGACGCGATGGAAGAAGTCGCGAAGGCGGAGAAGGTGCCGTTCTGCGACTTGTTCTCGCACACGCAGGAACTCTACGCGATTGTCAAAGAGCCGATGACCATCAACGGCGTCCACTTGAACGACGAGGGCAACCGCGTCGTGTCCCGGCGGGTTTTGTGGTGTCTGACCCAAGTGCTAGACAACGTGGTGACGGACGACCTGCGGGCCAAAATCCGGGCGGCCGTCCTCGATAAGAATTTCCACTGGTTCAACCGCTACCGCACCACGGACGGCTACTCCATTTACGGAGGCCGGGCCGACCTGCGCTTCGTCGGCGGGCAGACCAACCGCGTCGTCGCCCAGCGGGAAATGGAAGTGCTGGACGTGATGACCGAGAACCGCGACAAGGCGATTTGGGCCGCCGCCCAGGGCAAGGCGCACAAGATCGACGATGCCAACACGCCGGACTTCATCCCGGTGACGACGAACAAGCCCGGCCCGCTGCCGGGCGGGAAGCACTTGTTCTTGAGCGGGGAAGAGGAAATCCAGAAGATGACCGTCGGCAAGGGGCTGAAGGTCAACCTGTTCGCGGACGAGAAGCGCTTCCCCGAGTTGGTGAACCCGGTGCAAATTCAGTGGGACGCCAAGGGCCGGCTGTGGGTGGCGACGTGGGCCACTTACCCGCACTGGAAGCCCAAGGAGGCGATGAACGACAAGCTCATCATCCTCGAAGACACGGACGGGGACGGCAAGGCCGACAAGATGACCGTCTTCGCGGACGGCCTGCACAACCCGACCGGGTTCGAGTTCGTGAAGGGGGGCGTGATTGTCGCCCAGGCCCCGGACCTGTTGTTCCTGCAAGACACGAACGGGGACGACAAGGCCGACGTGCGGACGCGCGTGCTGCACGGCCTCGACTCCGCGGACACGCACCACACCTCCAACAGTTTCACCCGCGACCCCGGCGGGGCGCTGTATTTCCAAGAAGGGACGTTCCACCACACTCAAGTCGAAAGTCCGTGGGGGCCGGCCCAGCGCAACGTCAACGCTGGCGTCTACCGCTACGAGCCGCGGACGCAGAAGTTTGACGTGTACGTGACCTACGGCTTCGCCAACCCGCACGGCCACGCCTTCGACCGCTTCGGCCAGGACATCGTGGTGGACGGCACCGGGGCCGTCCCGTTTCACGCGGCCCTGTTCTCCGGCCACCTGAATTACCCGGACAAGCACGGCTCGCCGCCGACCGTGTACCGCCAGCGCACGCGGCCGTGCCCCGGCATGGAATATCTGTCGGGCACGCACTTCCCGAGCGAGTTTCAAAACAATTTGATCGTCGGCAACGTGATCGGCTTCCAAGGCTTGTTACGCTACCGCATCGAGCCGAAGGAGTCGAGCCTGCAAGGGACGGAACTGGAGCCAATCCTGAGTTCCACGGACCCGAACTTCCGGCCGTCCGACATCAAGATGGGGCCGGACGGGGCCATCTACTTTTCGGACTGGCACAACCCGATCATCGGCCACATGCAGCACAACCTCCGCGACCCCAGCCGCGGCCGCGAACACGGCCGCGTCTACCGCGTGAGTTACGAGGGCCGGCCGTTGCAGACGCCGACGAAGATCGTCGGCGAGCCGATCACCATTCTGGTCGGCCTGTTGGAATCGCCGGACGACCGCGTGCGCAACCTCGCCCGCTTGGAACTGGAAGGCCGCGACCCGAAGGAAGTGTTGACGACTGCCCTGAGCTTCTACAACCGCAAAGACTCGACACAGGAAGGCCGGGAACTCCGCGGCTTGGAAGCTCTCTGGCTGCACCAACGCCTCGACTTCGTGAACCCGGAACACCTGAAGGCCATGCTTCAAGCGACCGACTCGCGCGTGCGGGCCGCCGCCGTGCGCGTGCTGTGCTACTGGCGCGACCGCATCCCGGACACGTTGGAACTCCTCAAGACGGCCGCCGCGGACGAGGCCGGCAACGTGCGGTTGGAAGCGATCCGAGCCGCCAGCTTCTTAACGGTCGCGGAGGCGGTGGAAGTGCCCCTCATCGCCGCGGATAAGCCGTCGGACGTGTACTTGGAATTTGTCACCAAGGAGACCATGCGGGCGCTCGACCCGTTCGTGAAGAAGGCGTTGGCGGGCGGGAAAGAAATCAACTTCACCACGCCGGCCGGGGCGCGCTTCTTCCTGAAGACCGTCAGCACTGATCAGTTGCTCAAGATAAAGCGAACGGGAGATGTGAATATTGAATTGCTTACACGTGCAGGAATTCAAGACGGCGTCCGTAAACAAGCGCTCAAAGACTTGGTCGCCGAGACAAAAAAAACCTTTCAGCCTTGGACTGAGTTGTCATATTTGCTCAGTATCATCCAAGGTCAAAATCGCCGGTTGGCTTCTGAAGAAAGTTTGGCATTTGATCTCATGCGGTTGTTGACGGATCGGCCGGCGGCAGAACTCCGAACTGAACGGAGCACGTTCGTCAAAATGAGCAAGATGGCATCAGCGCCCGTCGTCCGACGGATGGCCGTAGCGGCGTTGATGACGACAGACGAGTCGCCCGATGCCGCGTGGGGGGAAGCACTCAAATCGTTGCCATTGTTGCAGACTACTGTGGACGCCGTCCCGTTACTGCGTGACGCTGGGTTGCGATTAGCGGTGTACCCGAAAGTTGCCCAACTGCTCAGCGGCCTTCCGGCCAATCTCGAAGCTCAGTTGCCGAAGGGCAAGCAGGTGACGGGCCGCTACGTCCGCGTCGATCTGCCCGGCAAGCAGCGCACGCTGACTCTTGCCGAAGTCGAAGTGATGAGCCAGGGGGCCAACGTCGCCCGCACCGGCAAGGCGAAGCAAAGCACCACGTCGAACGGCGGCGTCGCGGGGCGGGCCATCGACGGCAACAAGAGTTCCTCCTACGGCGACGGCGGCCAGACGCACACGGCCGAAGGGACCGATAATCCGTGGTGGGAACTCGACCTCGGCGCCGAGTACCCGATTGAAACCGTCGTGATCTATAACCGGGCCGACGGCGCTCTGGGCACCCGGCTCAACAACTTCACGCTGACGGTTCTCGACAAGGGCCGAAACGCCGTGTTCACCAAGGACAAGAACCCGCCCCCGGCCGTGTCGGCGACGTTCGCCATTGGCACGGAATCTCCGCGGCAGACGATCCGGCGGGCCGCCATGCTGGCGATGACCACCGTGCGCGGCAAGGAGGCCGACACCTTCCGGCACCTCGCCCCGCTGGCCGCGACGGACGACGACCGGGCCGCCGCCCTGCAAGCGATGTTGCGATTGCCCATTGCCGAGTTCCCCAAGGAGAACGCGAAGACCTTGCTGGACTCACTGACGGGCTACATCCGCAAGTTGCCGACGGCCGACCGCACCACGCCGGCCGCCCTGGACTCGCTGCAACTGGCCGACTCGCTGGCCAGCCTGCTGCCGGCCGCCGAGGCGAAGGCCGCCCGCAAGGAACTGGGCGAGTTGGGCGTCCGCATCATCCGCGTCGGCACGCTGACGGACCAAATGCTGTACGACAAAGACCGCATGACCGTGCAGGCCGGCAAGCCGGTCGAGTTCGTGTTCGAGAACACGGATATTATGCCGCACAACTTCGTGATTATTCAACCCGGCTCGCTCGAAGAGATCGGCAACCAAGCCGAGGCGCAAGGGACGCAGCCGGGGGCGATGGAACGGCACTACGTCCCGTCGTCGAACAAGGTGCTGCTGGCCAGCAAACTGTTGCAACCGCAGTCGGGCGAGAAGTTGGCCTTCGCCGCCCCGAAGGAGCCGGGCGTTTATCCGTATGTCTGCACCTACCCCGGCCACTGGCGACGGATGCACGGGGCCTTGTACGTGGTCGCGGACCTGGAGGCGTACCAGGCCGACCCGGAAGGCTACTTGGCCAAGAACCCGCTGCCGATCAAGGACGAGTACCTGAAGTTCAACCGCCCGCGCAAGGAGTGGAAGCTGGAGGAACTGGCCCCGCTCGCCGACGCCATGAAGGACGGCCGCTCGTTCGCCACGGCCAAGCAAATCTTCACCATCGGCAGTTGCGTCTCCTGCCACAAGATGAACGGCGTCGGCCAGGAACTCGGCCCGGACCTGACGAAACTGGAGCCGATGCTCTACAAGCCCAGCGAGCTGCTCAAGCACATGCTGGACCCGTCGCTCAAGATCGACGCCAAGTACAAGACGTGGACGTTTAACCTGAGCGCCGGCAAACAAGTCTCCGGCATGATCCTTGAGGAGACCAAAAAGACCGTCTTCGTGATCGAAAACCCGCTCGCCAGCGCCAAGCCCATCGTGCTCAGCGTATTCGAGATCGAAACCCGCAAAGAGTCCCTCACGTCCATGATGCCCAAGGGCCTGTTGGACAAGATGACCAAGGAAGAGATCTTGGACCTGATCGCCTACCTCATGGCCAAGGGCGACGCCAAGCACCCGCTGTTCCAAGGGCTGCACGACCACCACGGCGGGAAGCACGACCATTGAGAGGTCGGCTCATCGTCGCTTTTCGCTCCGCGAAAAGTCTGGCCTTTCCACCGCGGGAGGCTGCCCCTTCGGGCGAGAAGCCAAGACTTTTCGCGGAGCGAAAAG
>JAYTTY010000153.1:0-9348 GCA_043744795.1 Zavarzinella sp. | reverse complement strand
TCTCCCGGAGAACGCCGTTGTCCGCGCGGGGACGCTCGCCGCGGAAGACCGGCTGAAGCCGGGACTCCAACGAAGGAAAACCGGCATTTGTGATTGATTCTTGACCGCGTACCGTATCCCTGTCCCGCCCGGAGTCCCGACCATGACCCGCGAAACCAACGTCTCCCGCCGCGCCGTGCTCAAGGGGCTGACGGCCGCCGTCGCCCTGCCGTGGCTGGAGTCGGTCCCGGCGCTGGCGGCCGAGACCACGAAGAAGCCGGCGCAGCGGTTCGCCTGCCTGTTCATCGGCGACGGCATCTCCCCGCCGCACTGGTGGGCGAAGGGGGCCGGGGCCGACATGGAACTCGGGTCGAGCCTGGAGCCGCTCACGCCGTTCCGCGAGAAGATCAACGTCATCAACGGGCTGTTCAACAAGGAGGGGGACGGCGGCCACGCGAAATGCACCGGCAACATTCTCTCCGGGGCGAACCTGCACCGCGGCCGCGTCATCAAGGGCGGCGTCAGCATGGATCAGTTGCTGGCGAAGCACTACGAGGAAGACACCGCCCAGCCCAGCCTCGTGCTGGGGTGCGAGCAGCCCGTCAGCGGCTTCCACGAGAGCCAGTACTCGATGGTCTACGCCTCACACATCTCCTGGCGCAACCCGGACTCGCCGGTCCCCATCGAACTCTACCCGTCGCTCGCGTTCGACAGCCTCTTCGGCGGCAAGGCCGGCAAACTGCAAGGCAGCATCCTCGACGAGGTCCGGCAACAGGCCAGCGACCTGACCGGCAAAGTCAGCGGGGCCGACAAGGTGAAGCTGGACGAATACCTCTCCTCCGTCCGCGAGACGGAACAGCGCGTGCAGAAACTGAACCGCGCGGCCAAGGACGACGCCCCGGCCGTCCCCGCCGGCCAGCGGCCCCCCGTCGGCCAGCCGAAGGACTTCCGCGAGTACACGAAGCTGATGTGCGACATGATCGCCCTCGCCTTCCAGACCGACCGCTCGCGCGTCGCCACGCTGTTGATGTCCCGCGACTTGTCCGGGCAAGTCTACCCGTTCCTCGGCGTCCGCGACGACCACCACAGCTACTCGCACGACAACGAGGGCAAGTCGTACCAGGCCATCGTGAAGTGCCACGTCGAGCAGTACGCCTACCTCCTCGGCCGGCTGGCCAAGATGCAGGAGGGGGAGCGCACGGTGCTGGACAACTCGTGCGTCATGTTCGTGTCCGAACACTGGAACGCCCACAACGGCCAGCAAGTCCCGCTCGTGCTGGCGGGCGGCCTTGGGGGTACGCTGCAAACCGGCCGGTCGCTGGACTACCTGAAGGCCGGCAACGACAAGCGCAAGCTGTGCGGCATGTACCTCTCCCTCATGGACCGCATGGGCCTGAAACTCCCCGCGTTCGGCGACGCCAAGGACCGCCTCGCGGGCCTGTAAGCGGCCGGGCGGCGGGCGCACAAGGCGCCGGGAGTTGCTAGAATGCCACTCAGTGGTTTCGCTCGCACCACTCCCCGCTAATTGACCCGCCGCCGCATACCCGGTGTCCCCTTGAATTCACCCGACCCGCAGGCCCCCGACCAAACGCCGGCCGAGAAGGCCAAGGCCGCGGACACGGCCCCGGCGGCGCCCGGCGGGGACGCGGACCCGAGCCGGGGTGAGACTGTCAACTACGTCCCCAAGGTTCCGCCGCCGGCGAAGACGGCCGGCCGCCCCGCCTCGGACGTCGGCGACTTCGCGGCCGACCTGGCGGCGGCGTTCGGGGACCGCTACGAACTGGGTGAGAAGCTGGGCGAAGGCGGCTTCGGCACCGTGTACCGCGGCTTCGACCGCCGGCTCAAGCGTCCGGTGGCCCTCAAAGTCGCCACCGCGGAACGGCACTCGACGCCGGCCGACCACCTGCTCATGGAAGGCCGGCGCATCGCCCAGTTGCGGCACGGCGGCATTGTCGCCGTCCACGACGTCGGCGTCAGCGGCGGACGCTACTTCATCGTCTCCGAGTTGCTGTCCGGGCCGAACCTGTCGGCGTGGCTGCGGCAGGCCAAGCCGACGTGGCGGGCCGCGGCCGAGATCGCCGCCGGCGTGGCCGACGCCTTGGCGCACGCCCACTCCCGCGCCGTGATCCACCGGGACGTGAAGCCGTCCAACATCATCCTCATCGACGAAACCCAGCCGGTTTTGGTGGACTTCGGCATCTCCCTCGGGGACGAGGAGGCCGGCGAACCCGGCGTCGTCTCCGGGACGCCGGCGTACATGTCCCCCGAGCAAGCACAAGGATTGGCGCACCGCCCGGACGGCCGGACGGACATCTACAGCCTGGGCGCGACCCTGTACGAGATGCTCTGCGGCCGGTCGCCGTTCCGCGGGGCCGAGGGCGGCACGGAACTGCTGCGGCGCGTCTGCGAGGACGCGCCGCAGCCGCCCCGGCAGTTGCGGCCGGACATCCCCCCGGAGTTGGAGCGCCTCTGCCTGCAAGCGTTGGCCAAAGACCCGGCCGAGCGGCCCACGACGGCCTCCGACTTCGCCGCGGCCCTGCGGCGCGTCGCCGGCGCGTCGCCGACGGGCGCGGCGCTCGTGACGGCGAAGGCGGCCCCGCGGCCGGGGGACGCGGACCGCCGGCAGATCACGGCCCTGTACTGCACGCTGGAGCCGACGGGCGACGCCGACATCGACTTCGAAGAGGCGCACGAACAGTTGACGCGGGTGCAAGCTGAGTGGCGGGATCGCATCGCCGCGCTGGGCGGGCTGATTCTCCCCGGCATGGGGTCGGCGTTCGTCGCCTGCTTCGGCTACCCGGTCGCCCGGGAGGACAGCCCGCGCCTCGCCGTGCGGGCCGCGCTGGAGCTGCGTGACCTGCCGCGCCCCGGCTTCGCGGCCCGGTTCGCCGTCCACACGGGCGTGGCCGTGATCACGGCCGCCGCGGACGGGTCACTGTCCGTCATGGGGGACGTGGTCAACGGGGCGGCGAAACTCGGGGGGGCCGCCGAGCCGGACACCGCGACGATTTCCGAGACGACCCACCACCTCGTGCACGGGTACTTCGACAGCGAAGACGCGGGGAGCGTCCGCCTGCCGGGGGGCGGCGCGCCGGCGAAGGTGTACCGCGTGGCGGCCGAGCGCGAAGTCCGCACGCGCATCGAGGCGGCCGACCCGGCCCGCATCACCCCGCTCATCGGCCGGGACCGCGAGGTGGACCTGTTGCGGGAGCGGTGGGACCTCACCTTAGAGGGGCACGGCCACGTCGTGCTGCTCGTCGCGGACCCCGGCTTGGGCAAGTCCCGCCTGGTGTACGTCATCCGCAACCACGTCCGCCAGGCGATGGGGGAGAAGAGCAACTCCGTCGCCGTCTCGGTGGCCGGCGAAGACTCGTCGGTGATCGAGTGGTACTGCTCGGCCACGCACCAGGGCAGCCCGTTCTACCCGGTGACGGACTGCCTCACACGCGCCTTCCAGTTGCAGCGGGAGACAGACCCCGCCCTCCGTCTGGACCTGTTGATCGCCCGGCTGACCGCCGAGGGCGTCACGGACCCCGAGGACATGGCGCTCGTCGCCGACCTGTTGTCCGTCCCCGGCCGCGGCCGCCTGCCGGCGCTCGCACTGACCCCGGAGCGGCGGAAGCAGCGCACGCGCGACGTGCTGTTGGACTGGCTGCGGAAGCGGGCCGACCGGCAGCCGGTCCTCTTCGTCGTCGAAGACTTGCACTGGATCGACCCGTCCACGGAAGAACTGCTCGGCCAGTTCGTCGAGTCCGGCGACGAGTCCCGCATCCTGTCCATCTTCACTTACCGGCCGGAGTACGAGCCGCCGTGGCGCGGCGGCGGCCGGCAGACGCACATCGCCCTCACCCGGCTGACGGGCCGGCAAGTCGGCGAGATGATGCGCGCCCAGGCCGGCGCGGCCGCCGTGCCGCAGGAAGTCATCGACCAAGTCATCGAGCGGACGGACGGCGTGCCGCTGTTCGTGGAAGAGTTCACGAAATTGTTGGCCGACCGCGGGGCGGCCGGCGTGGGCACGGCGATCCCGGCGACGCTGCACGACTTGTTGCTGGCCCGCCTGGACCGCATGGCGAGCCTGCGCGACGTGGTGCAACTCGGCGCCGTGATCGGCCGGAGTTTTTCGCTCGACCTGCTCGCCGCCGCCTCGGACCTCGACGAGGCGACGCTCCGCGGCGAGTTGGGCAAACTCGTCGCCGCCGGGCTGATTTTCGCCAAGGGGACGCCGCCGCGGGTGACGTACACGTTCAAACACGCCCTCATTCAGGACGCGGCGTACCAGTCGCTCGTGAAGAAGCGGCGCCGGCAGTTCCACCACACGATTGCCGAGAAGTTGCAGGCGACGATTCCCGACGTCGCCGACACGCAGCCGGAAGTCCTGGCCCACCACTACGCCGAGGCGGGCGAGGGCCGTCGGGCCGTCGATTATTTGCTGCTGGCGGGCAAGCGGGCGCAGGCGCGGTCGGCCTCCCGCGAGGCGATCGGCCACTTCGAGAAGGGCCTGGCCCTGTTGGCCGCGATGGTCGAGACCCCCGAGCGGGACCGCTTGGAACTGAACTTTCAAATCCCGCTGTCCACGGCCATCACGATGGCCTTCGGGTGGGCGGCCCCGGCCCTCCTCACGGTCCACGCGCGGGCGCGGGAACTGTGCGACCGCATCGGCCCGGACGCCCCGGCCTTCCACGTCAACTGGGGCCAGTGGGCGTGGCGGGCGCTGCGGTCGGAACTCGACCACGCCGACGCTTTGGCGCGGGAACTGTGGGACCAGGCGGCCGGCCTCGGCGACGACTATCAGCTCGAAGCGGGCTTCGCGCGCGTCTGCACCAGTTTGTTCCGCGGCGAGTTCGAAGAGACGATCCGCACCGGCAACGCGGTCCTCCCCCTCTCGGACGCGGAGCGGTGCCGGGCGCACGCCGCCGTCACGGGGCAGAACGCCGCCTGCACGGTGCGCGCCCACCTCGCCTGGGCCTTGTGGATGGCCGGCTTCCCGGACCAAGCCCTCGCCATGGGCCGCGCGGCGGCCGACCTCGGCAAGCAGTTGAACGACCCGTTCAGCCGGGCGTTCGGCGAGTACCACCTCGGGTGCGTCGAGCAGCACTGCGGCATGGGGGAGCGAGCCCGCCGCAGCGGCGAAGTCAGCGTCGCCATCGGGAATGAGCACGGCCACGGCATCTGGATCGCCCTCGGCACCCTCTGCGTCGGCTCGGGGATCGTCCTCGAAGGGGCGGACATCCCCAAGGGGGTCGAACTGGTTCGGCAGGGCATCGAGATGTTCCGCGGCTCGGGCGCGGTGCTGTCTCTCTCGCATTACTTCGCCGTGCAGGCCGAGGCGTGCCTCGCGGCCGGGCAACCCAATGAGGCCCTCGCCGCCATCGACCAAGGCCTGACGCACGCGGCGGGCACGGGGGAGCGCTTCCACGAATCGAACCTCCTCCGGCTCCGCGGCGAAGCGCTCCTGCGGGCCGACTCCGCAAATCAAGCCGAAGCCGAGGCCCTCTTCCTCCGGGCGATTGAGGTGGCGAAGGGTCAGGGAGCCAAATCGTGGGAACTCCGGGCGGCCATCGGCCTGTGCCGCCTGTGGCGCGACGGCCCGCGCGCGACCGAAGCCCTCGAACGGCTCGCGGCGATCTCCGGGACATTCACCGAAGGGTTCGACACGGCCGACCTACGCGAGGCGGCGGGGCTGTTGAACCAAACAGCGAAGTAAGACGAGACTCACGCGGTTGTCGTGGATGGGGCCTTTGGTTTTCCGCTCCAACGGAGCGTTCGGTAGTAGCCAGGCCCGGAAGGGCCTGGAACTCATGGGCAACAATGTTTTCAAGCCCTGAAGGGGCGGCCGGAACTGGGACTCTCGTCCGGCCGCCCCTTCAGGGCTTGAAGAAGTGGTAGGAGTCGTTAACCAGGCCCTTCCGGGCCTGGCTACTACCGAACGCTCCGTTGGAGCGGAAAACCAAAAGCCCGAACGGCACGGCGAGGCGTGAAGCGCTTCTTTCGTCGAAACGCGATCAAAACATTACTCACCAATCACGATAACACGCTCGGAGTCTTTGCCATGCGCCTCCTACTTTCGGCCGCTCTGGCCGTCGCCCTTGTTGCCGGCTTCGGCCATTCCGCCGCCCGAGCGGCCGAGCACGCCTTTCTCGACCAAGGCTGGAAGCCCGCCGAGCGCGAGCGGTATTACTTCCTGGCGCAAGGCTCGGAGATCATGCCCTACGCGTGGTTCCTCGCGTTGGAGGAGCCGTGGGGGAAGCGGCCGTTCCGCGGCGACGCCAACGTCGAAGACATGCGCTTCATCCCCAGCCCGAAGTGCGCCGCGAACCCGGACGGGTTGCCGGTCGGCTTCACGAAGGGGAAGGGCAAGGACGGGGCCGAGTGGTTCGGGCTGTCGTGCGCGGCCTGCCACACGGGGCAAGTGACCTTCCGCGGCAAGAGTCTCGTCGTGGACGGCGGGACGACATTGGCTGACATGATCGGCTTCCAGTCCCGGCTCGTCTCCGCGCTGAGGGCGACGCTGAATGAAGAAGCCAAGTTCGACCGCTTCGCCAAGCGCGTGTTGGGCAAGAACCCGGCCGCGGGTAAGACGGCGGCCCTGCGCGAGCGGGTCGGCCGCCAACTGACAATGATGGCCGACTGGGAGGCGACGAGCCGGCCCGCCCACCCGACGGGGTTCGGCATCTGGGACGCCGTCAACATCCTGCTGAACCAAATCAACGGCACGGCCATCGCCGCCCCGGACAACTACCGCGTCCCGAGCACCCCGGTCAGCTACCCGAGCGTGTGGGCGACCGACACGTACGAGTCGCTGCTCTGGAACGCCTCCGTCCACAACAGCCTTTTGCGGCAGACGGGCGAGGTCATCATCGTGTTCGGCAAGGCCGACATCACGGCGGGGCCGAAGGGGCTGACGTTCGAGACCAGCGCCGACGTGAAGGCCCTCGGCGAGGTGTACAACCACCTCAAGAAGTTGAAGCCGCCCGCGTGGCCCGCGGACGTGTTCGGGCCGATTAACGCCGCGCAGGCGAAGCGGGGCAAGGAGATTTACCTCGCCCAGAAGTGCGCCGACTGCCACCCGCTGCGGCCGTACCCGCAGACGGAGCCGAACGCGCTGGGCTACCGCTTCGTCAAGACGACGGCGACCCCGATCAAGGAGGTCGGCACGGACCCGTCGTACGCGGAATACTTCGTCCGGCGCACGGCCGTCCCGGGCCGGGCGGCCCCGGCCTTCAAGGGGACGATGTTCGAGAATCAACCCGTGATGCCGGCGGCGGTCCTGTTCCTCGGCCTGCTGACCGCGCTGACGGAATCGGAGTTGGCGACCTACTCCCCCGAGGAGAAGGTGAAACTGCTCGGTGGCCGGCCGCTGCCGACGCTGCCGAAGACGCCGGCCGAATTGAACCAACTGGTCGCCAGCCTGCTCGTGTACAAGGCGACGCCGCTCGAAGGCATTTGGGCGACGGCCCCTTACCTGCACAACGGCTCGGTGCCGACGCTCTACGAGTTATTGTTGCCGCCGGAGAAGCGGTCAAAGTCGTTCCACTTGGGCAACCGCGAATTCGACCCGCGGGAAGTCGGCTACGTCACCGGCCCGGGCAAGGGGCTGTACAAGTACGACACGACGCTCCCCGGCTTCTCCAACGCCGGGCACGACTACGGGACCAAGATCAGTGACGAGGACCGCCGGGCGCTGCTGGAGTTTTTGAAGTCGCTCTAACTGGCCCGAAAGCCCAGGGACGGCCGTCCCTGGGCTTTCGAGAATCTCCCCATCAGCCCCTTCGGCATCATCACTCCAAAAAAGAAGTGTTGCTTGTACTCCGGGTCGCCTTCCAGTGTTGGCTCGGTTTCGACGAGCAGCGTGGTGATGGCGATTTTGATGGCGAGCAGGGCGAACTCCGAGCCGATGCAGGCCCGCGGGCCGCGGCCGAAGGGGAAGAAGTAACCACTGCCGAACGGGTTGGCCTCCGCGCCGCCGTGGTCCCACCGGGCGGGTCGAAACGTCTCGGGGTCGCCCCAGTGCGCCGACTGTTTATGCAGGTGCCAGTTGGAAATCATCAACAGCGTGTCGGGCGGCAGCGTGTAGGCGCCGAGTTTCACTTCCTTGTCCTTGGCGGAGTTGCGGAAGTAAATCGGCACCGCCGGGTAATACCGCATCGTCTCGCGGACGGCGAATTCCAGCGGCCGGCAGGCGTCGAGCGTCGCCCGGTCGTAGTCCCCGTTAAACTCGGCACGCACGGCCCGCCGTAATACGTCCATCTCGCCGGGGTGCTTCGTCAGCAGATACAGAGCCGTGTTCACGGTGCTGGCGCACGAGAAGACGCCGCCGAAGAAGTTCGTCGCCAGCGATTCGGCCAGTGCCTCGTCCGGCATTTGCGGACACCGCGCGACGGTCGCGTGCAGCAGGTCGGTCGCCGCCGGCTTCGGATCGGCGCGGGCGGCCCGGACGCGGGCGGTGAACGAGGCGTACCACTTCTCGCGGGCCGACAGGAAGAACGGGGAGATCGCCGGCAGGAACTGGAACGGCCGGCCCATCCGCCGGGTTCCCTCGCGGGCGAGTGTATGGAACCAGTCGAAGTGGTCGTCGCCGAACGTCTCCCCCCAGAAGGCGCGGGAGAAGGCGTCGAACATCAGCCGCTGCGTGTCCGTGTACAAGTCCAACGGTTCGCGTTGCGACTTCTCAATGCGAGACTGGATACACGCCGAGACCTCTTGTCGCAGTGGGCCGACTTGTTGGTCGATCCACCCGCTCGGCTTCGCTTGGGTGAGCGGGTTATCTCGCCGCGCCTCGGCCCAGCCGTCGCCGAGATTGGTGATGAACAGGCTCTTCTCGGTGATGACGGGCCGCAGCGCCGCCACGGGGTCTTTCTTGTAAAAGTCCTCCCACCGGGTGTCGAGGACTTCGCCGATCAGCTCGGGATCGTTCAGCACGAGGGCAGGCCGGCCGAACAGCCATGTGAGCGTCAGTCCGCCATAGGTCTTGGCGTAGTCCGCGCAGACTTCCCACGGCCAGCGGCCGCCCATGAAGTCCGCGGCGTCCCCGAGCGGGAACGTCGGGACCGGCCCGGGGAGGCCCTTCAAAGATTCCGCGGACCGGGCTTCGAGGACTCGGAACAGCCAGTGGCGCATGTGTGGTGACCTTTCGCGGGCACGGCGAATTTTGGATTCGTTCCGACGGAGCGACCGGACGGCTGTGATCTTGGTTTTCAGCTCCAACGGAGCGTCCGCTCGTAGCCAGGCCCGGGAGGGCCTGGTCAGCCGCGATCCCCTTCTTCAAGCCCTGAAGGGGCGGCCGGAACTGGGGCCCAAGTCCGGCCGCCCCTTCAGGGCTTGAAGACCTTTTTGCCCGTGTGTTCCAGGCCCTCCCGGGCCTGGCTACGA
>JAYTTY010000152.1:0-2416 GCA_043744795.1 Zavarzinella sp. | reverse complement strand
CTCGCTTGCCCGTGTGTTCGGGCAAGCGAGACGCTCGCCCTACGGAAGGGGCCGACGCCCGCTTGCTCCCCCTCTCCGCCGCGGAGAGGGGGCTGGGGGGTGAGGTTGCCTTTGCTTACCGCCGCCGCGAATACCACACGCCGACGCCCAAGCCCGCCAGCCCGATCGTCATCATCGCCAGCAGCGTGAGTTTGCTGTCCATCTCAATGGGCGGCATCTTGAACAGGTTCACGGCCCGCGGCTTGATGCCGATGCTGGCCTCGCGCTCGCGCAGCCAATCGACGCCGCCGGCGGCGAGTTGGTGGCGGAACTCCGGGGAGCCGAGGTCGAAGGCCGAGCGGTCCGCGAGGACGGTGTCGCTGGCGAAGACGAGCATCCGCGGCTGCTCCGGCGGCGGCTTGCCGCCCGTGTCGCCGCCCGGCGCGACCGCGCTGACGGCGAAGGCGAAGACTTGCGGCTGCTGCGACAGCTTCTTTTGCAGCGGCAGCGGCCCGTTGGGGTCCGCCCGCATGGCCTCGAAGGTGGCGGCCGGGGACGCGGTGAAGTCGGTCTCCTGCCATGTGGGGAAGCCGCGCGGCGTGCCCATCAGGCGCGTGAGCTTCAAGGCCGGGTTCGGCTGGGCCGACGCCCGCACCACGCGGCAGTCTTTCAGCAGCCATTGGTTGTCGAAGCTCGGGGACAGCGGGTGTCGGGTTTCGTACCCCTCGGCCACCAAGTAGTCCGGCGGGATGTTCTTCCCCTGCACCGCGGGCAAGATGCCGGGGCGCGTCACGAGCCGGGCCGACTCCAGTTGAAGGCCGACCTCGGCGAGTAACTCCTCCAGGCCGGTCGGGGCGACCTTGCCGTCCAGCCCGCGGAACGCCGGCAGGAAGACCATCAGTTTGCCGGGCTTGGTCCCTTGACTGGTCGGCTTCAGGTATTCCGGCAGGGCCTTCATCAACGACGATGTCGGCGTGATGGTCTGCCGCGGGCCGGCGATCACGACGACGGCCGCGTCGTCCGGGATCTTCGGCTTGGCCTCGTCGAGTTTCAACGCCTCCGCGCGGATCTTGCGGGCCTTCAGGTAGTTGACGACGCCGCTGAGGGAGCGGTCCGGCTGGCCGCCGCCGGCGTCCACCGCCAGTTCGCCGTGGTCCTGCGTGAAGTAGACGGCCATCTTGGCCCGGCTGTCCGTCATGTACGCCAATTCGCTGAGGAGCCGGTTCTCCCCCTGGTACACGACCTGATAACTCACCGGCCGCGTGTCGGACGGGATGATCTCCAACAGTTCCTCGGCGCGGATGAACGTCGTCGCCGCCCGGTCCTCGCCGACCGCCAATAGGATGCCGGTCTGGTCGCGGTCCTTGAGGTCCAACTGGTCGTAGAGGGCGTTGATCTTCGCCTTGTCCAGCGACGGGGACAGGAACGTGGCCTTAAAGTGTTGGCTCTGGTCCTCGGCTTGGCCGAGCAGCCCGCGCGTGTCGGCGTACAGGTTGTCGTACGGCAGGCCGGCGATCTCCGCCGGGAACCGCTCCGGCATGATGAGGTAGGCGTGGACCGGCTGGTCGAGCGACCGCAGGAAGGTCTTCGACTCGGGCGTCAACTCGGTGAAGGCCGCGTCGTTGGCGACGAACGTGGCCGGCACCTTGAGGAAGAAGAAGACGTTCACCCCCACGAGCAGGATCAGCACGAGGATGCCGTGGAACACGGCGTTGAACCCGTGCATCAGCCGGCGCAGCAACACGTTGTCCCGCTGGGCCGGCCGGCCGAGTTGCGTGCTGAAGAACATCAGCGTCAGCCCGGCGAAGAACACGGACACGGCGACGAAGACCCACTTGGCCTCGGCCTTCTCGCCGTTGTTTACCCAGCGCGTAAGACTCTCCCACCACGATACGCCCCAGACGAAGCCGAGCGTCGCCGTCAACAGCCCGGCGGTGGCGCCGAACGTCAGGACTTCCAGCCGCGAGCCGGCGGCCGGGTCCGCGGCGTCGGCCTCGCGCGTGGCCAGCCACCCGAATGCCCCGAGGCACGTAAACGCCATCAGCCCGGCCCACACGGCGGCCGGCATGTAGTCCGCGCTGAAGGGCTTGGCCGCCGCGTCTTTCTCTTTGTCCTTGTCCTTGGTGATGTCCAATTCCGGGTCGCCGAACGGCTTCGACTTCACGTCCTTCCCCTCGGCCACCTTGTCGGCCTCGGCCTTGTAAGCGCTCACGCCCCGCAGGCCCCACAAAATCGCGCAGACGGTGAACACCAGGGCCAGCACGCCCAAGGCCACGGCCGTCGGCTTGCGGGCGGTCACCAGGAAGGGGAACGGGTTCGGTTGTGTGGTCATGGCGTGGTCCGTCGTGGTCGTCGTCAATTAAAATTCCCGGGGTTCGCCGAGCCTCACCCGTTTTGAAAACCCGGGGTTCGCAAAGCCTCACCCACGGGCTACAGT
>JAYTTY010000151.1:0-9369 GCA_043744795.1 Zavarzinella sp. | reverse complement strand
AAAATCCGCTTCGACGAAGAACTCCCCGCCTGGAACTATCGTGCCATCCCGCACGATTCCGACCAAATGGGACAGTTAATAAATTCGTGATCCTAAGGCGGGTGCATGGTTAAATTATTGGTACGAGTTCACAGCCCGAAACCCTTGAAAACACGGCGTTTTTGAACGCCAAAGCCCGTTTCGTCACGGTTTTGAGTGTCTTATCTACTACTAAACCCCCAAAAAAGCCTCGTTTTCAAGGATTTCGGGCCGTGAACTCGTACTTCGAGATCACGGCTGTTTTGCGATCATTGTGTGACTTAAAAAGCCAAGGATTAGGCATTTAGGGGTAAACCGGGGGCAAATCGAGTGTTTGCAGCAATCAAAGCAAGTCGAACAAATTCTGCAAGTGTCTGTCCTTGCGGAACTTATACGAAACGAGGACGACGGGGGTCGAACCCGCAACCTCCGGCGTGACAGGCCGGTGCTCTAACCAATTGAGCTACGTCCCCTTGTGGGGTTGGTATACGGTCGCCCGCACGACGCGGAAAGCCCGCGGGGAGAATTTTCCGCGGCGGGCCGCGAACCCTATCATAGCCGTTTGCGGGTTTTTCTCGGGGGTTTTTCGCCTTGGTCGTCATCACCTGCCCGGCGTGCGGCAAGAGCGTGCAACTGCCGGACGACATGCTCGGGCAGTCGGCCGTCTGCCCGTACTGCAAGAGCCTGTTCACCGCCCCGGCCCGGCAAGACGACGGCACACTCTCGATTCCGGTCCTGCGGCGAACCAACCCGTTCGCCGACGCCCCGACCCGCGGCCCCGGCCTGATGATGGTGTTGATCGGCTCCGTGTCTCTGCTGTTCAACGGCGTGGAATTGAGCCGGATTTTGCTCGACTGGCCGGCCTTCCAGGACCGGACGCGGGCCCAATACGCCAAGGACGCCGAGACCGTCCGCATGGTGGAATTGAAGGACAAGGACGCGGACGACCCGGCCGTGCGAGAGGCGGCCGACGCCAAGGCGGCCGAGTACGCCGGCCACGCCGAGACCACCATTCGCTGGTGGCCGCCGGCGCGCGGCGTCTTCATGGGCATGGGCCTGCTGACGGCGCTCGGCGGCGCCGCCATGATTGGCCGAAAACGGCACCCGTTGGCCATGCTTGGCTGCGTGGCGGCCATGTTCAACGTGATGAATTATTGCTGCATCCCCGGCATGCCGGTCGGGGCGTACAGCTTGTACCTGTTAATGAACCCGGCCGTGCGGGACTCGTTCTCGCCGAAGAAACAGCCGTCGGCGGCGCCCCTTACCTGAGACACACCATGACCGCGCCGGGCCACCCGCTGCCGACGCCGACCGCCGAAGGGCCGCTGCTCCTGTGGCTGCTCAACGTCCTCAAGCCGATGAACCGCACCCGCGTGAAGCAACTGCTGAAGAACGGCGGCGTGTCGGTCAACGGGGCGTTCGTCACCCGGCACGACCACCCGGTCAAGCCCGGCGACCGCGTCACCGTGTCGAAGGCCGGCCCGCCGCCGGAGACGACGATCTTGGAGCGGGCCGGCATCACCGTCGTGTACCAGGACGCCGCCCTCCTCGTCATCAACAAGCCGTGCGGCCTGCTCACCGTCGCCACGGACGCGGAGAAGCACGTCACCGCCTTCGCCGTCCTCAGCGCCCATTTGGAAGAGACCGACGCCGGCCGGCCCTACGTCGTCCACCGCCTCGACCGCGACACCAGTGGGCTGTTGATGTTCGCCCGCACCGAGGAAGTGCAGGAGACGCTGCAAGAGGAATGGGAAACGGTCATCAAGACTTACGTGGCCGTGACCGAGGGGACGCCGACCCCGGCCGAAGGCGTGATCGACACGCACGTGGAGCCGACGCGCGACTTGCGGATGCGCGTCTGCCCGGAAGGCGAAGGGACCAAGCGGGCCGTCACCGCGTACAAGGTGGTGCGCACCTACGAGCGGCACGCGATGGTGGAGGTGGAACTGCGGACGGGCCGCAAGCACCAGATCCGCGTCCACTTGGCCAAGCGCGGCTGGCCCGTGGTGGGCGACCAGGCCTACGGGGCGAAGACCAACCCGGCGAACCGCCTCGGCCTGCACGCCTGGAAACTCGCCTTCGCCCACCCCGTCACCGGCGAGCGGGTGGAACTGGAACAGCCCATCCCGCACGAACTGAACCGCATCGTGTGACCGCGGCGTTGTGCGCCGCGCCGCCGTCGGGTAACATGCCTTCGGAGGGAAATGCCATGATCCTGCTGCAAGAAGACGACCCGCAAGCCAAACCGATCCCGCCGCTGCGGGACGGGGACCGGCTGACGGCCGACGAATTCCACCGCCGCTACGACGCGATGCCGGAGGTGAAGAAGGCCGAACTCTTGAATGGAGTCGTGTACATCATGTCCTCACCCGTCCGCTATGTTCAACACGGCCGCCCGGTTGGCTACATTGTCACTTGGCTCGGCGTCTATCAAGCCGGGACACCGGGCGTCCACGCGGGGACCGATTGCACTGCCCGCATCAACAATCGGAACGAGCCGCAGCCGGACGGCGTCCTGTTCCTTGACCAAGCGCACGGCGGGCAAACGGCGCTGGACGCCCGCGGCTACATCGTCGGCTCGCCGGAATTCGTGGCGGAAGTTGGGGCCAGCACGATAGACCGCGACATCGGCCCGAAGCGGGACATCTACGAGCAAACCGGCGTCCGCGAATACTTGCTGTGGGACGTGGACGGCGACCGCATCAACTGGTGGCACCTGACGGACGGGACTTATCACCTGTTGCCGACGGACGGAAACGGCGTCATCCGCTCGCGCGTGTTCCCCGGCCTGTGGCTGGATGTCCCCGCCCTACTCGCCGGGGACGGCGCCGGCGTGCTGGCGACGCTGAACCGCGGCATGGCCGAGCGGGACATCTCCAGCGAAGAATAGTTCTCGCTAACACCTCTCGCCCGCAGCCGCGTACACTGAACCCATCTCGAAATCCTCCCCCCGGCCGGGGCCGGTTTTTCGCCCGCCAACATCCCGGCTGAACTCTCCCTCGCGTGGGGTTGTCATGGCCCGTTCCCGTCCCCGGGCGGTTGCGTCCCGCCGTTTGAATCTGCAAGACCTCGAAGGCCGCTGCGTGCCGGCCGTCATCGTGGACCGGCCGACCTTCACCGTCACGGAGGCACGGACCGATTTGACCTCGCTGCGCGTCCGGCCGGAATCCGCGCCCGCCGGCCCCGTGACGATCACCGTCTCCCGCACGGGGGACGCGGACATCCAGGCATCGGTGACGACGCTCCATTTCGACACCACGGATTGGACGGTCCCCAAAACGCTCCCCGTCACCGCCGTCGCGGACGCCGACGCGGCGGACGGCGTGGCCCAATTCACGTTCACCGACTCGTCGGACGGCACGACGGCCACGGCCGCGGTCACGGAGCGGGACGACGACGGCCAACAGCGCCTGGAATTGGTCCGCGGCCCCAACGGGACTGAAGTCCTCTCGGGCAGTCTGCGGGAAGGGCACACCTACTCGCTCTTGTTCCGGCTGACGGCCGCCCCCGTGGCGCCGATGACGGTGACGGCCGCCTTCAACCTCGGCGGGTCGAAGATGGAATTCGTCGGCCCGGCGAGCGTCACGTTTACCGCGGCGAACTGGGACCAATTCCGCTCGGTCACGGTCTTGGCGAAGCAAGACGCCGACTCGTTGAACGTGAGGGCCGGCGTTTCGCTGACGGCCCCCGGCCTGTTGACACGCAAGTTCGCCCTGACCGTCGTGGACGACGAGCGCGTGAAGACGCTCACCGGCGACGTGCTGGTGGACGACTACGTGCCGCAAGCACAAGCCGGAACGCCCGACTGGAACTTCTCCCGGCTCGACACGATTCGCTCCCAAGTGGACCCGGCCGGCGACGCGATCTTTACGCCTCTCGAAGGCTCGATGGCCGTGCAGGTCGGCGCCGGCGGCAGTTTCGCCGGGGTGACGACGTTCCTCGCCCCGCCCGCCGCGACGCCGGCGCGGGTGAACTTGGACGCCTTCTACCCGGCGGCCATCCTGTCCCCGTACCAAGTCCGCGTCACCGGGGCGACGTTTGAAATCCTCGACGGCAACGGCGTTCTGGAAGCGAAGATCGAGCGGGCCGGCCAATCGCCCACAGTGGTGACGAAGACGCTGACGGGCGGCCCGGCCACCGTGACCATTCCCCTGTCGGCCGACCACATCACGGACGCCACGCAAATCACCTGGCTCATCACCGGCGGGCCGGGCCGGTCCGTGAAGATGGGCCGCGTCACGCTGCAAATCACCAGCCCCGCGATGGCCGGCAAGGAGGCGTTCGTGGCGAGCTACGCCGCCCTGCGCGCGAACTATGACGCGGCCAGTGGCGCGATGCGCGACCGCGCCGACTTGTTGCCGGGCGAGCGGCAAAACGTCCCCGCCACCGGCCTGCTGGCCTTGGCGACGGTGACGGCCGCCGACTTGGGCGTGGTGTCTTTGGCTGATGCGACCGCGTTGGCGGAACAGGCCACGACGACGGTGACGAACCTGCCGAAGTTGGGCGGGCTGTTGCCGCACTTCCTCCAAAACGGATCGCCCATCGAGGACGGCACGGACCACAACGTCTTTTCCAGCGTGGACACGGCCATCACCTATTTGTCCTTGCTACTCGCCCGGCAGCGACTCGGGTTGCCCACCGCCGCCGTGGAACAGGCCGTCCGCGACATCGCCTGGGACGCCCTGCGGTTGCTGGACGGCACGCTCGCGCGCGGCTACCGGGCCGACACGACCGTGAACCCCGGCGGCTGGGACGTGTTCGGCGGCGAGACGGAACTGGTGCGGCTGCTGCACGCGGCCGCCCAGCCGACGCGCGCCCTCGCGGCGATGCCGCTGCACGAGGCGAAGACCTACAACGGGGCCGGCTACTTGGACGAACTGGCCCGGCTGCTCGTCCCGGCCCCGCGCCGGGACGAGTTCGGCAACGACATCGCCGCGTACCGCGACACGGCCGCCCGCGCCCAATTGAACTTGCGGATCGACCTGCCCGGCCCGCTCGCCGGGCTGTCGCCCGTCGAGTTGCCGCGCCTGAGCGCCTTGGCCGCGGCCGACGGCTACCACGCCTTCGGCGCCGGCGGCGTGACGCCCGCCGACGACGGGTCCGGGCTGCTCGGCGCGCCAATCATCGCGCCGCACTATCAGGCGATGATCGCGGACCGCTACCCGAATCAGGCGACCGCCCAAGACGATTACCTCGCCGCCCTGGGCATCCGCTCGCCGGGCAACGTGGTCGAGTCGGTCTTCCTGCGCGAGCAGAACGGCCGCGTGGTCCCCGAGTGGAACGCCCTGCGGAGTTCCTTGAACTTGGCGTTCACCGTTCTCGGGACGGGCAAGGCGTTGCTCGGCGAAGCGAAGTACCCGGCGTACCAAGCCGCGGCGGCCAACCGCTTCGTGCGCGACGGCTTGGCCCGCCTCACGGGCGCGACCGTTTCGCCCGCGGAAGCCGTCGCGCGCATGGTGGACCGCTACGCCCTCAGCGCCCGGCCGGAAGATTTCGGCCGGCCGACGTACTGGTTGAGCCGGGATTACTCCGACGGCGGGACGTTCGGGACATTCGACTCCGTCGCCGACATGACCCTCGACGGCAACGACGCCGACCGCGTTGCCGGGCGCAGCAGTTTGAAGGCGACGTGGACCGGCGCCGGGGCCAACGGCTACTTCCAATTCGGCACGGGGAATTCGGTGGCGAACCGGCCGCAGGCGCTGGGGGAAATCGGCGCCGCCCGCACGTTGCGCTTCTTGGCCCGCGGCGACACGGACGGCCAACAAGTGCGGGTGAACGTCTTCCGCCGCACGGACTCGCCGCCGTTTTACCAACGGACGCCCGTGTCCCGCGCCGTGACCCTCACGCGGCAGTGGCGGGAGTACGCCATCGACCTCGGCCCGGCGGCGGTCACGCCGGCCGACTTGCACGCGGTGCAATTCGTACTGGGGGACGACTTGCCGGCCGGAAACAAGTCATTCTGGCTTGATGAAGTGCGCCTGAACGCCGACGGCACGGAACCGGACCCGGCCGTCAACGCCCACGAAGCGCTGCGCACCGGCCAACCGCGGGACACGACGGTCTTTCCGTCACAGTCCTCGACTTACGACGCCGCCCTCATCATCAAAGTGTTGATCCGGCACGGGACGACGGCCGCCCTCGACCAAGCCCGCAAAGTGGCCAAGGCGATCCTCGACACCGCCCCGGACGCCGCCAACGGCTACCCCAATTTGCGGCCCGGCGGGCACTCGCTGTTCGGGGACGGTTCGCCGCGCCCGGCCTTTTCCGCGAAACTGCTCGGCGATCAGGCGTGGTTCGGGTTGGCGCTCATCGACTTGTACACCGCGACCGGCGACCCGATTTACCTGCAACGGGCCGGCGAATTGAGCGACTGGGCCGAGGCGAACCTCAAGGACACCGGCCCGCTGAAGGGCTACCGCGGCGGGTACGACGCCGACGGCACCGCCGTGCCGTGGCGGTCAACGGAACACGCGATTGACATGTTCGCGCTGGAAAGCGCCTTGAGCCGGACCGACGCCCGCATCGGCGACCCGACGGCCGCCGCCACGCACGCGGCCCGCCGGGATCACGCGGCCGCGTTCGTGGTCGCGATGCTCGACCCGAGCGGAAACTTCTTCCGCGTCGGCACGACGACCGGCGACGCCATGAATACCTCGTCTATCGCTTTAGACGTTCAAGTGTGGGCGTATTTGACGCTCGGCCGGTCGGCGAATTTCGCCGCCGTCGCCGACTGGAATCAGGTGTTCGCGTGGGTGCGGGCCAATCTGAATCGCGTCGATGGCGCGTCCAGCGGCGTGACGTACTCGACCGCCTCCACGCCGAATCGCGTGTGGTTCGAGGGCGTGGGGCAGTTGGCCGTCGCCGACGTCCTACGCGGAGAAACAGCTTTCTACAACGGCGCCCTCGCCCAATTGAAACTCGCCTCGGCGGGCCGGTCCGGCGTGCCGGCCGCCAGCAGCGACACGTTGGCTGACCCGGCGTTGGGGGCCGTGTACGACGCCCGCGACTCCGCGGCGGCGACGGCGTGGTTCGCGGCGGCAACGGGACAGTTCAACTTGTTCGACCCCGTGGAGAAGACCACGCGCTTCGCGGACGACTTCGCCCGGCCCGACGGCCCATCGGTCGGCCCGGACTACACGGAAGCCGCCGGCGATTTTTCGCTCGTCGGCGGGCAGGCCGCCACCGGCGGCGCCGCGCTGAATGTGCTGATCGCCGACGCGACCGCCCTCCGCGACGGCGCCGTGTCGGCGGCGGTCGCCGTCCCGACGGACGGCTCGGCCGGCGTGCTGTTGCGGTACGTCGGCGGGAATTACTACCTCGCCCAACTGACCCGCGCCGGCGCCGTCGTGCGGGCGGGGATTTTCCGCAACGTCGGCGGCACACTGACCCGCTTGCAGGAAGTCGTCGTCGGCTCCGACGCCGGCGTGCTGAAACTCGACGCGATGGGCAGCCGGCTGGAATTGTCGTTGAACGGCGTCCCGGTCATGACCGCGTTCGATTCGGCGATCACGGCCGAGGGGGCGGCCGGCCTGCGCGGCACGGCCGGCCGGGCGTTCGACAACTTCTTGGTCACGCGGTCCGCTCCGGGCACGCGCCGGTTCGAGTCGTTCGCCACGGCCGACAGCCCGGACCTTGGGCCGAACTTCCGCGAAGTCTCCGGGATATGGGCGATCGCCGGGCAGCAACTCGTGGCGAGCGGGACGGCCGCCGCCTTCGCCGTCCACGACCAGATCGACACCGCGGACGTGCGCGTGCAGGCCCGCGTGCAACTCGGCGCCTCCGGCACGGCGGCCGGCGTGTTCGCCCGCTACGCGGCCCCCGGCGACCGTAATTACTACCTCGGGCAAGTGCGCCGCGGCGGCAACACGTTTACGGCGTCCATCGTCCGCAACCTGAACGGCGTCGTCCTCACGTTGGCCTCGGCCACCGTGACGGCCGGCGTCGGCCAGTTGGAACTGGGCGTGAGCGGCGACTTGTTGCGACTGTATTACAACGGCGCCCTCGTCGCGGCGGCCAGCGACGCGGCCATCAGCGGGCCGGGCCTCGTCGGCGTGCGCGGCATTCGCGCCAAGTTCGACGACTTCCGGGCCGACGCCATCAATTCCCCGGCCGAGTTCGCGGAAGACTTTTCCACGCGCCAATCCGGCCCGTTGTCGGCCCCGTACACGAAGCGCTTCGGCGCGTGGTCATTCGCCAACGGCAAACTGAAAGCCGGCGCCGGGTCGGTGAATGTGGCGCTGTTGGGCGAGGCGTCCGGCCAAGACGTGTCGGTGTCCGCGGGTGCCGTCGCGGACACCTCCGGCTCGCGCGCCGGCGTCGTCGTCCGCCACACCGGGACCGGCGAGGGAACGTGTTACCGCGCGGAACTCGTCAACACCGGCGGCGTTATCACGGCCGTGATCGTCCGCGTCGTCCGCGGCCGGGCCACGACGCTCGCCGCGGTCCCGTGGTCCGCGACCAACGCCACGTTGGAACTGGACGTGATCGGCGACTCGCTGACGCTGATTCTCAACGGCACGCGCATGGCGAGCGTGACGGACACGGCCGTCACCGGCCCCGGCCTCGCGGGAGTCCGAGGGACGGCCAACCGCGAGTTCGCGTCGTTCGGATTCCGCAAGGCGTGGGCGTAACGCCGTTACGCGCCCGCGTTGTCCAAGTAACTGTCGGTCGCCGCCCGGCCGTAGGTGCCGTCCAAGTCCACGGAGACGAGCACGTCCGGGCCGAGCGGCAGCGGCATGGCCGGCAGCGGTTGGCCGACGGCCATCGCCCGCTGCCAAACGGCCAACATGCGCCCGCCTTGCGCCGCCGCCACGCCGACGCGGTAGCTGACGGCCATCGGCGGCAAAATGTCTTCGCCATTTTCGGCTGCCGGCAGGCGGGGGAACGCGAACCGGGCCGGCCGCGGATAGAGATCAATGATTCCGAGGTGAACGCCGCTTTGCAAATGCTTGGCGAAACGGGTTGCGGTCTGTTCATGGATGACGGGAAGATCTTTCTGCCGCGGCGAGATCACTTCCAGGGCGGTGACCAATCGGCCATCTTGCTCGACGAGAATTGCCAATTCAACTTCCGATAACTCGTCGTCCGTGGCGACGTTCCTGATCAGGGAACGAAACCCCGGCGGCAGGTCTCGTTTCAACGTCCGGCAAAGTTCGGCCAGCCAATGCAGCCGCATCCCCTCCCAGTCGTCGCGGCCCGTCCAGTCGTGCAATGGCATGAGAACACTCGCACAGACAACGCCCGTCATTATAACTCACGTCGCAGCCCGTTGCCGAGCACTGGAGCATTTTCAGTTTCCGTGCGGCGGCCGGCGGGCGGTGGGACCGGCGTCCCGCCGGTCGTTTGTTC
>JAYTTY010000150.1:0-9370 GCA_043744795.1 Zavarzinella sp. | reverse complement strand
CGTAATCCTCGAGCGGCACCGGGGCCGGCCCGACGTAGGCGCACATCTTGAACGCCTCCTGCGCCCGCCGCCGGCCCAGCTCCGTGAGGTTGAATTTGTAGGAGATGCGCCCGATGAGGTCGCCGCCGAGGACCTCGATGCACTTCTCGTGCTTGAGGAACCCGAGGGCCTCTTCGATGACTTTGAAGGGCAGGCAGATGAGGCGGGCCAGGTCGAGGCCGAGCATCCCGCCGCGCGAATACAGGGTCCGCAAGACCATGTCGCTGAGGAAGCCGAGTGTCAGGCCGGTCTGCTGGAGGGATTCCGGGGCACTGGGGGCTTCTGGGGCACCGCCGATGTCCCAGTCCAGGCCGCTGTTCATCTTACTATGGCTCACGGCTCTTCTCCGTTCAGAGACAAGGTGACGGGGAAAGTGAGGGAAGGTGTCACCGTGTCACCTTGTCACCTTGTCATTTTTTGAGCGCCTTCCCCTCCGCGTCCACGGCCCCGACGGCGATCAGGGTCAGCTTCGCCGGGTTGATGTACTTCGTCGCCGCGGCCCGGACGTCCTCCGGCGTGACGGCGCTGACGGCTTTGCGGTAGTCTTCCAAGTAGTCGGCCCCGAGCTTGTAGCGGTCGATGGTGTGCAGCAGGCTCGCGGCTTGGTCGCACGTCGTCAGGTTGAAGGCGATGCTGCCGGTCAGGTACTTCTTGGCGTCCTCGACTTCTTCCTTGCCGGGCAACTCCTCGCGGAGCTTGTTCACTTCCTTGAGGAAGCCGGCCTTCACGTCCGCGAACTTGTCGGGGAAGGTGCCGATGTAGCCGGTGAAGGTGCCCGGCTCGTCCCCGGCGTTGGTGGTGATCGTCGCCCGCACGGTGTACGCCAAGCCTTGGCGGTCGCGGAGGTTGGCGCTCAGGCGGTCCGTGAAGCCGGGGCCGGTGCCGAGGACGTTGTCCATCACGAGCAGCTTGTAGAAGTCCGGGTCGGTCCGCTTCACGCCGAGCTGGCCGATGTACATGTGCAGTTGGGCGGCGGCCGGGTCGCTGATGATCGTCTGCGTGAACTTCTCGGCCGCCGGCGGGGCGGGCAGGTCAACCTTCGGCAACTTGCCGGCCTTCCAGGTCTCGGTGCGCTTCTTCACCTGCGCCAAAATCTTCTCGCCGTCGAAGTCCCCGACGATGGCGACCACCGTGTTGTTGGGCACGAAGACCTTCTTGTGGAACTGGCGAAGTTCCTTGCGCGTCACGGTCTGGATCACCTTCTTGTCGGCGGTCGGCCGGCCGAACGGGTGCTTGCCGTACACGGCCGCCTTGAAGGCCCGCTCGGCCCGCTCCTCCGGCTTGTTGTCGTCCTCGGCCAGCGCGGCGAGCAACTGCTCCCGCTTGGATTCGAGGGCGTCCTTGGGGAAGTCGGCGTTCATCAGGCAGTCGAACAGCAACTCGACGCCGAGTTCCGTGTCGTCGGCCAACATCTTCACGGTGCCGCCGGACCCGCCGACGCTGAACTGGCCGCCGACGTCGGCCATCAGGGTGGAGATCTTGTCGGCGTCGCGCGTCTTGGTGCCTTCCTCCATCATCTCGCCCGTCAGTTGGGCCAACCCGACCTTGTCGGCCGGCTCGTACATGCGCACGCGGGCCACCTTGGCGTCCACGTACACCAGCGGCAATCGGTGATTCTCCAGCAGGATCACCTTCATGCCGTTGGCCAGCGTCACCGTCTTGGCGGCCTTGAGGTCGAACTCGCCGGCCCCGTGCATCGGGGCCTTCTGGTGGAGTTGGCGGGATGACGGGGATGGGGTTTTGATTTGGGCGCGAGTCGCCGAGACCCCCCCCGGCCCCGAAACAGACGGCTGCATCCCGCTCGTCTTCTTCTTCGGCGTCTCCTTCTTCGGCTCCTCCTTCTTGTCCCCCGAGGGCAAGGAGTCCACCGCGGCCGGCTTGGCGTCGGCCAGGTACTTCTTCGCCACGCGCTTCACGTCGGCGGCGGACACGGCCATGATCTGCGGCAGGTAGTCGTGGACGAACTTCATGTCGTTGGCCACGACGCCGCGGGCGATGGTGTCGGCCAGTTCGTGGATGCTCTCGTGGGCGTAGATGTGCTTGGCCAGGATGCCGCGCTTCACGCGGGCCAACTCGGCGGCCGTCGGGCCGTCCTCGGCGAGCTTCTTCAACTCGTCCAGCACGGCCGTCTCCGCGGCGCGCAGGTCGTCGGCCTTGAAGAGTTCGATCTGCAAACTGAGCCAGCCGGGGTAGCGGCCGGAGACGTGCGACACGTCCACGCCGTTGCAGGTGCCGTCCTTTTCGATGAGGCGCTTTTGCAGCCGGCAGATTTTGCCCTCGCCGAGGACGAGGGTAATCACGTCCAGCACCGGGGAGTCCGCGTGCGTCTCGGCCACCGTGTTGAAGCCCATGAGCAGGCGCGGACTCTCGAACCGGCTCGTCATCTTGGCGCGGGCGACTTCCGTCCGCGGCTCGGCCTTCGGGGCCGGCTTGCGGGCCGGCAACTCCCCCTTCGGGATGGGGCCGAACTTGGCCTTCACCAAGGCCATCGCCTCGTCCGCGTCGAACCCGCCGGCGATCACCAGCACGGCATTATTCGGGTGATACCAGCGGTCGTAGTGCTTCTTGATGACCTCGGCCGTCGCCGCCCGGACGTGGGCCTTGTCCCCGATCACCGGGTGGCCGTAGGGCGTCTTGTCGCCGTACAGCGGCTTGAGGATCAGCTTGCCTTCGAGTTCCCACGGCGAGTCCTCGTTGCCGTCCAACTCGGAGATGACGGCCCCCTTCTCCTGCTCGAACTCGTGCTTGGCGTCGATGCGCAGGTTGCGCATGCGGTCGGCCTCCACGTCCAGCGCCGGCTTCCAGCGGTCGGCCGCGAAGTCGAAGTGGAACATCGTCATGTCTTCGCTGGTCCAGGCGTTGTTGCGGCCGCCGTTGCGCTGCGTGAGGCGGTCGATGTCGCCCGGCATGAGCTTCTCGGTCCCCTTGAACATGAGGTGTTCGAGGTAGTGCGACAGCCCGGTTTGGTCGAGTTCCTCGTCGGCCGACCCGACCTGGTAGCCGACCATCGTGGAGACGACCGGCGACCCGGGGACCGGCTTCAGGAACACGCGCAGCCCGTTGGGCAGCGTCTCCTGCCGGACGCCCTCGTACAGCCCTTGGGCGACTTTCAGGACGCGCTGCTCGTCCCCCGGACTGGCCCCGGCGAACGCGAGGCACGCCACCAATACGAACCGCATGGCCATCACGGATGATCCTTCCCGGTCGGGTGAAACAGTTGGCGTTAGTGTAGGCGGGGGGGCGGGCTTCTGTCTTGTTTAGCCGCGACGCGGAGTCTTCGGAGCGGAGCGCGGGCTTCTTCACGTCCCGGGGTTCGCAAAGCCTCACCCACGGGCTACACTCCGGCGCCCCATCCGGGGCTGAAAACCAAAATACCGGGTTTAGCCCCGGATGGGGCGCCGGAGTGTAGCCCGTGGGTGAGGCTTTGCGAACCCCGGGACTGGACTGCACCTTGATCTCCAGCTTCTCGAAGTACGGCCGCTGGCGGTCGGCGCGGTCGTAGAGGTCTTCCATGAGGACGCCGAGGTTGGGGGTGACGACTTTCTTCACGGGCGCCTTGTCGCCCACTTTGACGGTCACGGGCTTGGTGTAGTCGAACATGCCTTGGCCGAACCAGACGGTCATGGCCTTGATGCCGCGCGGGTTCAGTTGCAGGTTGTTCCCCTCGGTGATCTTGCCGAAGATCTTGGCCGGCGGCGGGGCGGCGACCCCGGTCATGACCGGGTCGTAATTGAGCAGGCAGCGCGGGTCGATGGCGTCGAGTGTCAGCCAGTCGAAGCGGTCGTCCCCGGCGCGCACGGTGCGGTAGCCGCTGTCGAACGGGTCGTTCCCGGTCGGGCCGAGTTGCTTGCCGGGGTCGGCCCGGCGCTTGCGGCCCATCCAGTCGAACAGGAACGGCAACTCCTCGGGGAACCACTCGGCCCCGCGGCCCTTGTAGGTGATGACGAGGGCCGGGTAGCCCTTCGGCATCCACTTTTCCAGCGTCGGCCGCAGGGCCGCGGACTTGCCGGCCCGGTCCCCGGTGACGATGTACACCGGCAGGTTTTGGAAGTTCATCCAGTACCCGCAGGTGCCGAAGATCTTGCCGACGATGACCGGGTTGAACGCGGCCACGCCGGCGAACGTGCCGGGGTGGCCGGACGCCACGTCCATCGCCATGCTGGCGCCGTCGCCGTTGCCGAGCAGGAACACGCGGTCCGAATCGACCTGATACGCCCGGCGCATGTGGCGGATGAAGTTCATCAGCAGCGTGTGCTCCGGCTTGCCCCACATGTACTTGTTCACCAGCGGGTCGTACCACTTCAGCACGGCCACGATGTACCCGTGGCTGGACGTGGTCTCCCCGAACTGCTTCAGCATGTCCTCCGGCTTCTCGAACCCGTCCGGCAGCAGGACCAGCAGCGGGTACGGCCGGCCGGGGGAATACTCGTCCGGCAGTTTCAGCAGGAACTCGGCCCCCTTGGGGAACTCGAAGCTCTTCGGCAGTTTCATCTCGGCCGGGCCGGCCGGGGACTCGGCCGGGGCGTCCGGCGGCGGCAGCAGCGAGACGAGCTTTTCCAGCTCGTCGAAGGACAGGGCGTCCGGGGACTTCTGGTACGCGTCCACGTCGGCCAGCCGGTTGCGGCGGTTCACGTTCTGGAAGTGGGCCTGCGCCATGCCGCGGGCGACCCAGCACTTGCGGGCGGTTTCGACTTTCGTCTCGGCGGACACCTTGCCCAGGTGCCAGCCGGTGACGGCCGCCGCCAGCAGTTGCTCCGGCGAGTGCGTCGGCTTGCGGCCGCCCTTCGCGTCCCGCTCGGCCCGGTCGGCCAAGGTGCTGAACATCTCCAGCCGGCTCACGGTGTCGAGGTGCAACTCGGCCCGGACGGCGGCGGCGGCGGCCTTCAAGAATTGGTTCTGGTCCCCGTTGACCTGTTGCGGCAGTTCCGTCAGGCAGCGCATGGTGGCGGCGTACTTCTCCTGCCGGGTCTCGTACTCGGCGGCCAGCTTCACCTTCTTGTCGGCGATGTCCTTGGGGACGTGGTCCTTCGGGAAGTCCGCGAGGGTCTTCATGGCGAAGCGGTGCCGGCCGGCCTCCTTGGCCCGCTCGACCTCGGCCATCAACTTCTCGGCCCGCGTCAGGTCCAGTTCGGTCTGGAGGGCGGTCAGCTTCGCGGCCTCGGCCGGGAAGTCCGTGGCGAACTTGGCCAAGTCCTTGTCGGCCTCGTCCAGCCAGTCGGCCTGAATCCAGAAGCGGATGAGCCGCTCCCGCTTGGCCGGGTCCGGCTTGGCCCGGTCGTCGAGGTCCGGGTGGTTTTGCAGGAAGGCGCGGATGCGGACGGCCCCGAACTCCTTGAGCAGGAAGTACGACTGCAGGCGGTGCGAGTCCGACCCGATGCGGACGTAGTACGGGCTGATGACGCTGATGTGCTGTTCGAGGTCGTGCCGGACGTTGTTCTTCTCGGTGTCCAAGAACACGATTTTGCGCGTCCAGTCCTTCTCGTTCCACGGGCCGATCTTGGGCAGGGTGGCCGTGGGGGGGAGGGTCTGCTTGCCGGCGAACAAGGCCCGCTTCGGGGCGTAGGGGACGAGGGAGCTAAACTTGTTGGTGTTGGACACGTCCGCGACTTGCAGGTTGGTGGCCGGGAAGACGGTCCAGCGCGGGCCGTCGTCCACGACGGTCATGCCGCCGACGCGGTCGACGCTGAAGACGCCGTCCTCCGTTTGGAGGCCCTCTTTCTCCTTGATGGTCTTCACCCCGTAGAGGGTGTAACCGTCCTTGAGGATGACCACGTCGGCGCGGGCGGCCACGCCGCAAATCATCAGGGCCGCGCCCAACGCCAGCGCGCCTCGGGTGTTCCGTCGGTATCCCGTCATGGCGAGTCCTCCTGCCTGAAGGCGTCCGTCAACCCTGAAATGGCGGCGCGACCCGCCCCGACACAACGCGCGGCGGGCCGAAATAGTTGGCGCCCCGTTGCGGCCGGGCGGCTTCCGGGGCACAATGACGACTAGGAGGGGGAGACTCCCATGCCGATTCGCTTCCGCTGCGCCCACTGCGACAAACTGCTCGGGATCGCCCGCCGCAAGGCCGGGTCCATCGTCAACTGCCCGCAGTGCGGCCAACCGCTGATCGTCCCGACGCCCGAAGACGAAGTCCCGGCCGCCGAGGAGTCCACCAAGCAGACGGAACTGCCGACCGACCGCGGCCCGGCCAAACTCTTCGAGGACGGCGACCTGGACAAACTGTTGGGGAACGCCCCGGCCGCCCCGAAGCCGCGCGCCGCCGGCCACTCGTCCCGCGCCATCGTACCACAACACCGGCCGGCGGCCAATGCCCCCGTCCCGACGATGCCCGCCCCGATGCCGGCGCCGGTCCCGGTCCCCATTCCTGTCTCGGTGCCGACCGCCGGCGGCATCACGATCGGCAAGGTGGTCGCCATCATCTTGGTGGTGTTCGTCTTGGTGACGGCCGCCTTCGTCGGCGGGCTGTTCGCGGGGAAGGGCAGAAACTGACACGGTGACAGGGTGACACGGTGACAAGGTGACCGAAGTCGAGTGAGCCGAGGGCCGTAAGGCCCCGGGTGGTGCGCCAAAGCCCCATACCCGGCGGCTGACGCCGCTCGGCTCACCCGGTTTTTGTCACCTTGTCACCTTGTCACCTTGTCACCTTGTCACCTTGTCACCTTGTCACCTTGTCATCCCACTTAGTCCGCCCATACCATACCGAACTCCGGTACGGGGCCAGACGACACCATGAGCGACCACGCGATCCGGGCGGACAACCTCGTCAAGAAGTACGGCCCCGTCGTGGCCGTCAACCACATCTCGTTCGCCGTCGCCCCCGGCGAACTCGTCGGCTTCCTCGGGCCGAACGGGGCCGGCAAGTCCACGACCATGCGGATTCTCACCACGTTCATGCCGGCCACCAGCGGCATCGCGACGGTGTGCGGGCACGACGTGATGGAAAACCCGATGGCCGTCCGGCAGAACATAGGCTACCTGCCCGAGAGCGTCCCGCTCTACCCGGAAATGCGGGTCGAAGAATACCTGCTGTACCGGGCCAAACTCAAGGGCGTGGACCGGGCGACGCGGCGGGCGCGCCTGGAAGCGTCCCTCGAAAAGTGCCGGGTGAAGGAAGTCCGCCGTCGGCTATTGGGGACGCTCTCCAAGGGCTACCGGCAGCGGGTGGGCTTGGCCGACGCCTTGCTCGCCGACCCGAAGGTGTTGATTCTCGACGAGCCGACTTCGGGCCTCGACCCCATCCAAATCCGCGAGACGCTGGCGGCCATCAAGGCCTTGGCCGGCACGCACACGGTTCTGTTGTCCACGCACATCCTCTCGGAAGTCGAGGCGATTTGCGACCGCGTCATCATCATCAATCGCGGCTCGCTGATGTGGGACGGCCAACTCTCCGCGCTGGCCAGTGAAGTCCCGACGCTGGTGATGGACCTCGCCGGGCCGGCGGGCGCCGTCGCCGAATGGCTGCCGACGGTCGCCGGCCCGCGCGTGGCCCGCGCGCTCCCCGCGGAAGACGGGCTGATCCGCTGCGAGGTGGAGCAGGCAGCCGGGGAAGACCTGCGCGAGACGTTGGCGAAGCAGGCCGTCGAGCGCGGCTTCGGCCTGCGGCGGCTCGACCTGCGCCGGAAGAACTTGGAAACTCTGTACACCGAAGTCGTGCTGCGGCGCTCGGCCTCCTGACTCCCTCGGGAACCCCCATGTCATCCGCGACGTACGAAACCCCGCCGGAACTCGCCCCGTCCGACCTCACGGACGACCAAGCCAGTTGGCCGCGCACCGTCGGCCTCACCGGCTTCATGGCCGCCACGCTCGGCGTCCTGATCTTGGTCCTGAACGCGGCCGGGACGACGATGGCCCTGCGGGTCGGCAACAACGTCGGCTTCGCGGCCGTCGTGCTGGGCGTCGTGCTGATGCTGTTCCACGCGGCCCGCGACCGGGACCAGGTGATCCGCCGGCTGTACGGCAACATCGGCGGCATCGGCCTGCCCCTCGTCGGGCTGATCTTCTCGCTGATGCCGCTGATCATCTCGGCCACGGCCAAGGTCGATGAAGGGGCGACGCGGCACTACACGTCCCTGTTCTTCCCGTTCGGGTGGGCGTGCTTCTTCGCCGGGCTGCTATTCCTGATCGTGTACTGTAAGAACGAGACGGAGGAAGCCAGTCGCCAAGTCGGCTTGTACGCCCTCGGCGGCTTCGGGGCCGCCTTCGCCCTGACGGCCTTCATCTTCGGAAACGCGGTCGGCGGCTTCATCCTCACCTACGGCTCCGTGCTGGCGCTGCTCGGCCTCGCGTACTTGTGCGCCTACGTGAGCCAACTTGGCGGCGCCGACCTCGGCGGGTACAAGCCCTCGCTGGCGCTGGGCGCGCTCGGGGCCGTCGTGTTCCTGATCGCCCTGGCCCGCACGCTGATCCCGCACGAGCAGGCGTTCTTCATCCCCAACGGCCTCCTGCTGATGGCCCTCGGCCTCGGCTACGCGGCCGTCGCCCTGTTCCTCGTGTCCGACTGGCAGTTGATCGTCCTGACGCGCCGGGAGCTGGCCGCGTACTTCTACTCGCCCATCGCGTATTTGGTGCTGTTCATCAACGTGCTGGTGGCGTTCCTGAACTACCACTTGTTCACGGAGCGGCTGGCCCGCACGCCGATGGCCGAGCCGATCCTTGGGCAGTTCATGTTGAGCACCATCTATTGGGCATTCGTCGTCGTGTTCATGGTCCCCGCCCTGACCATGCGACTCGTCAGCGAGGAGAAGCGCAGCGGGACGTATGAAGTGCTGATGTGTGCCCCGGTCTCCGAATCGACGGTGCTGTTGAGCAAGCTGTTCAGCGGCGTGATGTTTTACATGCTGACGTGGAGCGTCTGGGGCATCTACCTCTTGGCCCTGCGGGCCGAGGGGGGGCCGCCGTTCGAGTACCGGCCGATCCTGTCGTTCTCCTTGGCGCTGCTGGTGAGCGGGTTCACGCTGATGTCGATGGGGCTGTTCTTCTCGTGCCTGACGAAGAACCAGATCGTGGCGGCCGGGCTGACGTTCTTCGGCATGTTGGTGTACGTGGCCCTGCTGTTCGCCGGCAAGGCGGCCCGCCCGGAGTCGGCCCAGCAAGTGATCTTCACGCACCTGACGTTCTTCAACTTGTGGTTCGAGTCGATCGAAGGCCGCGTCCACCTGCGCGACATGTTCCTGCAACTGTCGCTGACGTTCTTCTGGTACTTTTTGGCTTTGAAGGTGCTGCAGGCGCGGCGGTGGGGGTGAGGGAATGACCAATGGCCAAGAAAACCCGGGGTTCGCAAAGCCTCACCCACGGGCTACAGTCCGGCGCCCCATCCGGGGCTAAAACC
>JAYTTY010000149.1:0-2419 GCA_043744795.1 Zavarzinella sp. | reverse complement strand
GCGACCCCCGCCTAAATTTCCCTCTGCCCCGGCCGGAAACCTACCCTTGTAAGCCCCCCGGCCCCCTCTCCGCGGCGGAGAGGGGGAGCAAGTGGGCGAAAATCCTTTTGGTTTGGTTCCCCCTCTCCGCCGCGGAGAGGGGGTTAGGGGGTGAGGTTGCTTACTCTCAGCCCACCACCACCTGGTCGCACCACACGAAGCTGGCCGCGTTGCGGGGGCCGGCGTCGATGTGCTGGATGCCGCGGAGGTAGGTCTGGTCATTTTGCAGGGCCGTGTCGCCGAGGCCGGAGGCGAGGAACTCCATCACGCCCAGGCGCGCGACGATCCAGTCCGGGAAGTAGCCGAGGACGACGTAGGTGAGGTTGCTGCTCGCCCCCTTCGTCCGCGTGGCGGACACCTGGGACGTGCGGACGACCTTGGTGCCGTACAGGTCCGTCGGCGGGGCGTCGGCCGCGTGGCGGGCCGGGTGGAACAGGAACGCGCCCTTCTGGTCGGCGGCGGTGACGGCGTCGGCCCGGCGGTTCATCAGGGCGGCGTACATCGTCTTGCGCATCAGCCACGCCGTCGGCGAGGCGACGGCGTCCGGCAGTTTCCCTTCCATCAGGGCCACGTCCTGCGCCTCGAAGGTGTTGCCGTTGGCGGCCACGGTGCTGGCGGTGTGGGCGGTGACGCCGGAGTACGTCAGCAGCCCCTTGATCTGCGTGCCGCCGGTGCCTTCGAGCATGGCGAGGTCGGACTTCAGCGCGGCGACGCGGGCCATGTCGAACCGGACCAAGCCTTCCGCGGAGGGGGACGCGAACCGCAGCAGCTCGTTGTTCATTTTCACGAACACGCCCAATTTCTTGGCCTGCAAGTCGAGGTTGCCGGTGGCCGGGTCGTTGTCCGTGATCGCGGTCCCCTCGCCGACCCAGTAGGCGGTCGAGCCGCCGGTCAGCTTCGGGAACTGGATGCGGCCGTTCGGCGGCAGGGCGATCTCCTGCGCCCCGGCCCCGGCGAACGCCTCCATGTTCCGCTGCAAGTCGATCAACTCGCCCAACATCGACGGGGCGACCAGCGACCCGCCGGCCAAGTCGCTGACGGTCCCGAGCGCCTTCGTGTGGATGCCGGCGCGGCGGCCGATCCAGCGGGCTTCATCCAAGTCGAAGCGGTCATGCTGGGCCAGCATCTTCTGGCGAATCTCGGCCCGCAGCCGCTGGCCGCGCGGCTCGAAGGCCGGCAAGTGGTCCGTCGCCAACGGCACCAGGAACGACTGGTGCCCGCAGTGCGGCACGAAGCCGTAGGTCTGGTACAAGTCCTTCAACTGCTGGTGGACATGCACTTCCTCCTTGGCCTGGTCGGCGCCGATGTACCCGAGGGCGAAGGCGGCCGCCTTCAGCACGCTGTACCCCTCGGAGTCGCGGCCGACCGGCCCGCTCGTGACCCACGGCACGCGCCGCTCGACGGGCCGGGGAGACGATTTTTCGACGGCGCTCGCCGTCTGCTGTTCGATGAACTCGACGAGTTCCTGCCGCGTCTGGAAGCGGTCGGCGACCGGGGACAAGAGGGATGGTTCGGACATGGGTGAAGTCTCCAAAGGTGGTGAAAAAGGGTTTTGAAACGAAGGCATTCACCACAAAGGCACAAAGATCACACAAAGACGCACAAAGAAATGCCGAGAAGATTTTTCCGAAGTCTTCTTTGTGTTCCTTTGTGTGATCTTTGTGCCTTTGTGGTGAATGCCTTTTCGGGAGTTCGCGGGCGCTACGCGTGCAGCGCCGCCATCACATCTCGCACCAGCCAGTGCCGCAGGCCGGGGTCGCTGATCAGGCCCTTGTGAATCGCCAAGGTCAGGGCCTCCGGGTTCTCCGGGATGGGGACGGCCGAGTATTCCAGCAGGTCCCATTTCGTGAAGCACATGCCCCCTTCCGGGCGGGCCTTGGACGGCGGGATCGGGTAAATCTCTTGCGGCAGGAAGCCGACGGACCACGCCCGCAGGATGCCCTCGGCGTAGAGCTTGAACACGTCGCGGGCGAACGGGGACGACTCGCTGAACTTCGTCTCCGCGACGATGCAGTCCTTCTGCACGTCGAGTTTTTGGCACGCCCCGATGGGCGGCCACGTCCGCTGGTGCGCCCACAGCACCACGGGGTTCCGCAGGAACTGCTTGGCGTTCTGGAGGCCGCCGGGAATAATCACGTCCCCGGCCCGGTCCGGCTGCTTGGTGGTGATGACGGCCCGCACGACCATGTTGGCCGTGTCCACTTTCGTCGTCGTGGCTTCGAGGCCGGTGTGCATCCAGAAGTCGGTCGGCAGCGGGTCGGCTCTGGGTTCGAGAGTCTGGGGCATGGGTGTTCTCCTGGTTGAAATTCCCACTGAGAGGGACCGACATCAATCACGGACCGGTCTCGGACTTCGTTGGAGTCCCGGCTTCAGCCGGTCT
>JAYTTY010000148.1:0-33119 GCA_043744795.1 Zavarzinella sp. | reverse complement strand
GCGTCCCATCGCATTCTCCTGGCTGTCTGGGCGGACTGGAGGAGAAATACACAATTCAGACCGTCAGGGGAACCCCGTTTCGGTCGGGCACATCTAGTCGTTTGTCATCCTTCGCGAACTTTGCAGATTGATTTCGATGCAGTAGGATGCTTTGAAGGCGGTTGAAATTGACTTCGGTTCGAGCCCATTCCAGCGGCGGTTTCCATGGCCGACGAAGATCCGAAGAAGCGAGGGCCGAAAGGCGGTATCAAGCACCAACCCGGCAAAGGTCACGACCGGAAGAGTTCGGCCGGCAAAAAGAAGCGCTTCGTCAAGAAGGCCGCTAAAAAGCGACAGCAACAGAATGAAGATGCGAAACGGGCTTGGATAGAATGGGACCAAATGCCAGAGGATGTGAAAAATTTTTTCACGCCACCTGCGATTCCGAGACCGAAAGATGAATAGCAAAACACCCATCAAAAAAAATGGCGCTGCCATGCCCAGTTCGACAGAATTGGAATCGCTTTACCATGAATTGCTAAAGTGGTATTTCGACGAGTGTGATTTCCCGCGGGCTCGAAAAGTCGCGATTCAACTCGAACACTTACTGAACACTTTGCCGGAATATGCCCATTCGATCCGGGGCGAAGAAATCCGTGCAATCATCGCCGAATTAAACGACGATTTGGAAGAAGCCATTCATAGCCGCGAGGCTGAAATCCGCAAGATTATGGCCTTGCACAATCTCACGATTAACACGCCGAATTGGCCCTCCATTTTAAAGCGGTACGATTTCTCTGACGTCAGCGACCGTCTTGATTTATTGGCGGCACTGTACGACAAATCTGGCGACATCGGCCGCGCGGTTGCCATCTTGAATGAGTCTAAACAATTATGCCTGTCGCATCAGATCCCTTTTGACGCTCAAGATTTGTTGGATGAACTAGAATCTGATCGGGTCTCCAAGAAGGGGTCTACGTTGATAACGACTGCAAGCAAGAATGAACTCGACGACACGATCCGAAGGGTATACTCTCGATTCGGCACGACGGCAGACGATATCGTCATATCAGACCGCGAGTCACGCCAATTCACATCCTCGGTTAACAGTGAACTGCCGGGGGAGCTTGCCGCCACAGTCCAAGATGTGAAACGCCGGCTGTTGGCACTCCGCAAGCGACGTTCGTCAAAGGGAGGATTGCCGCGATTCAGTTTAAAATGACTGGTCGCGGCTCGTTGAATACTTGCGAATTACGGACTCACCACTTCCCACAACCTCACCCCGTCGTCGTGCCCGGTGTACAGCCGCCCGGCCTTGGCGTCGTAATCGGCAATGCGCAGGGGGGATTTCACCTCATGGGATTCGACCACGCGGGCCGTCTCGCCGGTCACGTCCAGCAACTGAATCACCCACTCGCCGACCACAATAAGTCTCCGCCCCGTCGAATCAACGAAGGCCGCGCGGGCCGGCCCCGCGCCTAAGGATAAGGGAAAGGCGCCCGCCTGCTTCGGCGCCTCGCCGGAGATGTCGTAAGCGGCCCCGCCGGCCGTCCCGTCCATGACCCACGCCCGTTTGCTGTCCGGGGCGAAGGCGATCACCGGGAAGCCGGGGCCGGTCGCGCGGAGGACGCGGGCGACCGGCTTGCCGGCCGTCCTCGCGTCCCACAGGCACACTTTGCCGGCCTTGGCCGTGGCCCCGACCCAGCGGCCGTCGGGCGAGACGACGATTTGCCACGGGCGGCCGAGGACTTCCGAGAACACGCCCGCCGGGGTCACGGCGGTGGCGGTGAGCGTGTAGGCCCGGACCACGCCGGCGTCCTCATAGTCGGTCGTATACACGCGCTGGCCCGTCGGATCGACGACGATGCCGCCGATGCTCGCGGGCGGCTCGGCCGCGCGGATGACGCGGGTGGCCGACTTCCCGGCCAAGGCCCACACTTCGAGGCCGCCGCCGCCGACGGTGACGAATCGTTTGCCGTCGGGCGTCGGGGCCAGCGTGCGGATGTAGTCCCCCTCGCTCGGGAGTTTGCCGACCGGGGTCAGGTCGCGGTCCCACACGTGGATGCCGCGGCCCGTCAGCCCTTCGGGGTAGCCTTCGGAGAGGACGACCGGCCCGGCGTCAGTCTGGGCGAGCGCGAGGGCGTGAACGCTGTGGTGCTGGCGGTCCGCCCCGGCGGCGCGAATCAGTTTCAAAGCGGCGGGTTGCGTCAGCGAATCCATCTGAGGCGCCGTATCGGCCGTCCTCGACCACGGCCGGCTCAACGCGAGGATCACGCCGATGAGGGCCAACAACAAGACGGGGCTGGCCCCCACCCACCGACTAGTGACGCGCCTTCTTCGAGCGGGCATTCCCCCGCCGGCGATGCGGGCCAATTCGTCGGCCACCTCTTGCGCGGAGGACGGGCGGGCGGCCGGGTCTTTGCTCATCAATCGAATGATGAGGGCGGACAGTTCCGTCGGCAGGCCGGGGACGACGCGGACCGGGGCCGGCGGGTCGAGTTCCACGACTTGGCGGGCGACCGCGAAGTGGTCCTCCCCGTTGAACGGCGATTCCCCGGTGGCCATGCGGTAGAGGACGACGCCCAGGCTGAACAAGTCGGTCCGGTGGTCCGCCGGCTTGCCGCGCGCCTGCTCGGGAGACATGTACGCCGGGGTGCCGATGACGGTCCCGGACCCGCTCACGTCGGACGCGGCCGCCGCGCGGGCCAGCCCGAAGTCGAGCAGGCGGACGCGCTCGGCCCCGTCGGCCCGCGGCTCCAGCCAAATGTTGGCCGGCTTGATGTCGCGGTGGATCAGCCCCCGCTTGTGGGCCGCCGCCAAGCCCGCGGCGATTTGCCTCCCGAGTTCAATCACGCGGCCCGGCGCCAACTTGCCGTCCCGCCGGACGACGGCGGACAAAGACTCCCCGGCCAACAGGGGCATGGCCACGAAGGGCACGCCGTTGTCGGCGTCCACGCGGTAAATTGGCACGACGTGGTCGTGCTCGACAGCGGCCATCGCCCGCGCCTCGCGCTGGAACCGGGCCAAGGCGACCGGGTCGGCCGCCAAGTGGGCGCGCATCACTTTCAGGGCCACTTGCCGGCCCAACGCCACTTCCTCGGCGCGCAGGACGATTCCCATTCCCC
Source organism: Zavarzinella sp. (assembly GCA_043744795.1). Lineage (GTDB taxonomy): Bacteria > Planctomycetota > Planctomycetia > Gemmatales > Gemmataceae > Zavarzinella. Next base: position 30,015 of record JAYTTY010000148.1, on the reverse strand, counting down.
CGGCCCCGATGACGTCCAGCACGCGGTACGGCCCGAGCCGGCCCAGTTCGTCCGGCGCCTCTGGCGGGCGCAATAAGCGGGCGGCCTCGGCCCGCGTCTCGCCCAGGCGGGCCACTTTGGCCTTCGCCCCGCCCAACAGCCGGGCCAGCCCGTCATCGGGATCAAGAGCCGTCGAGGCGAGGAATTCGTCCGTCGGGGTGAGGTCGGCCAGCCCGGCCCAGGTGGCGGTCACGGGGCCGATTAAAGCCCGGAACCGCTCCCGGCATTCGGGACACCCTTCAATATGCCCGACCCACGGCCCGGCGGCCGCCAAGTCGCCGCGGGCCAAGGCGGCCAACGCCTCGTCCGGGGCGCACGATTGGGGAGAGGTGGGCATGATGTGGACGGGGGCAGGGAACGTAAGTTATGTATAGCGTGTCTGCGGGCGGTGTCGTGAGTGGCGGACCCGAAGCAATCAGTTTTTTCGATTGCTTTACCCCTCACCCGCCGCCGGCAGGTACACTGGCTCCTCACGCCGGCCGAGGGTTCCCGATGAATGCACTCTTCACCGAGATGGACGACGACCCGCAGTTCCGGCGGGCGCGCCACGCCGCGAGCGCCCGCGTCCGCCGGCGGGCCATCCTCGTCGCCATCGGCTCTCTGGGGATCGTGCTGCTGGCGATGGGCTTGGGGGGCGTCATCGCGGAAGTGGCGGCCGACAAGCCGGTCCCCCCGGAGCGCGTGTTCGGCAAGTCCGTCCGCCCGGTCTCGCGCGTCGTCGGGGCGTTCGCGGCCGGCGGGTTGGCGGGGTTCCTGACGATGACGGTCTACGTCTTCAAGTGGGGGGCGTACTCGGACGCGAGCGATCTTGGCCTGCGCGTGTGGCTGGCGGCCGTCTTCGGCGCGGTGCTGGCCGGGCCGTTCGGCGCGTCCGAAGGGCTGCCCCGCGCGGACTTCGACGGGCCGGAAGTGTATTACGGCAGCCTGATCGCCGGAGTGGCGGCCGTCCTTGTGATCGGCTTGGTGAAAGCGGTGCGCTCGTCGAAACAGCCGTCGGCGTGATTCGGCAAGCATGAATTTGCGGCGAGGCTGACGGTCGCCCATTCTTGCCAACACAACCGCCGGGAAGCGGTCGCGTTGGAGTCCCGCGTTCACGCGGTCTTGGGCGAGCGACCGGAACCAATCACGCGGAGTCCGACGGCGCCACAGTGATGAGAACTAACCGTGGCCATGTGCTTAGTCTTCGTTGGAGTCCCGGCGTTAGCCGGTCTTCCAGACCTACTCCATCTAATAGCTGCCCACTGATTCGCGCGGTCATCTGTCGAAGACCGGCTGAAGCCGGGACTCCAACGAAAACCCAACCCCGCCGCCGCGTCTGCCGAAGACCGGCTGAAGCCGGGACTCCAACGAAAACACAACCCTGACGCCGCGTCTGCCGAAGACCGGCTGAAGCCGGGACTCCAACGAAAACCCAACCCTGCCGCCGCGTCTGCCGAAGACCGGCTGAAGCCGGGACTCCAACGAAAACCCAACCCTGCCGCCGCGAACGTGGTGTGACGGTTCATCGCCACGCGCCATCACAACCGAATAGACCGCGCGCCCCTCAGTCGCTAGCACAAAGACCCTTACTTCGCCGGATTTAGTCAAATCGGTCGCGCGCAATGGCAGAGGATTTGGCAGACCTTCACAATTCAGCCGGGTTAGCCGCGTCATCCCTTCCCGTCGGGGATGGACACGTTCAATTCGTCGATCTTGCGATACAGCGAACTGAGGCCAATTCCCAACCGGCGGGAGGCTTCCTTCTTATCGGCTGTTTGCCTCAAGATGCGTTCGAGGTGCCGGCGCTCGAAGCGCTGGACGGCCATGTTCAAATTGTCCACGAGGTTCGGGTCGTCCGGCACGGGGGACAAGTCGGGGGGCAAGTCGGCGGGCGTAATCAGCGGGCCGTCCCCGAGGATCACGGCCCGCTGCAGGGCGTTGTCGAGTTCGCGGACGTTCCCCTTCCACGGGCAGGCGGCCAGCAGTTGCATGGCCTCGTGGCTCGCCCCGGCGACGTGCTTGCCCATCGTCTTCGCGTGCTTGGCGAGCAGATATTCCACCAGCAGCGGAATGTCCTCCCGGCGGTCGCGCAGCGCGGGCACTTTCAGCGTCACCACGTTGAGGCGGTAGAACAAGTCCTCCCGAAATCGGCCCTGCTCGGCCTCGGCGGCGAGGCTCTTGTTCGTGGCGGCAATGATGCGGGCCTCAACTTTGACCGGCTCGTTCGCCCCGACGGGCATCACTTCTTTTTGCTCGATGGCCCGCAACAATTTGGCTTGGGTCGCCAGCGGCAGTTCGCCGATCTCGTCCAGGAACACGGTGCCGTCGGCCGCGTGGACGAACACGCCGGCTTGATCCTTGTCGGCCCCGGTGAACGCCCCCTTGCGGTGGCCGAAGAGTTGGTTTTCGAGCAGGTCGTGCGGGATGGCCGCGCAGTTGATGGCGACGAAGCGGTCCCCGGCGCGGGCCTCGGTATGGATGAAGCGGGCCAACACTTCCTTGCCGGTGCCGCTCTCCCCTTCGATCAGCAGCGTGGACCGCGTCGGGGCGACTTTCTTGGCGACGGCGTACACCTGCATAATCGCCGGGCTGGACCCGATCACGATGTCGCCGGCCGTCTCGCGGTGCAGTTCCCGCCGCAGCCACTGGTTGTCGCGGGACAGGTCGCGGACTTTCAGCAACTTGGCGATCTTGTTCAACACGTCGTCGAGCAGGACCGGCTTCATCAGGTAGTCTTGCGCGCCGCGGTGAAACGCCTCGACGGCGCTTTCCACGGTGCCGTAGGCCGTGATGAGCAGGAAGAACGACTCGGGGTTGATCGACATCACGCGCTGGAGGACTTCGATGCCGTCCATGCCCGGCAGGTTGAAGTCGCACAGGACGATGTCGAAGAAGTGCTCCCCCGCCCGCTTGACGGCCTCCTCGCCACTGCCGACCGCCTCGACTTGGAAGTTCTCTTGGGCGAGGAATTCGGCGAGCGTGTCGCGGATCAGCGGCTCGTCGTCGCAGATGAGGACCGACGCTCGGGAGGATGCCATCGCCGCACCGGGTGAGAGACTACGTCCCCCCATTATCGAAAGTGGGCGGGCGAAAGCCCATGCGCGGCCGCGCATGGGCTTTTTAGGCCGCCGCCAATTCCGGCTCGCCGGGCGCGCCGACCTCGATCACGCCGGCGACTTCCGCGGCCAAGGCCGCGTAATCTTCGGCCCCGGTGCTGCGCGGGGCGTATTCAAAAATCGTGCGGCCGAAGCTCGGGCATTCGGCCAACTTGATGTTCCGCCGAATCTTGGCGTCGAACACGCGGGCCTCCGACCACGGGCGGTTCGTCCCGCGGGACTGGGCCAAGAACTCGCGCAAGTCGCGGACGACTTCTTGGGCGAGCCGCGTGTTGCCGTCGTATAGGCACAGCACCACGCCGGAGACCGTCAGGCCCGGGTTGATTCGGCGGGCGACGAGGGCCGTCGTCTCCAACAATTTGCTCAGGCCGTGCAGGGCGAAGAAGTGCGGCTGCAGCGGGATGAACACTTCGTCCGCGGCCGCCAAGGCGTTGATTGTCAGGATGCCGAGAGACGGGGCGCAGTCCATCAACATGAAGTCGAACTGCTCGCCGTCCTGTGTGACGGCTTCCCGCAGAATCACGTCCCGACCGACCATGCCGACCAATTCCACTTCGGCCCCGGCAAGGTTGATGTCCGACGGGACGAGCGACAGATTTTCCCCGACCTCACGGCGCACGTCGGCCAGCGATTTGCCGCGGGCCAGCACGTCGTACATGCCGGGGCGGTCGTTGTCCGGTTCGAAGCCGAAGTGAGTCGTGGCATGGGCTTGGGCGTCCAAGTCCAACACGCACACCCGTTCGCCGCGTTTGGCCAGGGCGGCCGCGAGGTTGACGGCCGTCGTCGTCTTGCCGACGCCGCCCTTCTGGTTGATGATCGCAATCCGCCGCATGACACGCCCTCCGCCGGGAATCTGGTTGATGCCGGGTGAATAACATGGCCGGCGGCGGTGTCCATATCATTCGTCCGGATATCGCCCGCCGCCGCGGTCGCCCCATCTTCACCCGCTTCTCATACTTGCCGAAGTCGGGCAAAAAGATGCTTGCATCTCAAGGCGCGTTGGCGAAGATGGACACTGGCATCCTGATCCTCTCACAACAATGGAGTCCGCATGTTTCGTTCCTCTCGTTGGTTGGCCGGGGCCGCGCTGCTGGCCGTCGCCGGACTGGGGTCCGCGGCCGAGCCGGGCAAGAAAGTCGGCCCGGCCGCGTTGAAGTCCGCCGGCGCAATGGCCTTCGGGCCGGACGGCGTCCTGTTCGTCGCCGACACGGCCGGCCGGATGGTCTACGCCCTCGACACCGGCGACTCCAAGGCCGGCAACAGCGTCCCGAAGGTTGAGAAACTGGACGAGCAAATCGCCTCGGCCTTGGGCATCGCCGCCGACCAACTGCTCATCAACGATTTGAAGGTGAACCCGGCGACCGGCCGCGTATTCCTGTCGGCCGCCCGCGGCAAAGGCCCGGACGCCGCCCCGGTGATCGTCAAGATCGGCGACGACGGCAAGCCCGCCGAACTGGACCTGAAGAAGATTGGCTACTCGTCCGTCACAAATCGGCGAAGCGACCGACAAGAAGACGTTGTCCGTCACCGGCATGGCGTTCGTGAAGGGGAGTTTGGTTCTCTCCGGCGTCACCAGTCAAGAGTGGGACTCCAGCCTGCAAACCATCCCGTACCCGTTCACGGCCGGGAACAAGGGGGCCGGCGTGGAAATCTTCCACGGCGCCCACGGCAAGTATGAGACGAAGGCCCCGATCTACGCCTTCGCGGCCTACGAGATTAACGGCAAGACGAACCTGCTGGCTTCGTACATGTGTACGCCGCTGGTGAAGATCCCGCTGGATTCGGTCAAGGTCGGCGAAAAGGTGAAGGGCCAGACGGTCGCCGAACTCGGCAACCGCAACCGCCCGCTGGACATCATCACCTACACGCAAGACGGCAAGGATTACGCCCTCATCGCCAATACCGCCCGAGGCGTGATGAAGGTGTCGCTGGCCGGCATCGACAAGATCGAAGAGATCACCACCAAGATCAACGACAAGGCCGGCCTGCCGTATAGCACCATCAAGGAACTGGACGGTGCGACGCAACTCGACAAGGCCGGCAAGGACAAGGTGGCCGTGCTGCGGAAGGTCGGCAGCAGTTTGAATTTGGAAGTGGTGCCGTTGCCGTAAGGGCAACCAAACCCGCTTGCTCCCCCTTCCCGAGGACGGGAAGGGGGAGCAAGCGGGTTTGAGTCTTTCGCCCAACGGTTGCTGACACTTCGGCCGGCGACATTTACCCGCTTGCTCCCCCTTCCCGTCCGCGGGAAGGGGGCCGGGGGGTTAGGTCCGAAGGGGAAGTGACTTCCGCTTTCTCTCAATCGACGAGCCGACGGAGTTCGCAAAATGCGCTTAACCCTCGGCCTCTGGTTACTCTTCTCCGCGACACTCCTCGCGGAACCGACAGCCGCTTGGCACGACCAACGCCTTACCCTCTCCGGCGTCTCCTCGTCCACGAACATTCGCGTCGTGGTCGCCATCGGGACTACAGAAGCCATCGCCCAACGCCCGGCCGTCACCGGGGACTGGAAGGCGGCCGGCAAGAACGCTTTTGATTTCCAGCCCAAGTACCCGTTGCAGGCCGGGACCAAGTACCGCGTCTTCTTCGACGGCGACAAGTCATTCGCGGACGTGTCAATCCCCGACACGCGGGACAAGACGCCGCCGGTTCTCCAGCATGTCTTCCCGTCGGGCGACACCATCCCCGAGAACACGTTGCGGTTCTACCTCGTCTTCTCCAAGCCGATGAGCCGGGGAGAAGCATATGCCCGCGTGAAATTCCTCGACGAAAATGGGAAGGCCGTCGTGCAGCCGTTCCTCGAACTCGACGAGGAGCTCTGGAACCTCGAACAAACCCGCCTGACTCTGCTGATCGACCCGGGCCGCATCAAGCAGGAAGTGAAGCCCCGCCTCGACCTCGGCCCCGTCTTCCATGTCGGCAAAAAGTACACGCTCGTCGTCGATGGCAAATGGCTCGACGCCGCCGGCGTCGTGATGGGCAACGACTGGCGCCGAGCGATCACCGCCGGCCCGGCGATCACGAAAGCCCCGACGCCGAGCGCGTGGAAACTTTTGCCCCCCGCCAAGCCGGGCGAGGCGTTGACCGTCACCTTCCCCAAGGCGATGGACGAGGCCCTGCTGCGGAATCATCTGACGGTGCAGACCGACGACGGCCAGCCCGTCACGGGGACGATCACCGTGGAGAAGGGCGAAACCGTCTGGCGGTTCACGCCCGAGAAGCCTTGGAAGATTGGCGGCCATCATCTGCGGCTGACTTCCCGCCTCGAAGACGTGGCCGGCAACGCGATCGACCAGCCGTTTGAGTTGGAAGAGACGGCCGAGCAACCGAAGAAGCCGGCGGCGGTGACGCTGATTCCGTTCGCGGTGGCCGGGCGGTAAAGATTCCACGCCGCGTAACGCACGTCTCCTCGTTCCAATTTTCACCATACAATCTCAGCGGGCGGCGAATTCGCCACTCCCGTCGGGCGTTGACCTCTCTTCCACCCACTGACTCGCGAGGGGATTATGGACACACGTTGCAGGTTTCTGGCCGCACTTGCCTTGCTGGCCGCCCTCGGGCGGCCCGCGGTCGCGGAGGATCTCGCGGTCCCGAAATGGGAAGCCGCGGACTTCGCGGAGGCCAAGTCGATCCTGTGCGCGTGGGTGCCGGGCAAGTCGCAAGAGGCGGTCCTGTTCATCCAAAAGCTCGGCTTCGACATCACGGACACGATGCCCGGCGGCAAGGGCGCCGTCTGCAAGTGGGACGGCAAACTTGACTCCGACAAGCTGGTCGCCTTACGAACGCACGCGGCCTTCCGGTACGTCGAGCCGAACTTCCCGCGCTCGATCAACCCCACGCCGCCGCAGGAAAACGGGGCCCAAGCGGCCGAGTTCACGCCCGTGGTCACGCCGGACACGCTGCTCGAGGAACTGCGGGAGGCGAAGCGCATGATCTGCGCGTGGGAAGCGGGCAAGGGGGACACTGCCGTCAAGATCGCGCTGGCCTTGGGCCTGAAGATCGTAGACGTCGCGGAGGGCAAGTGGCTGGTCTGTACGTGGGCGGGCGACCTGAAACAGGAGACGGTCAACAAATTGCTCGCCGACCCGGCGATCCGCTACGTCGAGCCGGACCCGGCGCGCGGGATCAGCGAGGGCGGCTTCGCCAAGGGGGTTCTCGAACCCAAGAAGGGGGCGGGGCTCGTCCCGTTCGTCGTGCTGCCGCAGGACGAGTTCGTCAAGCAACTGTACGGCATGCGCAACGTCAACGCCCCGCTGGCCTGGCGCGCCGTCCAGACCTCCCACGTCGTCGTCGCCGTGTGCGACACCGGCGTCGATTACACCCACGAAGACCTGAAAGACAACATGTGGGTGAACCCCAAGAAGGGCGCGCCGGACAGGCACGGGGCCGACTTTATCGACATCAAGGTCGTGACGGAAGACGGCAAGGTGACGGCCACCCCCGGCAGCGACCCGAAGGACCGGCACTACCACGGCACGCACGTCTCGGGGACCATCGGGGCGGTCGGCAACAACAAGATCGGCGTCGCCGGCGTGTGCTGGCGCGTCCAGATCATGGCCGTCCGGTGCCTCGGCGCGGACGGGCTGGCGACGGCCAACTCGGTCGCCAAGGCGATCGACTACGCCGCCGTCAACGGGGCCAAGGTGATTAACCTGAGCCTCGGCGGCCGCAAGGGGCCGCTGCAGACGGAACTGGAAGTCATCAAGAAGGCCCGCGAAAAGGGCGTCGTCATCGTGATTTCCGCGGGCAACAAGCAGGACGACGAGACCGACAACGACAAGAAGGGGATGTGGCCGGCGAACTACACACAGTCCGTGGACAACATTGTCGTGGTGGCGAACACGGACGCCGACGACAAGCTGAACCCGGGCAGCCACTTCGGCAAGACGACCGTCCACCTCGCCGCCCCCGGCACGAACATCCTCAGCACGATGCCGATGACCCGGACGGCCGGGTACGACATCGAAGAGGGGAAGCTCAAGAAGGCCGGCCGGACGCTCACCCTGCCGACGAAGTACGGTCAACTCACGGGCACCTCCATGTCGGCACCCCACGTGGCCGGCTCCCTCGCGTTGCTGCTGGGCCACCCGAAGCACACGGCCCTGGCCGACAAGACGCCGGCCGAAATCAAACAGGTCCTGTTCGACGCCACGAAACACCTCGCGGCATTGGACGGCAAGACGACGACGGGCGGCCTGACCGACCTCAGTATCCTCGGCGAATCAGCCCCCGCGCCGCCCATCCCGCCGAAGACGGAACTCCCGCCGCCGGTTAAAGTCAGCCCGGAAAAGCCGCCGGTCGTCGTGATCTCCCCGCCGGCCCACACATGCCCGCAGCAGGGGTGCCGGACGTATCGGCCGCCGACGCGGTGACTCCGGTTCATGAGGCGGCGCGAAATTCCCGCGGAACTTAATCGGTCAGACTTGTCAACCGTCCCAGCGGTCGAGGATAATCGGGGTGACCTATGGAGTTTGAGTGGGACGATGCCAAAGCAGACGCCAACGTCCGCAAACACGGCGTGTCATTCGAGGAAGCGTCATCGGCATTCGCGGATCCGCTGGCGGCGATTCACGCGGACCCTGACCACTCTGACGACGAGGACCGTGAAATCCTCATCGGTTCTTCCGGCCGAGGTCGTTTGTTGATTGTCAGTTTCACCGAACGGCCGCCAAATATCCGAGTCATCAGTGCCCGGCAGGCGACTCCCGGCGAGCGTCGGAAACATGAAGAAAACCCAACGGGAGGGCCGACTAATGAGTGATGAACTTCGCGCCGAATATGACTTCGATTACAGCAAGGCCAAACCAAACCGATTCGCCGCCAAACTCAAGAAGGGCGGCCGACTCGTGGTTCTCGACCCGGAAGTGGCAGCCGCTTTTCAAGAATCGGAGACGGTGAATGCCGTTCTTCGGGCGTTGCTCCAGACGATGCCGGGCCGCCGTGAAGATAAGTTGAATGTCGCGTAACCAACTGCGAAACCTTGGCCGGCAACGCGATTGACCAACCCTTCGAGGTGGAGGAGACGGCCGAACGGCCTAAGAAGCCGGCGGCGGTGACGCTGATTCCGTTTACGGTGGTAGGCCAGTAACCAAGCGATGACCCGTTTAGCCGCGACGCGGAGTCTTCGGAGCGGAGCGCGGACTTCCCGCGAAAAGTCGCTCCCCGCTCAAGCAGTCATAGCCCGCTGCGCAAGCAAGGGGCGGCGATTCCCATCATGGGAAGCCGTCCCAATGGGGAAGTCGCTGCCCCTTGCTTGCGCAGCGCGCCATCACTGCTTGGGCGAGTAACGATTCCGGGCGGGAGTCCTCGCTCCGCTGCGCAAAGCCTCCGCGTCGCGGCTAAACGGGCCCTGCTGTGTTACAGCTCGTTACACGCCCCATACTTGACTCATCCCATCCCCATCGGTCACAATCCATTTAACCCTCGGCCTCGTCTAACTTTATTCAGGCCCATCCCCGCGGAGACTCTTCCCGATGATTCTGCGGCTCCTCATCCTCCTTGCGTTCCCGACCGTGCTGTGGGCCGATGCGCCCAATCCGTTGGCTGTGAAGGCTCAGGCGGTGTTCAAAGTGCATTGCCACCGCTGTCACGGCGAGAACGGGACGCTGGAAGGAGGCATGAATTATCTGCTCGACCTCGACCGGCTCGTGGCCCGGAAGAAGGCGGTGCCCGGCAAGGCGGCCGAGTCGCCGGTGTTCAAGAAAATGGCGGCGGGGGCGATGCCGCCGCCGGACGTGAAGGACCGGCCGGGCGAGGCCGAGTTGGCGGCCGTGAAGGCGTGGATCGACGGCGGGGCGCCGCCGCTGGTGGCGACGGGCGGGCGGCAGATTATTTCCGCGGCGGCGGTCGAAGAATTGATTCTCGCGGACCTGGAGAAGATCGACCGCCGGGCGCGGCGGTTCCAACGCTACATCACGCTGACGCACTTGTGGAACGCCGGGCTCGCGGACGACGAACTGCGGACCTACCGCAACGCGGTGTCGAAAGTCATCAACTCGCTGTCGTGGCACCCGAAGGTGCGGCCTCCGGAGCCGATTGACCCGCACGAGACGGTCTTCCGTATCGATCTGCGCTGGTTCATGTGGGACGCGACCCTGTGGAACCGGCTGTTGCAAGAGTACCCCTACGCCCTCTTGGACGACGGGGCGACGACGCGGACGGTGATGGTCTTCACGGCCACCAAGGTGCCGACGGTGCGCGGGGACTGGTTCGTCGCCTCGGCCACGCGGCCGCCGCTGTACCAAGACCTGCTGCAATTGCCGGGCAATCTCGCCGAACTGGAACGGCAACTGCGCGTGGACGCCCCGCTCAACATCCAGCAAGAGCGGGTGATGCGAGTGGCCTTCAACGGGTCCGGCATCTCGCGCAACAACCGCGTGCTGGAGCGGCACGACTCCGTCCACGGGTACTACTGGCGCACCTACGACTTCGAGGAAATCCCCCAGAACCTGATCGACCGCGGCCTCAGCGCCCCGGACCGCCGCAACGTCTTCGCCTACCCGCTCGGGCCGGGCAGTGTCGAGAACACGTTCCAGCACGCCGGCGGCGAGGCGATCTTCAGCCTGCCCAACGGCTTGCAAGGCTACTTCATCATGGACGCGGCCAACATCCGGCTCAACAAGGCGCTGACGGCCATCGTGTCCGACCCGCGTCGGCCGGACAAGGCGGTCGAACTCGGCGTCTCGTGCATGGGCTGCCACGTGCCGGGGATCATCACCAAGGCCGACCAGATGCGGGACCACTTGGAACGCAGCCCGAAGGCCGTCAGCAAGGCCGATGCGGACGTGGCATTGTCCCTGTACCCCGCGAAGGAGACGTCGTCAGCCCAGATGGACGAGGACTCCAAGAAGTACCGTGAGGCGCTGGAAAAGACCGGCTCCAAGGTGACGCGGACCGAACCCGTCATCGCCATGACGCTGCGGTACGAAGGAGATTTGGAGTTGGCGACCGCCGCCGCCGAAGTCGGCATGACGCCGGCCGAATTCCGCGTGAAGTTGGCCGAGTCCGAGAGCCTGAGCCGGGCTGTTGGATCGTTGGCCGTCCCCGGCGGCACCATCGCCCGGCAGGCGTGGGTGCAGTCGTTCGGCGACTTGGCGCGGGAACTGCGGCTCGGCACGTTGTTCCAAGCGACGCAAATCGGCGCCCAATTGCCGGACAACACCGGCGAAGTGGACCCGCTGGAAGTGTCGGCCGGGCAGGCGAACGGCATCGCGTTCTCCCCCGACGGCCGCCGGGCCGTGGTCGCCAGCGCCGACCGCTCCGTGCGCTACGTCGAAGTCGAAGGCAAGCGGGATTTGAAGCGACTGGTCGGGCACACGTCGTCCGTGTGGGCCGTCGCCCTGTCGCCAGACGGCAAGCGGGCCATCTCCGGCGGCATGGACGGCACGGTGCGCCTGTGGGACATCGACACGACGATCCAGAAGTACAAGTTGGAAGGGCACACCGGCCTCGTGACCGCCGTGGCGTTCACGCACGACGGGCAACAAGCAATCTCCGGCGGGTTGGACGGCTTCGTGATCCTGTGGGATTTGGACACCGGCAAGGAAGTCCGCCGTTGGCGTGGGCCGATGAAGTACGTCCACGCCGTGGCCGTGTCCCCGGACGACGGGACCGCGATCATCGCCGCCGACCGCAAGGTGTACTTGTGGGACTTGGAAACCGGCAAATCCCTCCGCACCTTCGAGGGGCACACCGCGCCTGTAACGTGCGTGACGTTCGACGCGGACGGCAAATACATCATCTCCGGCAGCGACGACGCCACGCTTCGTCGCTGGGAAGCGGCGACCGGCAAAGCCGTCGGCGAGTTCAAGGGCCACGACGGCAGCGTCCGGTCCGCCGCCCTCTCGGCCAACGGGAAGTGGCTCCTCTCGGCCGGGGCCGACGCCACGGTTCGGCTCTGGAAAGTCGCCGACCAGAAGGAAGCCGGGGCCTTCCGCAAGCATCAACAACCCGTGGTTCAGGCCGCCTTCGTGAACAATGGTACACAAACGGTTAGCGGCGACCGTCAGGGAGGCGTGCTGCTGTGGAACATCCAAAAATTCCTGCCGAAGCCGCCGCCGAAATGACTGCGGCGCTCGTTTGCGTCGATTGTGCGGAGATTCTGAGAATTTGTCGGGGATTTCCCTTGGAGGCGCCGTCCCGTGGCTGTTAATCTAATCACTCAGTATTTTGCATGGCGATTGACTCTCTAACCGTGTGACATCGGCCCGGCGGCGTCCGTCTCTCTCCGCTGGGATGACGCCCCACGGTCGGCGATTGCGTTCATGAAACTTTTCACGGCCTTCATCCCGCAAGTTCAGCACGTCCTCGTCCACGGGCGGTGGTTCTCCCCGTCGGTCGTGGTGCTGTTCGCCGGGCTAGAGATGTACGGGCGCCAAGCGACCTCCGACGTTCACGACACCGTCGGGGCCATCATTCTGATGATGATTCTGGGCGGCATCACCGTCCGGCACCGGTCCAACCCGATCCGCTGGGTCAAAGGCCTCGGGGCGATGACGTGGTTCGTCGCCCGCTTCGGCGACCGCTTCAAGCTCGAACTCGGCCCGGACCTGAAAGGCTCGCCGACACTCCCCCGCCGCCTTCCATTCGCCTATTACCTCGTCGTCACGGCCCTCGTCTGTTGGGTGGCGACCGCGGCCGGCATCTGGTGGCTGGTCCCGGGGGGCTGGCGGCCCGCCTTCGTGCAAGTCTCTTACATCGGCTACTTGGCGGTGATGAGTCTGCTATGGGGCCTGTTGTTCGTCACCTCGCTCGGCGGGGTCTACTTCCCCATCATGCTGCTCACGCGGTTGGCCCGCGGCGCCGCCCAAGTCGACTTCCGCATGAGCCGACGGCAACTCACCTTCCTGACTTCCTATTTGGCGGCGACCACCGCCGCGGCGTGGTATCTGCCGCTGTGGCCGACGTTGGCCTTTTCCGGTCTTTGCTGGCTGGCGGTCGTCGGGCTGCAATTGGCGCCGGCCGGTCCTGTCGCCGTGCAACTGCTCTGGCGGGCGCCAGGCTCCACACGAGTCAAATGCATCTCGCCGCGGCGCCTGCTGTTGGCCGTGACCACCATCGCCGTGCTTTTGCTCACGGGCATCGTCATCTCGACGGCCGGCGGCAGCCTGTACGGCGCCGCACCGGAGGCCGCGAGCATGCCGCTGACCATCGTGATGGGCAACTGGCTGGCGTGGCTGACCCCGGGCTTCCTCACGTCCATGATGGGCTTTATTTACCTGAACTGGAAGCACGACCCCGCCACCCCGCGCCGGCCGGCCACCGCCATTTCCGGCGTGGACAAGGGCCGGCGGAAACTGGTGGCCGGGCTGGCGAAGGCCAACGGCTGGGCCGCCCACTTCGACCGGGCCGACCCGCACGACGTGAAACTTCGCCTCGTCCCCGACGCGGAATCGGAAGTCACGGAGTTCGACCCCGGCTGGCCGCTGGCCGTCAGTCTTCATGACTTGGCGGGGACGCTGGTGTACGAGCGGGCCAAGCGGCGAGACGAGATTCAACTCCGCCGCGAGTTCCTGAAGGGGTTGGACACAATCCTGAAGGGCGCCAAGCGCCGCGCGTCGCCGGGCGGGTGCGGGTATTGGCTGGCGCCGCACTTGTGGTTCATTGCTGGGCTGACGCGGGACGAAGTCACCGGGGCCGACGAAGAGCCGGCCTTCTTGACGGAAATCGTCGGGCCGGCCTACGCAGAGGTCTTCAGCCTCCCCGTGCGGCAGTACGTCTACGGCCTGCTCAAGGGGTTGCAGATCGACCTGATCTTCATGGAAGACGGCGTCGGCTACCGGAAGATGGTCGTCATTTGGCGGCACCTGTTCGAGTTGTTCGACAAGTCCAACGGCGCCCGTCGGGCCGAGGACATCCACTTCCAAGGGGTGAGCAAAGTCCGCGTGCTATTCCACGACTTCGACGTGGACGAGCCGTTCCGCTCGACCAAGTACCCCGAGCCGAAGTTCGCCCCGCTGGCCCGCCTCCGGGTCATGCACGTCTTCCGCGACCGCGGCGACGGCGAGGAACTGGCCGACGACCCGTTCAACACGGACGCCTCCCCAATCCCGCTGTTGGTCGGCTGACGGCCGTGCCCGCAATTTCCGCAATTCCGGTTGTGCCGCCGCCGGGCGTCGGCGACAATCATTGATGTTTCGGCCGCCGCCGGCCGATACCGACAGGATTCGAGCCAGCCCGCCTTTTCGAGTGTGTCTCCATGTCCACGCCCCCCGCCGAAAGCCCCGAGACGCAGAAGAAAATCTTCGCGGCCTACCGGGACTACTTCGACAAGGCGGAAAAGAAGCGCCGTTGGAACGCGGTCGAAGACATCCCGTGGGACCAAGCCAACACGGCCATTGACGCGAACATCGCCGACGTGGTGCAGACGTTCTGCATGGTCGAATTGTTCCTGCCGGACTACATCGCCAAGCAGTTGCCGGACGTGCGGGCCAACAAGGGCCGCTCGTGGATGCTGGCCAACTGGGGGTACGAGGAGTCCAAGCACTCGATGGTGCTGGAAGAGTGGCTGGTGCGCTCCGGCCACCGGACCCGACACCAGATCGAAGACTTCTCGGAGGCCGTCGCCGACCGCGAGTGGAACCTGAAATACCACAACGCCCGCGCGGCCGTCATCTACACGATGATGCAGGAACTCGCCACGCAGCTCAACTACCGCAACCTGCGCAAAGTCGCCGGCGGCAAAGACCCCTGCCTCGACAAGGTGCTGGAACTCGTCTCCATCGACGAGGCCGCCCACGCCCAGTTCTTCCGCAACCTCACGGCCATCTACTTGGAAGAAGACCGCGACGACACGCTGGAACAGTTTCGTTTGGTCGCCAACACCTTCAGCATGCCCGCCAACGACCTGCTGGCCGACGGCCGCCAGCGCGTGGAGGCCGTCAAGAGCCTGAACATTTTCGACGAGCGCATCTTCTTTGAAGACGTCTACACGCCCCTTCTAGGCCGCCTAGGGCTGACCAAGGCCGACTTGAAGCAGCACAAAAAGGTCGTCAAAGTCGCTTGAAGAAAAACAGTTTGAACCACAGAGGACACAGAGACCACAGAGGAAAGACAGAAGCAGAGAAGACATTTTGGAATTGCCTTTCCTCGGGTTTTTGTCTTTCCTCTGTGGTCTCTGTGTCCTCTGTGGTTCAAACTCTTTTCTTCCGATTTTCAAAACTGCTTTAAGAACCGCAGGTCATTCTTCCAGAACTCTCGAATATCGTCGATCGCGTGCTTCAGCATGGTGATCCGCTGCGGGCCCATGCCGAAGGCGAAGCCGCTGACCTGTTCCGGGTCGTAGCCGCCGTTGCGGAGCACCGTGGGGTGGATCATGCCGGCGCCCATGATCTCCAGCCAGCCCGTGCCCTTGGTCAGGCGGTCGGCGTTCGGGTCTTCCTTGGGCCAGTCGATGTCCACTTCGATGCTCGGCTCCGTGAACGGGAAGTAGCTGGACCGGACGCGGATTTGCCGTTCCTGCCCGAACAGGCGGCGGGCGAACGCGGTGATCGTCCCCTTCAGGTCGGCCATCGTCACGGCCGGCCCGATGACCAAGCCTTCCACTTGCTCGAACTGGATTTCGCTGCGGGTCGTGATCGCCTCGTAGCGGTAGCACATGCCGGGCAGCACGGCCCGCACCGGGTTCGGGGCGAATTGCTTCATCACGTGAATCTGCCCCGGCGACGTGTGCGTCCGCAGCAGCACGCCGGGCGTCTTGGTGTGGAACGTGTCCCACATGTCGCGGGCCGGGTGGTGCGGCGGCATGTTCAGCAGTTCAAAGTTGGTCTGGTCGTCCTCGACCTCTCGGCTGCGGAAGACTTGGAAGCCCATGTCCGCGAAGATGCCGTAAATGTCCCGCATCACCTTCGAGGCGATGTGCAGGCCGCCGGGGGAAACGCCGCGCCCCGGCAAGGTCACGTCGAGCGGGTTGGCCGACAGACTGGCCATCAGGGTGGCTTCTTTGCCCGCCGCCACGGCTTGGTCATAGGCGGCCGTCAGCGCCTGCTTGACGCGATTCGCTTCCTGCCCGTAAGCCTTCCGCTGGTCGGGGGGGAGCGTCGGAAGGAGTTTCATGGCGGCGTTCATCTCCCCCTTCTCGCCGAAGACCTTGGTGTTCCACGCCCGCAGCGCGGCCTCGTCCCCGGCCGCGTGCAGTTCGGCGGCGGCCCGGTGTTCCAGTTGGGCCAAGGCCTCGGTCGCGGTCACATCGGCCATCCGTTTACTCCCGTCAAAAGCGGACTCGCTGTAGGTGAATTAGCCTATGGAAGTCGGTTCGCCTTGACGGGTTCGCCCGGCGTGTTATGTCTCCACCCATGAAAGCCATCATCCGCCTTCTGGCACTGCTCGCCGTCGCCGGCCCGCTGTCGGCCCAAGAACCGTTGGCGTCGCGCGTTGTGGTGTTGGACAACGAAAACCTTCTCGAAGGCGACGTGGCCCGCGTGGACGAGGGCTGGCGCGTCCGGCAACCCGTCGGCGGGGAAATCGTGCTTCCGCCGAAGCGGGTGCTGGCCGTCGTCGCGGACCGCCCGGCCGCGTTTCGCGTCGTCGCCGCGAAGGCCAATCTGCGGGACGCCGACGAGCGTTTGCGCCTCGCCAAGTGGTGTCACCTGCACGGCCTCGCCGATGAGGCCAAACGGCAAGCGGAGACCGCCATCGCCATGCGGCCGGACTACCCGGCGGCCCGCCAATTTCTGACGGCGCTTCCCGCGAACAAGCCTGCTCCGCCGGTAATCGTTCCGGTCAAAGCGGAAGCCCCCGCGAAGCCGATCGCCGTCGCCGACGTGCCGACGGTCGATTACAACTCGGCGTCGTTCCCGCTGTTCGCGTCGCGGATCCACGCCATCTTGCAGAACACCTGCGCCAACTGCCACGCCAGGGACGACGTGAAGGCGTTTAAGCTCGTGCGGCAAACCGGCCGGCCGGCCGTCAGCCGAAACTTGGCGATCGCCTTGCCCTACATCGACCTAGCCGACCCGGCGAAAAGCTCGCTGCTCATCAAAGCCGTCACGCCGCACGGCACGGCCGCCGAGGCCCCGTTGAAGACGCGGAATCACCCGGCGTACCTCGCGTTGGAGGCGTGGGTGATGATTGCCCGCGCGCCCGAGGGAACCACGGACCCGGAACCGCGACCAGAAACCCCGGAACCCAAGCGGCTGCCGGCGTTGGACAAGGAAACCGCCTTGCTCCCCGCGCCCACCCCCGGCGGCTTCGGCGCCGCCCGCCCTGCCGGCTCGGACGACAAAAAGCCCGCCGGCCCGCCGGACCCGTTCGACCCGGCCACGTTCAACAAGTCCCTGCCGGCCAAAGACTAACGCGGCGGCCATTTTTCGTAACAACCCGGCTGACGGATGGCCGTCCTGTCGAGTAGGATGATCGAATCCTGCCTCGCATTTATTTGATCTTCCTACCGCGGACAAACTCATGGCCATCACGATGAAATGCCCGTCTTGCGCGACGGCATTCGATTTCCCGGACGAGTTGCGGGGCAAGAGGATCAAGTGCAAGAGCTGCGGCGAAATCTTCAAAATCGAACCGCCCGCCCCCAAGCCGGCGCCGAAGCCCGTGGCGAAGACGGCCCCGGCGTCGAAGAGCGCTCCGGCCGTCAAGCCCGCGACGGCGTCGAAGTCCGTGCCGGCCGTCAAGCCCGCGCCCGCCAAGGCGAAGCCGAAGACAGTCGTCGAAGACGACGAAGACGACCGCCCACGCTCCAAACGGCGAGACGAGGATGAGGAGGAAGACCGCCCGCGCGCCAAACGTCGGGCCGCCGATGACGACGATGAGGAGGACGAAAAGGACACCAAGGCCAGCCGCCGCAAAGGCTGGGACGAGGACGCGGACGCGGACGACGACCGGCCGGCGAAGAAGCGCGGCCTGCACCCGCTGCTCATCATCGGCCCCGTGCTGGGCGTGGTCGCCGTCGGCATCGTCGTGGCGGTGCTGTTGCTCCGCGGCGGCGGGAAAAAGGACAAGGACACCGCGGACGGCAGCGGGGCCAAGGGGCCGGGCGTCTCCGCCACGGTCGAGTTGCCGGAGAAGGACATCACCCAGTTGATCGTCGCGGACACGGGCAACCTTTTCGCCACGTTCCGCAAGCCGGAGGCGCTCGGCAGCAAGACGTGGGAATTGGAGCGGTATGACATGGCCGCCGGCAAGTCGCTCGGCAAGTCCCGCTTGCCGGAACTGGAGACGCCGCGGTACGTCGCCATGAGCGGCGACGGCAAATACGTCATAGTCGAGCAGACGGCCGGGTTCAACAGCGAGCGGGCACTGATGATCTTCAACACCGAGGCGAACGCCGTGCTGACCCCGAAGTGGCTCCCGTATGATCGCAAGAACAATTTCCAGGCCCCCACGCTGTACAAGGCCGAGTTCGTGGGCAACGACAAGATGGTGACCATTAGCACGGCCCGCGGGATGGACATGTGGCAACTGCCGGGCTTCGGCACGGTGTGGAGCGTGCCCGCGGTGCGGTCCTCCGCGCCGCCGTTGCAGACGCCGTTTGGGGAAGACGACGCCATCCGGCACGAGCGGTTCGTCGCCTTCTCCGCCGACCGCAAGCAGCTCGCGGTCTGGACCGGGACCGGGTACGCGGTGACCAACGTCGCGGACGGCTCCGACATCGGCATCCTGCCCGTGGCGTCCCTGGGGATGAAAGACGTGGAGGCCGGCCCGGTGGCGTGGCGGCCGGACGGCAAGACGCTGGCTATGGTGTTCAAGCACGGCAATTTCGGCAGCAAAATCATCAGTCTGGTCCTGTGGAACCCCAACGACGAGAATGCGCCCGCCGTCCACCCGATTTACACCTCTCAATACGACGAATCCAAGGGGATCAACTGGTGGGGGAACCGCTACATCGCCACGACCGGCTCCCGCGTCGAAGGAGTCCTGATCGACTCGCAGACCGGCAAGGTGGTCCGGCAGTTGATGGTGCCCGCCAAAAAGGTGTTCTCGTTCAGCCGGAACGGCCGGCTGTGGTACGCCGTCACCCCCGAGTTGAAGGACCGCCCCAACCCCAACGGGCCGGCCACCGTCGTCATGGCGGACTCGCCGGACGAGTTGATCGAGAAGGACGGGAACCAAGACCCTTACGAAGACATCCCGGCCGCCCGCGGGAAGTTTTTACGCCGGCTGTGGATGGAGCCGACCGGCGTCCTGAAGACCCCGGCGCGGTACGACCCGCCGCTGACGGTGCGGTTGGTGGGGCAGCCGTAAGCCGGCGTCAGTTGTCACTCCTCGCGGATGCTGCGCACGGCCCGGCGGCAGATCCGCAAGGTGTTCTTGTCTTCGCACCCGTCGGCCCAGCCCTCGACCAAGTCGCGGACCCAAGCCGGCTGGGACTTGGCGGCGTCGTTGAGCCAATTCGACACGGAGTTCTGCACGTACTTATCCGGGTCGGCCCGCAGCGGTTGCAGCAGCGACAGCCCGAGCCGCGGGTCGGCCTTCATCTCCGTCAGGTGGTTGGTCCACACGCCGCACGGCCGGGTCACTTCCGTGGCGAACCGCCGCAGGAACCGCGAGTCTTCGTGGACCCACGGCTCCAGTAATCGGACGGCCCGTTTCACGTCTTCCGCGACGTGGGTCCGCAGCGGCATCCACACCCACTCCCGCACGCCGAAGTGCGGGTCGTCCGCCAACGGCCGGGCCAGCGCGAACCGTTCCGCGAGGGAGAGGCCGGGGGCCAGCCCGATGGCGTAACAAGCCCACCCGCGCACGGTGTCCGACTCGTGAGTCGCCGCGTCGGAAAGTCGGTCGAGGCCGAAGACCTCCAAGACGATCCGGCCGCCGATCTCCATTCGCTTGGTGATCGACGGCTTGCCGTCCACGAGCCGCCGGAGGTGATCGTCGGAAACTTCCGGGAGCGCGGCCCGCATCAACGCGGCGCAGTCCACGGCCAAGCCCTCGGCCAAATTGGCCGTCTGCCGCGTCCCCGCGTTCAACTCCGCGAGGACTTGGGCCGGCGCTCTCACCGCCCCGGGCGTCGTCCGTGCCTTCGCCATCACAGTCTCCTCGCGTTTAACCGTCGGCAAACTCAACCGCCGCGAGGCGGTCGTGTTGGAGTCCCGCTTTTAAGCGGTCTTGGAACTTCCCGAGAAGAGGCCCAAGAGGACCGAGTCTTCGAAGGTCCGACCCCGTGGGCGAACAGCCGTCACCCAAGAAGGCGAACCCTCGAAGACTCGGTTCGCCGGCCGCCATCGGGTGTCAGGTCCAAGACCGCTTAAAAGCGGGACTCCAACATGATCGCCTGACGGCGGTTTACACACGCTCCACGATCATCGCCACTGCGTTGCCGCCGCCTAGGCACAGGGACGCCAACCCGTACCGGAGTTGCCGGGCGTGCAACGCATGGACTAATGTCGTCAGCACCCGAGTGCCGCTGGCCCCAATGGGGTGGCCGAGGGCGATGCCCCCGCCGTTCACGTTCACGCGCGCCTCGTCCAAGCCCAGTTCCCGGCCGCAGGCCAAACACTGCACGGCGAAGGCTTCATTGATTTCAAACAGGTCGATGTCCTTCAAGGACAGTCGGGCCTTGGCCAACACTTGCCGGACGGCCGGGACTGGGGCGATGAACAGATCCCGCGGCGCCACGCCGCTGGTGGCGTAGGCGACGACGCGGGCCAACGGCTTCGCCGCGAGCGTTTTCATTGCGTCCCCCGAGGCGAGGACGATGGCCGCCGCCCCGTCCGACAGTTGCGAGGCGTTGCCGGCGGTGACGGTCCCGGCCGGGTCGAACGCCGGGCGCAGCTTGGCCAGCGATTCCGCGGTGGAGTCGGCCCGGATGCCCTCGTCCCGCGCGACCGTCTTGGCCTTCGCCCCCGTGCCGACCACGACCGGAATCACCTCCGCGGCGAAGGCCCCGGCCTCCCACGCCGCGGCGGCCCGCCGGTGACTCTGGGCGGAGAAGCGGTCCTGGTCCTCGCGGCTCACGCCGGAAGTCTTGGCCGTGTGTTCGGCGGCTTTGCCCATCGGCCAATTCTCGAACGGGCACCACAGGCCGTCGCGGATCAGGGCGTCCACGAATGTCGCGTCGCCGTACTTGAGGCCGGCCCGCGTTCCTTCCACGACGTGCGGGGCGCGGCTCATGCTCTCCATGCCGCCGGCCAAGACGATGCCCGCGTCCCCGGCCCGAATGGCTTGGGCGCCGAGCATGACGGCCTTCAACCCGGACCCGCAGACCTTGTTGACCGTGACGGCGGGGACGGTGTCCGGCAGCCCGGCGAACAAGGCGGCCTGGCGGGCGGGGTTCTGCCCGCAGCCGGCTTGAAGCACATGCCCGAAAATGACTTCCTCGACCTGCGCGGCGGTCACGCCGGCCCGCGTCAATGCTTCGGGAATGACGGCCGCCGCCAGCCGCACGGCCGGCACGTCGGCGAGGCCGCCGAGGAACTTGCCGACGGGCGTCCGCACGGCCGAGAGGATGTAGGCGTCCATCAAAAATCTCCGGGGCGGGGAAGACGTTTCCCCTGTCCATTATCCGACTGGGGGAAAACCCGGCCGAAAATGATTGCGGCGGGGCCATATTCATTCTAAAGTCAGGTATCCGGCCGCCTCGTACCGGCCGCCCGAAATGCCCCTCCCGCTTACGCAAGTTCGGACTCGCCATGTCTGGGCTGAAGCAATTCCTCGACTGCCTCGGGTCGGCGCTGTGCGAATATGCCACGGCCGCCTTGGCCCGCCTCGTCCCGTTTGAGACCGCCTTACTCGAAGTCGCCAAGGCCACGCACCGCCACACGTCGGCCCTGAATCCCGCCCAAGTGCGGGCCGCGCTGCGGGAAATCGTCTCCTCCCCGGCTGAAACGGTGGAATTAGCCGTCCAAGATGCCATCTACGACATCCGGCCGGAAGTCCCCGAGGAGTTCCGGGAAACGCTGCTGCAATACTTGGAAATGCTCCCCGAGATCGCCCGCCAAGCGCTGCGGCGGCCGGGGGACATGGACGGCGTGTCCGTCCCCGAGCAGTTCCAAATCCGGCGGGCCGAGGACTGGCTGCTGTTCCTCCCGGACCGCCTGCCGAGTTTCCGGCCGGGCGACCAGCCGGCAGGGGTGGACAATTGGCGGGTGGAGACCCTGCGTGGACTGGGGCCGCATTCCGAGGTGTGGGAGGGGTACGACGACGACCAGCCCGACCTCTCCCCGGCGTGTTTGAAGTTCGTGACGGATGCCCGCCTGCGGGCCGGCTTCCGCAAGCACGAGGCCCTGCTGCGGCGCATCTTGGACTTGGACGTATTCCTTGGCCTCATCCCCCTGCGCTCGGCATATCTGCAAAGTTCCCCGCCGTGCCTGGAGTACGTTCAACTGCACGGGTACGACCTCGCCAACCTGATGAACGACGCCCGCTGGCGCGGCGACCGCCCGCGGCCCGACCAGGCGGCCACCATCGCCCGCCGCATCGCCCGCGTCGTCGGCAAACTGCACCAGTTGGAACGCCGGGTCGTCCACCGCGGCTTGAAGCCGTCGAACATTCTGCTCTCCCCGACCACCGAGGGAAAGGTGTCCGTCTGGGTGTCGGACATCGGCTGGGGCGAAATCACCGCCCCACTGTCCCACCAGCGGTTGGACGTGTCCCAAGCCCTGCGCCGGGCCATGCGCGGCAGCCACGCCGCGTTGTACGCCTCGCCGCAGATGAAGATCGGCCTGCCGCCGGACCCGCGGGACGACGTGTATTCCATCGGCGTCATCTGGTATCAACTGCTTCGGCAAGACCCGACCGCCGACGCGCCGGACGACGTGGCGTGGGCCTCCGACTTGCGCCGGCACGGCTTCTCGGACGGCCAAGCCAGCTTGATGATGTCGTGCCTGGCCGACGACCCGAACGACCGCCCGGCCGACGGACTGATCCTCGCGGACATGATCGCCGCCAACTCCAGCATCCTGCGCGGGAACGACCACGGGTCCGGGACGATCCGCATTCAGGGCAGCGCCATCGTCGAGGCCCTGCCCGCCGCCGGGGACGAGCGGCCGCGCCTGTTCGTCCGCCCGGACCCGCTCGACCCGGACGACGCCTTCCCGGACTAGATTTCCTCGCCCCCCCGCTTGCCGGCGTCCATATCATGGCCTGACATTCGGAACGCCACTCTTGAGCGGGAGAACGCCGTGATTAAGACAGCCAGCGGCCTGCAATACGAAGACACCGTCGTCGGGACTGGCCCCGTGGCCGCCGCCGGCCAGAGCGTCGAGGTCCACTACACCGGCACCCTCGCGGACGGCACCAAGTTCGACAGCAGCAAGGACCGGATGAAAACCTTCAGCTTCCGCCTCGGGGGCGGCCAAGTCATCAAGGGGTGGGACGAGGGCGTCGCCGGCATGAAGGTCGGCGGCACGCGCAAGCTCGTCATCCCGCACGACTTGGCCTACGGCGACCGCGGGGCCGCCGGCGTCATCCCGCCGAAGGCGGAACTGACGTTCGTTGTGGAACTCATCAGCGTCAAGTAAACTGACTTTTTCCCTGCACACACTTCGGAGCACATTCGCCATGAAAGCGAAGACATTCATCGCCGGCGGCGCCGGGATCATCTTGGCGTCCGCGGTCCTCTTGGCCATCGTCGTCAGCGTGACCGGCGGCGTCGGCGCCGACGACACCAAGGGCGCCACGGAGGGGAATGACAAGGTCGTGACCACCAAGAGCGGCCTGAAGTACATCGACATGAAGGTCGGCAGCGGGGCGGAGGCGAAGGACGGGTCCAGCGTGTCCGTCCACTACACCGGCACCCTAGAGAGCGGCAAGAAGTTCGACAGCAGCGTGGACCGCAACGAGCCGTTCGACTTGGTCATTGGCCGCACGGCCGTTATCAAAGGGTGGACGGAAGGCCTGCAAGGCATGAAGGTCGGCGGCAAGCGCAAGCTCATCATCAAGCCCGAACTTGCCTACGGCGAAAAAGGCCGCCCCCCGGTCATCCCCGAAAGCGCCACCCTCATCTTCGTGATCGAGATGCTGGACGTGAAGTAACAGTCGTTCGGGCCGGGGCGAGAATGAACTCGCCCCGGTCAAGTCTGCCAAATCTTCAATCGACCTCGGCGAATTCTTCTCTTTTCTGCCGTCGAGAGCCATCAGTCCCACTCGTTGCTGTAGCCCGCGACGCGGGGTTTCACCAGCCGACGGTCACCGCACTGGGCTTTTGCGTTCCACGAAGCGCAGTTGGGTTCCGCCCGATTCTTGCGGGTGCAGCCATTTCATCAAGGCCGTCGTTTCCGGGCCGACCGCGAAGTGGCGGTGGTCGATTTGCGTCACGGGGACGATGCCGAGGTTGCTGTTGGTGGCGAACGCTTCACTGACAGAATCGAGAAGGCTCACGGGGATTGGTTGCTCGCGGATCGGCACGGGTTGCTGTTGCAGAAGGAACTGCCGGACGGTGCCGGGGAGGAAGCCGCCGTTCACCGCCGGGGTGGCCCAGCCGTCCGGCAGTCTCAGGAAGATGTTGGCGTGTGAGGATTCCAGCACATTGCCGTCGGCGTCCGCCAAGAGGGCCGAGTCGAAGCCGGCTTCGGCGGCTTGTTGGCCGACGCGCAGGCGGGTGGCGTATTGGAAAGTTTTCCACAGCAAATACGGCTGATTCTTCTCCGCCGGGTTCTGACGGGTTTGCAACCGCAGAGACGACGAGACAATCGGCAACAGAGCGGCGCTCATCCAGACCAATCCGGGGCGGCCGGGGCGGCCGGCGGTCACGTTCAGCCGGATTACCACGTCGCCGACGGTCAACTTGCGGACGTACTCGGCGACTTGGTTGGCGTCCGGCAATCGCTCGGGCGCGACGTTGATGCCCAACACGGCGGCCGTCTTGCGGAGGCGGTCGAGGTGCCACGGCCACAGCCACGGCACGGCGTCCTGGGTCCGCGTGGACTCCCACACGCCGCGGCCGAACAACAGCCCCTCGTCGGCCGGGTCGATGCGGAACTGCTCCAGCGGAATGACCCGGCCGTCGGCCCAGATGAGGGACACGATGCGCAACGCTTCGCGGACCGTGTCGGCGGGCGTGTCCGGCGGGACGTTCACGCCCCGTTCGGCCAAGACTCCGGCGGCGTCGTGCCGCAGGCGGTCCGCGATGGGCGTCTCGGCCCACCACCAGTCGTCGTGTTCAGCCATGCGGTCCTCGCGTCAACGAATCCATTCCCTATTACCGGCGTCGCGCCCGGAAGATGTGGAACTCGTCCTTATACTCCCACACCTTCTTGCCGGCCCGGTCGTACTCGATCACGTTTTGGCCGCCGTGGCTGGCGGCCAACAGGTTGCCGTTGGTCAGGCGGGTGGCCGTCGTCACGTTGGGCGTGTTCCACTCGTGAACGACTTTGCCGTCGGGCGTGAACTCCGTGACCTTTTGGCCGGGGTTGGGCTGCGTGACCACGATATTGCCGTTGCGCACCAAGTCCAGCCCGCTCGTCCACGACGAGTCCCGCTTGGAGTCAAAGGTTTTGACCTCGGCCCCCGCCGTCGTGTAGCGCGCGACCTTGCCGTCGTTCCGCAAGACGACGATGTCGCCGGCGACGGCGCGGTACGCGCCCGTCACGCCGAGCGGGACCGGGACGCGATACACGTCCTTGCCGGCCCGGTCCACTTCCAAGAACTCGTTGGTCGTCGAGATGAACGTGTTGCCGTTGGGCAGCCGCTGGGCGTTGGTCGCCCGGCCGGTGAGGCCGTCTTTCTTCCAGAAGACGGTGCCGCGCGTGTCGTACTCCGTGACGCGGTTGCCGTCCCACTCGGTGATCAGCACGCGGTCGCCGGGCAACATGAAGGCGTCCACGGGGTAGCGGAGCTTTTCGATCTTCCAGCGAATCTTGCCGTCGCGGCCGATCTCGATTACGCGGCCGTTGCTGTTGTTCTCCACCTGCACCAAGAGCGTGTAGCCCAAGTAGCCGGGGTTTAACATCAGCTTGGCCACGTCAGTCTTGTCCGCGTTCGCCTTCCACCAACTCGCCCACTCGTCGCGGAGCTTTCGGCGGTCTTCCGGGCGGTCAGACGCGGCCGGCGGCAGGATCGTCTCCCCGGCCAGCATTTGCAGCGTATCCTGGGCCGGCCACGCGGTGTTCGCCGGCAAAGTGGCCAACAAGTCGATGAGAACCGGAACGCCGTCCCGTTCTCCCGCCATGACAAGGGCGACGCCGGCGGCCTGACGAACGGTCGCGTCCGGGTCGGCCAGCAACTTCTTCACCGCGGGCCGGGCGGCCGGGCCGGCGCCGCGGCACAGGGCCTCGGCGGCGATCATGCGCTTCGCCGGCAGGGGGTCGGCCAAGGCTTTCAATAAAGCCGCGTCCGGTTGGGCGTTCGCGTCCAAGGCCAGCGCGCCCAAGGCCGTGCGAATCTCGCCGACGATGGCCTCGTCGTCATCCACGAAAGAGACGTACGCCAGCATCACCGCGACGGCGTCGGCCGGCCGGCGCAGGGCGGTCAGCCGGGGGACGCCGACGGGCAGTCGCTTGGCGTCGCTCGTATTAATGCGCCGGATGCAGTCCTCGGCCCGGCGGCCGCGTTCGCCGTCCGGGTCTTTGGCGGCGGCCCGAAGGTAGGGCAGCACTTTCGCCCCCTGCTTGCCCAAGGTGTCCGTCGCCTTTTCCCGCACGCGGTAGTTAGGGTCGCCAAGTTTTTGAACCAAGTCCTGCACCCCGGCCACGTCTTCTGGCCGCAGCGTGCGGGCGCGGAATTCGTCGAGCAGGCCGGGGCCGTCGATCTTCTTCCACCACAGGCCCCATGCCGCGGCAACGGCTTCGCGGGCAACCGTGTCGTCTCCGCCGGACAATGCCTTCGGGGCCGTGTCCCCGGCGAGACTTTGAAGCATTTCTTCCACGGGGGCGCGCTCGGCCTTCGACACGCCGGAGAGAAGTTCCACCAGCACGGGCACGGCCCGAATCTCGTCGGCCCGCGCCAAGGCGATGGCCGCCCGCTGCCGGACGGGCCGCACGGGGTCTTCGAGCAGCGGCCACAACGTGCGGCGCGTGGCCGGCTGGTCGGTCCGCGCCAAAGCCTCGGCGGCCAAGGCACGGATCAAGGCGCCGTGATGCCTGACAGCCGCCGCGAGGTCCGGGTCCGGTTGACCATTTGGGTACGCCAAGCGGGCCAAGGCGGCCCCCAGCGTATCCAACGTCCCGGCATCTTCGGCGTGCGGGGCGAAGCCCAAGATGGCCGCGGCCGTCCCCGGCACGTCCCGCAGGGACGCCAACTTGAGCACAGCCACCGTCACGTCCGCCCCGGCCTTGCCCTCGATGAGGGCCAGACACTTCGCCGCCCGCTCCGCGAGTGGCTTGTTCGACAAGTCGTTCTTCGCCCGCCGCAGGACCGCGACCGCCGCCGGCCCGCGTTGGACGAGCTTCGCCGTCGCCGCCGCCGCCGTCGCGTCCGCGGCCAACTCGTCGATCAGCTTGGCGAGTTCGTCGGCCGGCACGGCGTCCCGCGTGCGTTGCTTCAGGTATTCGAGCAAGAAATTGGCGTCCGCCGGGAGGCCGGCGGCGCGCAGCGGAGTCTCTTCGACATCCTCCGCGGCGACGACGCCGGGAAGACACAAGAGCAGCAGCGCGAGGCAACGGCGGATCATGACGGCCCTGCCGGAGTTCGGGATCGGGATTTCACGGCTTGATCGTAACATTGCGGCCCGGCGAGGGAAAGGGGAAACGCGGGAGGGGCGGCGATAGAACAAGCCGCATGGCCTCTGGCTGGAACTTCGCCGAGCAACTGGCACGTCACGGCCCGGCCGCCCCGCCGTGGTCCGGCTCACTTCACGCCTCGCGGGCCTATTGTGCGTGGGTGACGCGGACGCATTACGAAAACTTCGCCGTCGCCTCCGTGTTTTTGCCCCGGCGACTCGTCCCGCATTTTCAGGCCGTCTATGCATACTGTCGGTGGGCCGACGACCTAGCGGACGAGACGGGCGGCGGGGGGCGGGCATTGGAGTTGCTCGCGTGGTGGCGGGACGGACTGCGGGCCTGTTACGCCGGTGAAGCAAGGCATCCCGTGTTCGCGGCCTTGCGGGAAACGATCAACCGCTTCGCTATTCCCCCGGCGCCGTTCCTCGACTTGCTCGGCGCCTTCGAGCAAGACCAACGGGTGAAGCGGTACGCCACCTTCGCGGAGTTGTTGGCGTATTGCCGGTTGTCGGCCAACCCCGTCGGCCGATTGGTTCTTTATCTGTGCGACTCGTTCAACCCGGAGACCGCGATCCTTTCCGACCACATTTGCACCGGGCTGCAACTCACCAACTTCTGGCAAGACATTCGCCGGGATTTGGAGACGCTTGATCGCGTGTACCTCCCCGACGAAGACCGGCGGCGGTTCAACTATTTCGACGCGGACCTGTTCGCCCAACGGTTCACCCCCGCCTTCCGCGATTTGCTCCGATTTGAAGTGACGCGCACGCGGCTACTGTTCGACGCCGGGGCCCCGCTGCTCGGCCGCATACCCCGCGCCGTGCGGCCGGACATCGCCCTTTTCCTGCGGGGAGGCCGGGCCATCTTGGACCGCATTGAGGCCCAAGGCTTCGACGTGTGGGCCGCCCGGCCGCGACTCGCCAAGCTCGCGAAGGCCAAACTCGTCCTAGGGACATTGCGGGACCGGATCGCGGGGCGTTTGCGATGAACACCGCCGCCTCGTACCGCTACTGCCACCAGCTCACCCGGCGGGCGGCCAAGAATTTTTACCCCTCGTTCCTCGCCCTCCCCCGCGGCCAGCGCCGCGGCATGGAAGCGCTGTACGCCTACCTCCGGCTCACGGACGACTTGGCCGACGAGCCGGGCGATTCGGACCAAAAGCGGGCCGCCCTCGTGTCGTGGCGAGAGCAGTTGCACGCCGCGGCGGCCGGCGGGCCGTTCGCCCACTCCGTCCACCCCGCCTTGGCTGACGCCATTCGGCAATGGGGCATCCCGATTCTGTATTTGGAACTGGTGATCGACGGCGTCGAGTCCGACCTGCGGGCGGTGCGCCTGCACACGTTTGACGAATTATACGCCTACTGTTACCGCGTCGCGTCGGCCGTGGGGCTGGCGTGCATCCACATCTGGGGCTTCCGTGAACCGGCCGCCTTGCGATTCGCGGAGGCGGCCGGCGTCGCCTGCCAACTCACCAACATCTTGCGCGACCTTGGGGAAGACCGGGCCAACGGCCGAGTCTTCCTGCCGGCGGCCGAGTGGACGGTGTGGGGCTGCCCGCCGGACGAATGGGCGGCCGGCAACGAAAAGTTCCGGGCGTTCTTCCGGTTCCAAGTCGCCCGGGCGCGCGGCTATTTCACGGAAGGCCGCCGCCTCGGCCCGCTGCTCACGCCCGCCGGCCGGGCCGTGTTCTCGGCCATCATCGGCACCTACGAAGACTTGCTGGAAGAAATCGCCCGCCGCGACGGCAACGTATTCGCCGACCGCGTCCGCGTGCCCAAGTGGCGCAAAATGACGCGGCTCGCCGCCGCATTCCCTAGACGTTGGGGGTGGGGGTGACAGAACTCCGACGACTGTCATCGGCCCGACCGCTCGTCGACCAATTTATTGGCTGTGACGATGCGGAACGTGCCGCCGATTGAATCACTGAAAGCCGTCGGCCGTGTGGTTTCAGTCGGAGGCACTCGAATGCCCACCCTCAAGGCAAAGGGACTTGCCAAGTCTGACACGACTATGGCAATCGACCTCAGCCCGTTCAAATGTGTGGCCTGAAGGCACACCCGATCATCTCGGGATGCCGTGTTCCAGACCATCGACAAGGACCATCGGGAATTTGCGGGTGTCTTGCCGACCGCCCGGACGAGCGGCCGGACATCGGGGCGGCTCTAATCGGCGAACCGCATGTCAGCAGGTCGCCGTTCCACTCTATGCTCCCCTCGTCCGAGCCGACCTCCGGGGTAATGCCAGGGCCAGCGCACGAAGAATTGCCGTGTTTTCTAGGTGATTTTGGAGTTTTAGTTGTGATAACACCTCTATTTTGACAGGTTCTCTCTATCACAAGT
>JAYTTY010000147.1:0-2430 GCA_043744795.1 Zavarzinella sp. | reverse complement strand
CAGCGAGAGACCCGGCGTTTTTCCTCGACCGCCGGGTCGCGTTCAAACTTGGGCCACAACCGGGCCACACGGGCGACGGGGTCGCGGTTGATCCGGGCGACGAATTCTTGACCGGCGGCGACCAAATCCGGCACGCTCCCAGGGCAATGGCCGCGCGTCACCGCGTCCCATAACCGCTCGATCGGGTTCCGGTCCGGACTGTATCCCGGCCGATTCACCGCCCCGATCCCCAACCGGGCGGCTTCCGCCGTCACGACCTTGGCCACGTGACACGGGGCGTTGTCCCAAATCATCACCAGCCGCCCCGGCCGACCGGCCCGCCATCGGGCCGCCCCCCGCCGGAACAATACGGTCGGCTCCCCGTTACAACCCTCGCGTCGGTCAGTGCCACCGAGCGAACAGCCACCGATGGAGCCAAGACCACCAACCCGAAACAATCTCCTCGCGCGCCGCCGGAAGCGATGTCGGTTGTGTCGGTGCTGCCGTCGCCGCCGGACTGTCGCCAGCGGGCGCAGCAGTTTCGCGCTGACGCGCCGCCGCGGCCTGCATGTTATTCCAGTGCCCGGCATCAAGAACTCGCCTGTGGTCGATCACGTAATGTGACCGGCACCGTAAAGTCCAGCGCCCCACTGACGGCCACACCGACACGGTTTCGCCGTCGTAGGTCATCTTCCAACCCGTGGGCGTGAACGGGGTGACGACCTCCTCCCCGCACCCACAGCAGCAACTGTGCGTCGCCGTGCCGAACTCCATCGACACGTAAAGGACTCCGAACTCCAGTTGGTCCGGAACGGTCCGCACGAAGCGGTATTCGAGGCGGTGGCAGCGGATCACGCCCGGTCTCCGTTTTCGAGCTGGTTGCCGTCGGCCGTGTAAGTGGAGTGGCGCTCACGTTCGAGGTCCCGATAGAACCCCCGAAACGTCTTCCACTTGATGACGGCGAGCACGGCGTTCAGCGCGTTCAGGTCGGCCACCTGGATGTTGGATGCGTAAACGTCGTCCGCCCCGCCGCCCGTGAACGGGACGCGGCCGCGGTGAACGTGGTCGCGTTGTTCGGGGGCGCTGGCCGTCACCCGCAGCATGCCGCCGAGCGAGCCCTCGACGAGATTCAGCCCCATGCCCGTGTCAATGAATGGGATCCCGAGCGTTTCGAGCTTTCCGACAATCACCCGCTTCGCGTCACCCGCGTCCATACACAGAAAGGCGAACGTGGTCCCGTCGAGCAGGGACAGGTTGTCCGCGGTGAGGCGGGTCGTGTGTGCGACGATCCCGCGGTGCATCTCCGAGTAAACGCCTTTGCGGTAATCGACCTTCAGAGGTGCGTCCCGCAGCGCCTCGATTGACGGGGCGCCAGGCGCGCGAAACGCGTTGTGCTGGAGGAACTCGTCCACGTCGAACAGCCGGATCTCACGCACCGGTGTCTTCGCCACGAAATCGAGCACGTACGAGCCGGTGCCCCCGAGGCCGACGATGCTCATGGCCTCGCGCGTCAGCAGTTCGCTCAGCGCGCCGATCCCCGCCCGGCCAGATGCGGTCTCGGTGTAGTTGAAGATGCCGTCGTTCTCGTCTTCCGGCTCGCGGAACACTCTCGGCGTTGAGCCGGGCCGCAGCACCGCGGCCGGGCCGGAAAGGATTCCGGCGTAGGCCGTCATCTTCTCGTGGTAGTCGGCGTAGTCCCGCCCGAGTTTGGTCGAGAAGTGGTGCTTCGCGGTCAAGCCGTGCCCCAGGTTGTACTCGCCCGCGCCGTCTCCGATGCCCGTGATTCGCGTGCCGTCGGCGTGACACGGGAACTCCCCGTCGAACCACACTTGGTGCGCGTCCGGGGGCCGCGTATCGTCCCCGGCCAAGTTGAGACTTGAGATCAGCGTGCCGGTCCGCAGCTCTCGCTTCGCCTTGACGTAGGGCGCCTCGCGCATCACCAGGTGCGAGCCCCGGATCTGCACGAAGTAGCCTTCGTCACGAAGGCGGTTGAGGTCGGCGTTACGACTGAGTAGTGCGCGTGACATTGAACACGGTCCCGTTTTTGACTCGGACGATACCCCCGGCGCCCAGCTCCCCCGACGGGGGCTTCGAAGCGGCGTGGCGGTAGGACATGGAAAAGACGACGTTCGGCTCGTGCGCCCCTGGGAACGCCAACTGCACGATCTGTTCGAACGTCACGTCCGGCCCAGTGACGGCCTTCGGCCGCGCGTTCACGATGATTTCGAAGGTCGGGCGAGGGGCCGTGAAGAACCGCTCGACGCCCGGCTTCGTCAGGTCGATGAGGTCGCCGGACTCGACGAGGCGGTCTTCGCCCCCGCGCACCTCTAGAGCATTTTCAGTTTCGGTGTTGCGGTGGGACCGGCGTCCCGCCGGTCCCACCGCAACACCGAAACTGAAAATGCTCTAGAGGTGCGCGGGGGCGAAGACCGCCTCGTCGAGTCCGGCGAC
>JAYTTY010000146.1:0-9456 GCA_043744795.1 Zavarzinella sp. | reverse complement strand
GACCGGCGGGACGCCGGTCCCACCAACGACTGGCCGCTATCACCTCCTGAACTCCGCACTAAATCAGCGGGTCGCCCAAGTCCCGGTCGAGGAGGCCGCGGTGCCGCAGGTCGGCGACGACGCGGTCGGCGGCGGCCGCGGTCGTCATGGCGGCGGTGTCGACGCGGATGTCCGGCTGCTCCGGCTTCTCGTAGGGCACGCCGGCCCCGGCCGCCGCGGTCGGCGGCGCGTCGACGAACACCTCGACGAACTCGCCCGGCGGCATCATGGCCCGCGCCGCCCGGCGCTCGCTGCGGAACGGGGAGGTGAACACGGCCAGCACGATCAGGCCGGCGTCCGCCATCAGCTTGGCCACCTCGGCGGCCCGGCGGACGGTCTCGACTTGGGCCACGTCGTCGAAGCCGAGGTCCTTGTTCAACCCGTGGCGGACGACGTTGCTCTCCAGCAGGAACGTGTGCCGGCCCTCCGCGTACAGCTTCTTCTGGACGAGTTGGGCCACCGCGTGCTTGCCCGCGCCCGAGACGCCGGTGAACCACACGACGGCCGGCCGCTGCCCTTTCAGCAGGGCCTGGGCCTGCTTGTTCACCTCCAGCGCCTGCCAGTCCACGGTCGTCGCGCGCCGCAGGGCGGCGCGGATCATGCCGGCGCCGACCGTGTTGTTGGTGATGCGGTCGATGAGGATGAAGCCGCCGGTGTCGCGGTTCTCGGCGTAGGGGTCGAACGCCACGGGGCGGTCGAGTTCGAGCGCGCCGACGCCGATTTCGTTCAGTTCGAGCTTGTCCGCCGGCGCTTGCTCCAGCGTGTTGACGTTCACCTTGTAGCGCAACGGCATCACCGTGGCGGTGACCGTCTTCGGGCCGATCTTCAGGAAGTAACTGCGGCCGCGGAGCATGGGCTGCTCGGCCATCCACACGATGGTCGCCTCGACGGCGTCCGCCACCTGGGCCGGGGCGGCGGGCGGGCAGAGCAGGTCGCCGCGCGAGATGTCCACCTCGTCGGCGAGCGTCAGCGTAATCGACTGGTTCGCCACCGCGTGGCCGAGGTCGCCGCCCGAGGTGACGATCCGCGTGACCGTCGTCTCGCGGCCGGAGGGCAACACGCGGACGCGGTCGCCGGGCCGGACGCCCCCGCCGGTAATGGTGCCGGCGAAGCCGCGGAAGTCGAGGTTCGGGCGGTTCACCCACTGCACCGGCAGGCGGAAGGGCTGCGTTTGCAGGCGTTCTTCGTCGATGGGCACCGTCTCCAACAGGTGCATTAACGTCGGCCCGGCGTACCACGGCGTGTCGGCGCTCTTCTCGACGATGTTGTCGCCGCGCACGCCGGAGATGGGCATGGCGTGAATGTTTTGAAGGCCGATCTTTTCGGCGAACCCGCGGTACTCGGCGACGATCTTGTCGAACGTCTCTTGGGAGTAGTTCACCAAGTCCATCTTGTTGACGGCGAGGATCACGTGGCGAATGCCGAGGAGCGACACGAGATAGCTGTGCCGGCGGGTTTGGACGAGGACGCCCTTGCGGGCGTCGATCAAGATGATGGCGAGGTCGGCGGTCGAGGCGCCCGTCACCATGTTCCGCGTGTATTGTTCGTGCCCCGGCGTGTCGGCCACGATGAACTTGCGGCGGTCGGTGGAGAAGAACCGATACGCGACGTCAATGGTGATGCCCTGCTCGCGCTCCGCCGCCAGGCCGTCGAGGAGCAGGGCGTAGTCGATCTCGCCGCCGCGGGTGCCCACCTTTTTGGAGTCGGCCTCCAGCGCGGCGAGCTGGTCCTCAAAGAGCATCTTCGACTCGTACAGCAGCCGGCCGATGAGCGTGCTCTTGCCGTCGTCCACGCTGCCGCAGGTGATGAAGCGCAGGAGGCTCTTGGTCTCGTGCTGCTTGAGGTAGGCGTCGATGTCGGCGGCGATCAGGTCGGAGACATGAGCCATCAAAAATACCCCTGTTGCTTCTTCTTTTCCATCGACGCCGCCGCGTCGTGGTCGATCATCCGCCCCTGCCGCTCGGACGTGGTGGTGAGCAGCGTCTCTTGAATGACCTGCGGAATGGTCGTCGCGTGGGACTCGACGGCCCCCGACAGCGGGTAACAGCCGAGCGTGCGGAAGCGCACGCTCTTCATCATCGGCTTCTCGCCGGGATTCAGCTTCATGCGCTCGTCGTCCACCATGATGAGCGTGCCGTCCCGCTCGACGACGGGGCGCTCGGCCGCGTAGTAGAGCGGCACGATGGGGATGTTCTCCAGGTGGATGTACTGCCAGACGTCCAGCTCGGTCCAGTTGGAGATCGGGAAGACGCGGATGCTCTCGCCCTTGTTTTTGCGGGCGTTGTAGAGCCGCCAGAGTTCGGGCCGCTGGTTCTTCGGGTCCCAGTGGTGGGCGACGCTGCGGAACGAGAAGACGCGCTCCTTGGCCCGCGACTTCTCCTCGTCCCGGCGGCCGCCGCCGAACGCGGCGTCGAAGCCGTACTTGTCGAGCGCCTGCTTCAGCCCCTGCGTCTTCCACATGTCGGTGTGGACTTGCGACCCGTGGTCGAACGGGTTGATGCCGAGTTCCTTGGCTTCCGGGTTCTGGTACACCAGAAGGTCCATGTTCATCTCGGCCGCCATGCGCGCCCGCATCTCGTACATGGCCTTGAACTTCCACGTCGTGTCCACGTGCAGCAGCGGGAACGGCGGCGGGGCGGGGTGGAAGGCCTTGGCGGCGAGGTGCAACATGCACGCGCTGTCTTTGCCGATGGAATACAGCATCACCGGCTTGTCCGCCTCGGCCACCACTTCACGCATGATGTGGATGGCTTCCGCCTCAAGCCGCTGCAAATGGGTCAACACACTCATCGTCACTCCATGAAAGCCCGTGGACGGCCGTCCACGGGCTTTCGCCCGCCCTAGATCTGGTACATCAGGTCGTATTCGCCCTGCGACCGGGCGACCATGTCGGCCAAGGTGGTTTGCTCGAGCATTTTGCGCTGGGCCAGTTGCACGTCGGCCCACAGGCTGTGGACGGTGCGGATCATGGAACTGCCCCCCTTGCCCTCGCCGCCGCCGCGGATCGGGTCGGCCGGGTCGATTACCTGCACGACGTCGGCAATCGTGATTTGCTCCGGCGCGCGGGCCAAATGATACCCGCCGGCCGCCCCGCGCGTGCTTTCCACCAGCCCGGCCGCCTTGAGTTGCAACAGGATCTGGACGAGGAAGCGGTGCGAAATCTCGTGCTTGTCCGCGATGGTCTTGAGCCGCAGCGGGTTCGGGTCGCCGTGGTGGGCGGCCAGTTCCATGAGGGCGACGCAGGCGTACTCCGTCTTCGCGGAGAAGAGCGAACTCCGCGACGGCTTGGCGACATCGTCTTTTGTCGGCATGGAGAGAACCCCGATCAAACAACAAGAATGAACTAACCACAGAGGCACAGAGGACACAGAGAAGAGAAAGACAGAGGAATGACGTTCTGAAAATTCACTTCTCGGTTTTTGTCTTCTCTGTGTCCTCTGTGCCTCTGTGGTTAGTTCCGATTTCGCAATTGCTTCAAATCCCCGACCCTTGTTCGTGCTCAATAACGTGCAACCCGCACTCCTTTTTCTTCGAGCCGGCCCAGCGGCCGGAGCGCTCGTCGCCGCCGTCTTCGACCGGGGCGGTGCAGGGTTGGCAGCCGACGCTCGGGTAGCCGTGGTCGTGCAGCGGGTTGTACGGCACGTCGTTGTTCACAATGAACTTCCAGACGTCCTTCTTGTTCCAGCGCAAGAGCGGGTTGTACTTCACGACGTTGAACTTCGCGTCCCACTGCACCACGCCGGCCGCCTTGCGGTGTTCGGTCTGGTCGCCGCGGATGGCGCTGATCCACGCGGCGTAGCCCGTCACGGCCCGCCGCAGCGGGATGACCTTCCGGTCGTGGCAACACTGGTCCGGCCGGTGCGTGTACAGTGGGCCGCCGTGCATCTTCTCGTATTCTTCGACGGTCGTGTCCGGCTTCACCATCTCGACGGCGATGCCGTACTTTTCCAGGATGCGCTCCCGCAGTTCCAGCGTTTCCTTGAACTGGTAGCCCGTGTCCAAGTTGATGATGTGGACGCCCGGCTCGATGTCGGCCAGCATGTGCATCAGGCAGCACCCTTCGGCGCCGAAGGCCGTGGCCATCATCAGCTTAGGGTGAAACCGCCGGACGGCGTCCGCGAGGATGTCCTGCGGCGTCTTGCCGTCCAGTCCCCGGTTAATGGCCGCGATCTCGTCGTCGGACGGCCGTGCGTTATCCATATGTATGTGACCTACGCTGCGAGGCGATAACAAATATCATCGGCATTCTGATGATTCGAGACAAGCGGCAGTTGTAAGGTTTCAAAGAAAGCGGCCGAACTTCCAGAAAGCCAACCCGTGACTGCCCTCTACGTCCTCACCCTCTTCATGGCCGCCAGTCTGCTGTTCGCCGTCCAGCCGATGGTCGGGCGGATGCTACTACCGAAGTTGGGCGGGTCGCCGGCCGTTTGGAACACCTGTCTGGTCTTCTTCCAAGGGATGCTGCTGCTCGGGTATTTGTACAGCCACGCGCTGCCGAAATGGCTCGGGGTGCGGCGGCACGCGGCCGTGCATTTGGTGTTGTTGGCCGGGGTGTTCTTCACGCTGCCGACGGTGATCGGCGACGGCACCCCGCCGACGGAGAACCAAGCCGTCTGGGTGTTGGGCTTGTTGCTGGCCGGCGTGGGCCTGCCGTTCTTCGTCCTGTCGGCCACCAGCCCGTTGCTGCAAAAGTGGTACGCGGTGAGTCGCGGGCGGGACCCGTATTTCCTGTCCGTCGCCAGCAACGCCGGGAGTCTGGCGATCCTCTTGGCCTACCCGCTGTTCGTGGAACCGCACTGGGACTTGCCGGAACAGGCCGGTCTGTGGAAGTGGGGGTATCTGGCGTTCGTCGGCTTGGTTGGAGGGTGCGTGTGGGCGGTGACGGGAAAGGGTGTTGCGGTTGGGGAAGTCGCTGAGACCCCCCCCGGCCCCCCCTTGGCAAGGGGGGGAGAAAAACCGGCCGCCGACCACACGCCGGAGCCGACGCCCGGCGACTCTCTTCCTCCCCCCCTTGGCAAGGGGAGGCCGGGGGGGGTCGTTGCGCTTCACCCATCGCAAGATCAACAAGGCCCCCCTTGGCGCTGGGTCGTCCTCGCATTCATCCCGTCCAGTTTGCTCTCGGGGGTCACGAACTCGATCACGACGGACGTGGCGCCGATTCCGTTGTTGTGGGTCGTGCCGCTGTCGCTGTACTTGTTGACGTTCATCATCGCCTTCGCCCCCATCCGGTTGCCAATGACGTGGTTCGACCGGTTGGCGGTCTTGGGGACGATCACGCTGTCGCTCGCCCTGCTGGCCGGGGCGACGGAGCCGTTATGGCTGGTGTTGTGCATCCACCTCGGCGGGTTCTTCTCGCTGGCGATGCTGTGCCACGCCCGGCTATCCCAAGAGCGGCCGCCGGCCAGCGACTTGACGCGCTACTACTTGCTCATGTCCCTCGGCGGCGTGTTGGGCGGGGCGTTCAACGCCCTCGCGGCCCCGGCGCTCTTTCACCGCTTGGGGTTCGTCGAATACCCGTTGATGGTCGTCGTCGCCTGTTTGTTCCGGCCGGCCCCGTTGGAACGGCTGCTGTGGCGGCGGAACGATTTGCTGTTCCCGACAATCCTCGGCGGGGCGGTGGTCGGTCTCATCGAAATATGCAAGGCGCCGGGCCTCACGGCGTGGTTCCAAGCCACGGGGGAACAGGTCGGCGTCCCCGGCGAGATGTTGAAGAGCGCCGTCTTCTTCGGCGTCCCGCTGATCGTCTGCTACACCTTCGTGGACCGGCCGCTGCGGTTCGCGTTGGGCATCGCGGCCGTGATGCTGGCCGGCATCCGCCACGACGGGGCGCAGGGTAAAGTCCTGTTGATCGAACGCAACTTCCTCGGCGTGGTGAAGGTGACGGGCGAAGGCGACTTCACCAAGATGGTTCACGGCAACACCGTCCACGGCCAGCAGCGCAACGCCCCCCGGCCGAAGTGGATCGCCCCGTTCCTGCACCCGGTCGGCGCGGCCGGCCCGCTGCACGCGGTCTCCACGGTCGCCGCCCTCGAAGACCGCTGGGACGACCGTCACCGGCCGCTGACCTACTACCACCCGAACGGCCCGGCCGGCGGCGTCTTCCGGCAACTGACGCCCGCGTGGAAGGGGCCGCGTCGCATCGGAGCCGTCGGCCTCGGCACCGGGGCGTTGGCCAGCTACGCCCGCCCGAACGAGGCGTGGACGTTCTTCGAACTCGACCCCGCCGTGGAAAAGTTGGCCCGCGACGAGCGGTACTTCACCTTCCTGAAAAACTCGAAGGCGGCCGCCCAAACCGTGGTGATCGGCGACGCCCGGCTAACACTCAACGCCGAGCCGGACGGCTCGTTCGACTTGCTCGTCCTCGACGCCTTCTCCTCCGACGCCATCCCGCTGCACCTGCTGACGGCCGAGGCGTTCGCCCTCTACCGCCGCAAACTCACGCCGCACGGCGTCGTCCTGATGCACCTCTCCAACCGCTACCTCGACTTGCCGCCGATGGTCGCCAAGATCGCCGCGGCCATGCCGATGGCCGTGCGCGTCAACGACGACCTGGGCGTGACCGACCGCGAACGGGAAGACGGCAAGTTCCCCTCCGTGTGGGTGATCGTGGCGAACGCGGAAGAGGACTTCGGAAAATTGCAGAAGTCGATCAACGGCTGGCAAGCCGTGCCGCCGACCGCCGCGCGGCCGTGGACGGACCGGCGGACGAATTTAATGGACGTGCTGCGCCGGGGGGGCGGGGAAGAGTAAGAGAAGAATTTTTAGCCACGGATCGAACACGGACGAAACACGGATTAAGGCAGAAGAGAAGAGAAGAAAAGAACTTCACCACAGAGGACACAGAGAACACAGAGGAAAGACAGAGGCGGAGAAGACATTCTTATAAATGCCTTGTCTCGGTTTTGGCTTTCCTCTGTGTTCTCTGTGTCCTCTGTGGTTAAGTTCTTCTCTTCTGCCTTTATCCGTGTTTCATCCGTGTTCGATCCGTGGCTAAAAATTCTTCTCTTCACTCCGGCACATCCACCGCCACGCGGAACGTCGTGTACGGGCTGGGCTTTTCAAAAAACTGCGTCTGCGGCGTCTTCTGCTCGGCCTCGATGTCGGCCCACGTCAACGCCCGCGCCGTGGTGTGCAGGCGGCCGCGGAGGATGACCAAGGCCCGCGCGTCTTCGGCGTCCTTCAGCGGGCGGGTCGTGCCGTCGGGCAGCAAGACGTGGCCGGTGAACTCGCGGCCGTTGCCGGCCATGTCGGCGACATCCAAACCGTTGCGGTCGGACTCGTTGCCATTGATGGAGCGCGGCACGGTCAACCCGACGGCGGGCTTGCCCTTCACGGTGATCGCGGCCGGGCGGTTCGGCTCGTAGAAGCCGGCGGCGGTGTCCCACTCGTCCGGCGTCGGGAGGCGGCCGCCGAGCCACTTGGCGAACGTCGCGGCCGTCTCCACTTGTACATCCGTGGCCGGGGCCTGGTTGCCGGGCCGCTGCAACTCGGGGAACTGGCCGAGCAGGGCGTTGCAGACTTTTTGCTCCTGCAT
Organism: Zavarzinella sp.; assembly: GCA_043744795.1. GTDB lineage: Bacteria > Planctomycetota > Planctomycetia > Gemmatales > Gemmataceae > Zavarzinella. The sequence goes on along the minus strand of JAYTTY010000146.1, from coordinate 1,883 downwards.
GTAGAACGGCCGCTTCACCGGGCTGCCGCCGCGCGGCTCGATCAGCAGGAAGCGCACGGCCCCCGCCGTGTCGAACTCACGCTGGATGACCCGCGGGTATTCCTTGTCCCCGAGGCGCACGGCGGCCGTGCCGGCGGCGGCCGTGAAGCTCACGGGGACGACCCACGTCGGGTCCGGCGGCTTCGGCTTGATCGGCGGGTCTTCTTTCTTCGTCGTGGCCGTGGCCGTCGAACCTTCCTTCTTCTCCGGCGCCGTCGATTGTGCGGGGTCGGTCGTCGGCCCCATGACGAACGGCCACGCGAAGTAGCCGCCGACGATCACGGCCGCGACCGCCATGCCGATCAGCGCCGGGTGCGGGTGCGGGTGCGGGTGCGGCTCGTCGAGCAGCGCCTTGGCGAAGGCCACGCACGTCGGGAAGCGGTCTTCCGGCTTCTTGGCCAGCGCCCGGCGCAGGGCGGCCTGCTCCTTCGCCGGCAGGCCGGGCATCTCGGGGATGTGTTCCAGGTGCTGCGTCATCACGGCGACGAAGTCGTCGCCGTCGATCAGCCGCTTGCCGAAGCGCAGCTCGGCGTAGCTGAGGGCGAGGCTGTACTGGTCGCTCGCCGGGCCGAAGCGGCCGGCCCACGACTCCGGGGCCATGTACGCGGGCGTGCCGGCGAACGTCCCGGCCGTCGCGGTCGGGTTCTGCGCCCGGGCGAGGCCGAAGTCGGCCAGCTTGGCGAAGTCGTTCACCAGGAGGATGTTCGCCGGCTTGATGTCGCGGTGCAACAGGTTCTTGGAGTGCAGGAAGTCGAGGGCCGTCGCCGCCTCGCCGATGATCTTCACCAGCGTGGCCTTCTCCATCGGCGTCTTCCGGCCGGGCGTCGCGGACTTCAGGCGGTCCCCCAGCGTGCCGTCGGCGAGTTCCATCACGATGTAGAGGTTGTTGTCTTTCTCCCAGTACGCCAGCACCGGCAGCAGGTGCGGATGGCGGATGTTCTTCACCAGTTGCAGGGCGCCGCGCTCCTTGCGGGCCTCGTTGCCGTCGGCCGCCCTCGCGATGACCTTGATGGCCACGTCCACCCCGCCGGGGGCGACGGCCTTGTACACCTTGCCGAACTGCCCGCGGCCGAGTTCCTGGTGCATGGAGTAATTGCCGGCGGCCGTCAGTTGCGTGTCGGAACTCGGGTCGCGCGGCACGGACACACTTTCCCCGGCCGCGTCCGCGACGGTCCGCGGCGTGGCCGTCTCCGCGCCCTTCATCAACTCCTTGATCTCGGAGAGGTGGTCGGGGTAACGCCGGACGTACTCGTCCGCGTCGAACGGGTCGCCGTGCGCCTTGCGGACGCGGACTTCCTCCACGATCAAGTGGGCCGGGATGCGGCGCGGGTCGTCGAACTCGCGGAAGCGGAACAGGAAGTCCGCGAGGACGGGCGTGCGGCCCCGCGCCCAGCCCTCGTGCAGGGCGATCTTGAGAAACTCGATCAGCACGGCGTACCGCAGGCCGGGCGACAGGCCGGCGAGCAGTTCCTCCCAGTCCGCGTCCGGGTTGTCGGCGGTGACGGCCGCGAATTGGTCGGCCCGCGCGTTCAGCTCGCGCCATTCCTCATCGGTAAGCCGGCCGAGCGTGCGGGAGGGCTGCATGGGTTTTCTTCGCCGAGGTCGTTGGGTCTGGGTCAGTTTACGGGCTTAGGACGACACGGTGAATCGCCGAGCGCAGCGAGGAAGGCGAGCCAGTAGCGTTAGCGCTCTGGAGGATCTTCGTGAGGAAGTGCGCCGCGAACCGAGTCTTCGAGGTTCGCCACGTGGGTGACGCCTCTCGCCCAAGGGGTCGGGCGTCGAAGACTTCTGCCATTCGGCAATCAGCTTGGCGATGCGCTCAAACCGGGCATCGCCCTCGGCCG
>JAYTTY010000145.1:0-2440 GCA_043744795.1 Zavarzinella sp. | reverse complement strand
GGACGAACGAAATCGCCCGTCCTCACCCGCCAAGCGACTTGATAAGAACAGACCCGCGGAACCCGCCCTCGCGTTTTGTCGGACACGTCTGCTCTGTGAAACTTTGTGCGGCCTTTGTGCCTTTGTGGTTAATGCCTTCTCCATAAAACCATCCCTTTGCCCGACACACCGACCGGAGATTTCACGATGTCCAAGCGTCCCGCCGCCGTCACGTTCAAGGGGAACCCGATGACGCTCGTCGGCCCGGCCCTCAAGGCCGGCGACCCGCTCCCCGACTTCAAGGTGGCGGACACGGCCGCCAGTACCGTCACCCGGAAGGACACGCCGGCCAAGGCCCGCCTGTTCAGCGTCGTCCCGTCCCTCGACACGCCGGTGTGCGGCATCCAGACCAAGAAGTTCTCGGACGCCGTCGGCGCCCTCGGGGACAAGGTGGCCACGTACACCGTCAGCCTCGACACGCCGTTCGCCCAAAAGCGGTTCTGCACGGACTCGAAGATCGAAGGCATGAAGGCGCTGTCCGACACGCACGACCACTCCTTCGGCAACAACTTCGGCGTCCTGCTCGAAGGCCTGGCCGTCCCGCTGCTGGCCCGCTCCGTGTTCGTGGCCGACAAGGACGGCACGCTGACGCACGTCGAATACGTCAGCGAAGTGACCAACGAGCCGAACTACGACGCGGCCCTGGCGGCGCTGAAGGCGGCGGTTTAAGGACGACGCAAAGGCAACCTCACCCCCCGGCCCCCTCTCCGCCGCGGAGAGGGGGAGCAAGTGGGCGAAGGCTCTTGGTTCGGTCCCCCCTCTCCGCCGCGGAGAGGGGGTTAGGGGGTGAGGTTGCCTTTGCGGCCAGCCCATCCATTTCAGAAAGGTTCCCCCCATGTCTCAAGACCTGTCCGCCTGGCGGCTCGCCGCCGAGGAAGCCGCCAAAATTGGGGCGGCCGTCCTCGAGAGTTGGCGCCGGAAGTTCTCCGTGAAGGAGAAGGGGCGGGCCGACCTCGTGACGGAGGCCGACCTCGCGTCGCAGACGGCGATCAAGGACTTCATCGCGGGCCGCTTCCCCGACCACGACTTTCTGGGGGAGGAAGACGCCGGGGCGAAGGAAGGCCGCGGCCCCGCCCCCGGCGCGCCGCCGACGTGGATCGTGGACCCGCTGGACGGCACGTCCAACTACGTCCACGACGTGCCCGCCTACTGTGTGTCCGTCGGGCTGATGGCGGGCGGGGAACTCGTCGTCGGAGTGATCTTCGACCCGCGCCTGAACGAACTGTTCAGCGCCGCCGCGGGACTCGGGGCCACGCTGAACGGCGCGCCGATCCGCGTGAGCGAGACGGCCACGCTCGCGGGCGCGATGCTCTCGACCGGCTTCCCGCCGGACCCGCACAAGCAAGAGCGCAACCTGAAGCAGTGGACGAAATTTTCCTACCTGGCCCAAGCCCTGCGCCGCACCGGCTCGACCGCCCTCAACATGGCCTACGTCTCCTGCGGCCGCTTCGACGGCTACTGGGCCTTCGACAACTTCGCCTGGGACGTGGCCGCCGGCGTGGTGTTAATTCGAGAAGCCGGCGGCGTCGTGACGCGCGTAAACGGCGAGGCGTGCGACCCGTTCCAACAAGACTTGGTGTCGGCGAACCCGACGCTGCATCGGCTGTTGGTGGCGAGTCTCAATGGTTGAAAGAAGCCGGCCCGCGTTCCGGTCGCATCGGGCACACCTCTCCGCGGCTCGGCTGCCGTACCATTTCCTCCGGAGACTCCATAAGCCGACGATTTCCGACCGTCCTCTTCTTGGCCGCCTGTGGTCTCAGAGCGACATGACCCGCGTCGGCCGTCGCGGGTCAGAGGGTCGAAGTGAGGGAGACGCTCGCCCTGAAGGAAGACCTCGTCCTGACTGGCGAAGACATTCTTGAAATCAAGGGGACACCGGAGCGGCGGTGTACGCTCGTTGGCAACGGGCATTGCATCCGGTCCAAGGGCGCGTGGACTGGGGCAGTCCGCATTCGCCATTGCGATCTGCGTCAGCTCGGGGCGGCGGCGAAGTTGACCGACGACGGCCGGGCTTAACTGAAGAAGTTGGGGGCCGCCCCGCGGCCGGGGGTGTGATAAACTGACGGAAGCCATTGGCCGAGGGGTGTTGAATATGTCCGCCGTTCTGGAAGAGCCGATCCCGACCTTCGCCGACTGGGTGTCCCGCCTCGGCGACATTCCCTTGAACCGCATCTTGATGAAGCCGGAGCCGGGGACGGCGACGGAGGCCGACCTGTTGCGGGTGAACGCCCGCGACCACCTGTGCGAACTGATCGACGGCGTCTTGGTGGAGAAGGCGATGGGGAATCGCGCGGCGTTGACAGGCTTGTGGCTGAGCCACCTATTGATCAGTTTTGTACAGCAAAACCGCTTGGGCGTCATGCTGCCGGCCGACGGCATGTTGCGGTTGCTCCCCGGGAAT
>JAYTTY010000144.1:0-2448 GCA_043744795.1 Zavarzinella sp. | reverse complement strand
CGTGCGCTTCTCGCGGTCGTAGTAGTTCACGTACAACTGGAGTTGGCCGAGGTCCTGGTGCGTCAGCTTGCCCACCTTCAGGTCGATCAGCACGAAGCGCTTCAGGACGGTGTGGTAAAAGACTAGGTCGGCGTAGAAGTGGTCCCCGTCGAGCGTGAGGCGCTGCTGCCGGGTGCCATATCCACGGCTTTGCGTGGGCATGTGTGGCACTTCCTCCGGACTCAACGGCGGCCCTTAGTTTTGTTGCTCTCATGCCCGCGCGAAGCCGTGGGCATGGCGTCCGCGCGGCAGTCTCGCCTGACCGACCGTCACCCAGCACCGTCAAGGCGCCGCGGTCGGCCCGACGGGTTGGAACTCCGGCGACTGAAACGGCTGGAAGCCGTCGGGCCAGCACGAGACGACCCGGCACAAGACGCGGTGATGAGCCTCGGCCGGCGGCGGGTTAACCTTCTCGACGGACAATTTCAATTCGGGGCATTCCGCTTTTAAGATCCGCAGATCTGTCGTCAAATACGCCGGCACGAACCCGATAACGACGTAGTCCGCCGTCCGCACGGCGATCGCGTGGGGGTCGGCCGGGTTCTGGGGGTCGGGCATCGGATAAAGTCGCTCGCCGACTTCGAGCCGGGCGAGGCGCTCGCCGGCGGCCGGGGGCATGTACTTGACGGCGCGCAGCAGGCAATGCGTCAGGTAACAGCCGTCGTGGTTGGGGAGCGGCACGGGGAACAACTCAACTTGGTCGGTCACGCGCGCCCCGCCTGTCCGGGCGAGGACGGCCATCGGATTGGCCGCTTCGGGAGACAACCCCAAGGCGTCAAGGAAAGACGGGTAGCCGGGCCGACTCGCGGGCATCACGCGGTTGGCGAAAAGAGGGAACAGTTCGGTGCTCCGGTAAACGTCGCCCAGTTTGGGAAACTCCGGGAACGCGGTGAAGCCGTCGGCCGCCGCCCGGTCCGCGGCGCGGATATACCGGAACTCATATCGGTGCGCGGCGGCGTCAAAGTCGAGGCGGCCGACCGGGTGGATCAGACGGGTGGCCGGGCTGCGCCAAGAGACGAACAACTTCGGGTAGTCATGAAGCATGGAAGTATTTCTATGCACGGGCCGACAGCAATCGACGCCGGTTCGTTCGAAGAAGGGCCTCAACAAAAGCTTTTGCCACATCAGACATTAGCGCTGCCGGCACCCGCCGGACGATGTCAGTTACGTTACTGTCCTGAACATTTCTAAGCTTGTCCAGCCACGCCGCCCCGGCTGCCGGGCGCCGTTCGGCGGCCATCTGGAATGCCTCCGCGGTGGTCACTGGCTTGGCGGCGGGGCCGGTCTCTTCGCGGTAGAGTGCCGAGCGTGCTTTCGCCACAAAGGCCTCGACCGTTTGGTTCCGGTCCCTCGTCGTCAACCGTTCTTGCCGAGCCGTGTCCGAAATGTTGTGCCCGAGGCTCGACGCGTGGTCGTAACTGGGCGACAGGGCCAGCGACCCGTCGGCCGTCCGCAGGACGGCCCAGTTCTCGTGGTGCCGATCCGTGTTCGCGATCCAGGCGTCAAACAACAAGTAACCCGCAAACAAATCGCAGGCCGACAATACGCCGGCAGGCGCGCCCGGCCATGCCGGCAAACCGACGCCGGCCTCAAGGACACGAAACACGCGGTCCACGGTGTGCTTTGCGAGATGGTACCGAGTCTCCGTCGGGTAGTCCGGGTCTTCCTCGACAAGAAGACGGTTGCCGGGGATAAACTCCGTCGCGCGGAAATCGTGCAACAGGTCCCTTGTGATGACGCCGCGCGACCCGTTTCGGTTCGCCAGTTCGACGGCGGCGTGCGGGATGCCGAAGAGTTCCGCGAGTTCACAGGCTACTTTCTCCGACCAGTCGTCTTCGGAATGCGCGCGGGCCTTTTGTTTGAACAACCAGTTGGGGCCGTCGTCGGGGGATGACAGCCAGATTTTGGGCTTGGTCCCCATCATCTCGTCGCCGACCGCGGGCCACGCCGTGACCTCCATGACCGGGTATTGATCGGCGGGTTGCGTCATCTGGAAATCCACGCCATTGTCATTGATGAAGGATATGCCCCGCGCTCGGCATCGCGGCTTTCCGAAATACGGGGGCGACTCAAATGACGCAAGCGGCGCCAGGCTCCGGCGACGTGGCGGACGCGCTGGGCTACGCACCGCCTTTTTCGTGCTGGCCCGCGAGCGCCGGCCGCGTTTGGCCCAGGGCGGCGCGCAGTTCGGCTTCCGTCGGCAGGTGCAGTTGGTAGCGGCTGGCGAAGATTTGCTTCTTCTGGTCGGCCCCGAGGGTGTACTTCACGACGGTGTCGTTCTTGTCCGTGCAGAGGATCAGCCCGAGCGTGGGCTGGTCGCCGGGCGTGCGCTTCTCGCGGTCGTAGTAGTTCACGTACAACTGGAGTTGGCCGAGGTCCTGGTGCGTCAGCTTGCCCACCTTCAGGTCG
>JAYTTY010000143.1:0-9497 GCA_043744795.1 Zavarzinella sp. | reverse complement strand
GCGCACCACCCGGGGCCTGACGGCCCTCGGCTCACTTCTGAATTGATTACCGCCAGTAATAGTGCCACTCGTAGGTCCGCGTGTCGGTCTGCTTCGGGGCGATCTTGGCGGTCCACGTCACGCGGCCGATGCCGTTGAAGTGGCCCCAGTAGTGCGGCCAGGAGTAGTAGGGCCACCATTCGGGCCGGCCGACGGCGGCCCCGGACTCCTCGTCTTCCAGCAGGTTGACCATCTCGGCCTTGGCCCCCTCGCCGGCCTTGTCCACGTTCCCCAGGATGTACCGCGTGACTTCCACTTCGATGGGCTTGGCCCCCATGTTGGTGATGTCGATGCCGCTGGCGATGTCGATGCGGAAGAACGCCTCGCCGTTGTAGTTCGCGGCGTTCGGCGTTCGCTTGGCCTCCTTCTCCGTCTTCTTCACCTGCACGTTGACGGCCGTCGTCAGCGCCACGTCCACGCTTCCGCCCTTGGGGGCGTAGGTCATCATGGCTTGCGACAGCACCTTGCCGTCCCGCAGAAGCAGGGCCGGGGCGGTGGTCAGCGGCTGCTGGACGCCGTTCATCAGCCGGACCTTGTGTTGCACCTTGGGGGCGTTCATCAGCCGCAGTAACTCGGCGCCCTGCGCGTTGTTCGCCTGCCGGCGGATTTCCGGCGGCGGGGAGTACGGCACGTCCAGCGTGTACACGTCCTTGTAATCGAGGGTTTGCTGGGACACCGGCAAGACCATGCGCTGCCCCTTGGCCAGCGTCACGTTCTTGACGGTGAACACGAACAGGTCTTCGTTCTGGTTGCCGCCAATTTCCGGGCCGAGGTCCGGCGCGACGCCGGCCGCCCCGCCGCCGCCGGGGGGCGTCCGGCCCTTGCGGACCTCGCCGCCGCGGGCCACCTGCGTCATCATCGAGTTGCTGAGGGCGAATTGCGTCGAGGCGTCCGTCTGGAAGTACGGAGAGAGTTGGGCGACGGCCTGGGCGAGGGCGACGGGGTCCGTCGTGTCCTTGAAGTAGAACGACGGCACGCCGACGACGAGATTCACCGTCGCGTCCTTCAGGTCGGTCAACTCGTTGAGCAGCGTGGCCTGCAACTTGACGACGGCCTTGCCGTTGGCGTCCAGTTCCACGCGGTAGTTCGGGATCCAGCGGATGCCCTTTTGCACGTAGGCCATGCCGACCTCGGCCGTCTGGGCCGGCGGCTGGCCGCCCCAGTCCAGCTTCATCGTCAGCAGGTTGCGGAACTCCTCGTCGCTCACCTTCGTCTCGTACTTGCCGACGAACTTCACGTCCGTGATCTGCTCGACCGCGACGGCCCGCGTCCCCTCGATGGTCTTCAGTAAGAGGAGGTTCCCCTTCATGGCGACGTGCTCGACCCCCGTCGGCGGGGAGGTCGCGTCGAGTTCCTCGGCCGACCGCGACAGGAAGCGGACGATGGTGGCCGGGTACGCCGGCTTGGCCCCCTCCGTGACGAGCACCTCGGCCCCGATGTTGGCCTCGATCAAGTCCCGCATCGACATGGCGGTGCGGTCCAACTTCACGCGCCGCCGGCCGGCCGTGACGGATTGCAGCGTCGCCTTCTTGTCCGTGCTGTACGGCCAAAACGTCCCCAGCACGGGGCTGGGCAGCAAGTCGAGCAGCACGTTGCCGGCCGAATCCACCGGCATCGTGCCTTGGTGGACGACGTAGGCGTGACCGTCCTTGAAGACGGTCACCTCTTTCACGGGCATCTTGGCCAGCGCGCCCAGCGGGGCGGCCGGCTCGGCGTGCAGGCCGGCGGCCAGCGCCAACACCGCGGCGAATGCGATTCGGTTCATAGGGAACTCCCAGGGAGAGGGCAATAGAGATGGGGGCAGTATACCGGGGCGGCGGGGCGGCCGGCGCAACGTGTCGGTAACGGTTCTTGACCCGAGCGCAGCGAGGGAGGCGAGCCAGTAGCGTGAGCGCTGACAGTTTGGGACATCTTTAACCTTGACCGTCATCGGGGTAATCGGGTCGGATACGATTTTTGGGGGTTTGGATCATGACCGCGGCGCCCCAGACCGGCGAATTTGCCCGGCGTTACGTCCCCGACCTGGATCTGGGGGACGAACGCCGTCAGCGGCGTTTTGACCGCGTGATCGACCGGTTCGCGCTGGGCGCCGGGGAGTCCCTGCCCGCCCTGTTTCCGGATGCCAAAGCCCATAAATGTACCATACTGTCAGGCGTGAGCGCCTGGAGGAACCTCATATGCGAGGAAGGGAGCATACCCAGCGAGGGGTTTTTCGATTTCGTTGGAGTCCCGGCTTCAGCCGGTCTTCGGCGACGACTTCACAACACGAGTAGCCTTCCGTTGACGGTGGCAGTTCCGAAGACCGGCTGAAGCCGGGACTCCAACGAAATCGAAAAACCCCTCGCTGGGCATGCTCCCTTCCTCGCACAGGCGCGCTGCCGCCAATCGCTAACGCTTCTGGCTCGCCTCTCTCCCTGCGCTCGGGATCGAAAGTCGCTCCCCTTCCAGTCGCCGAAACTCGCTCCGGTCAATCCGGTCGAACCATAATTGATCCCCGACCGCGATGGGGAAGTAGCCGTCTTCCAAGTTCACGATCTCCAGCGGGGTGCGGCCGACCAAGTTCCAGCCGCCGGGGCGCGGGAGCGGGTAGATGCCCGTTTGTCGGGCGGTGAGGCCGACGCTGCCGGGGTCTACGCGCAGGCGCGGGCTGGGGAGGCGCGGGACGCCGGTCAGCGCTTCGGGCAGGTAGCCGAGGTACGGGAAGCCGGGGACGAAGCCGATGGCGAAGACGGCGTACGGCCCGGCCGTGTGCTGGCAGATGATCTCCTCCGGAGACATGCCCGTGTGTTCGGCGACGCGCGGCAAGTCGAGATCGAAGTCGTAACAGCACGGGACGCGGTGCAGAGCGGAAGGCTTGGCCGTTTGTTCGCCGACCTTGAGTTGGCCCAAGGCGGCCCGCACATGGGAGAGGGTCACGGAGCCGTCGAAGAACACGCCGACGCTGGAATAGGCGGGGACGAGATCGACGAGCCACGGGTAGTTGGCGGCCCGAACGGCCCCGGCGAAGGCCGCGGTGGCGGCCTCGTCCGGCAGGTACGCGAGCAGGGCGCGGTCGCCGAGCGGGTGGAAGGTCGGGGTCACGCCGGGTATTTTAGGGACAGGGCCGCCGGCCGTGAAATGGCCGGCCCCGTGAGGCGTCCTTCCGGTAATGGATCCCGACCTGCTCGGATACCTGGTTGATCGCTATGCCGCCGCGCTGGCGCTGTACGCCCGCACGTGGTGCCGGTGCCCGGAAGACGTGGTCCAGGAAGTGTTCATTCGCTTCGCCCGGCAGCGCGAGACGCCGGCCCACGCGGCGGCGTGGCTGTACCGGGCCGTGCGGAACGGGGCGATCAGCGCCGGGCGGTCCGAACGGCGGCGGCTGAACCACGAGGGGAACGTCGCCGCCCACGCCCCGCTGATGTTCGTCCCGCCGGACGACGCCGGGGGGCTGGACGCCGTCGCCGCGTCCGCCGCCCTCGCCAACCTCCCCGCGGACCAGCGGGAAGTGATCGTCGCCCACTTGTGGGGCGGCTTAACCTTTGAACAGATCGCCGACCTGACCGGCGGGTCCGCCGCCACGTCATGGCGCCGATACTCCGCCGGGCTGACCGGCCTGCGAACCTTGATGGGAGTCCCATGCCACCGCCCGACGAAGAAATAAGCCCGCTGGCCGCCGCCCTGCGGCGGCTGGCCCCGCAGCCGGCCGCGTTCAGCCGGGACGCCCTGCTGTTCAACGCCGGCAAGGCGGCCGCCGCCCCGCGCGTGCCGGCGTGGGCGTGGCCGACGGCGACCGGGCTGTTCGCCGGCGTGTCGCTGGTGTTGGGCGCGTTCCTGCTCACCCCGCCCGAGCCGAGTGTGCAGTATGTGACTGTGCCGCAAACGGTGTACGTGGACCGCGTGGTGGAAGTCCGCGGGCCGGCGCCGGCCGCCGCATCGGCGACGGCCGAAGTAGCCCATGACGAACCCGGCCCGGACAGCGCCGAGGCCCGCCGCATGTGGCAAGTCCGCCGAGAAGTGTTGCGGTGGGGCGTCGAGATGCTGCCCAAGTCGAAGGCGTCCGCCGGGCCGGCCGCGCCGCCGCGGGACATCCAGCGGGGGACGTTCGCCCCGCCCGGGTCGTTCGCCATCCCCGGCTTGCCGGCCCCCAAGAAAAAGCGCCCCCCGTCGGCCTTCGAGGAGGAGTTGGAATGACTTCGCGTGTCCTAGCCGCCGCCCTGCTGTTCACGGCCGCGGCCGCCGCCCAAACGAAATTGAAGGAAGGCTTGGCCGGGAACATGCCGCCCGGCCCGCCGGTCGCGGAGCCGACGGAGACGGTCTACGCCCTGACGCTCAAGGCCGTCGGCCCGCCGGCCCCGGCGTTGAAGTACGAATTGCTGGTCAACCCCCGTGACACCACGCGGGCCAACGCCGCGCTGCTGTACCACCGGGCGATTCACCTGATGGCGGAGAACCGGAAGCCCGGCAAAGAAGGGGGCGAGGAACGCCTGCGAATCGACCACCTGTTCGAGAAACCGATGACGGACATCCCGGCGGCGGACCTGCGGGAATACTTGAAGCCGTTCGGCAGCGCGCTGCGGGAGGCCGAAGCCGCCGCCAAGTGCCGGGATTGCGAATGGGGCTTGGGCGACCGCCTCACGGCGGAGGGGATCGCCGTGCTGATCCCGGAAATTCAAAAAATGCGGGAGTTGGCCTTCCTGCTGAAAGTGCGCTGCCGGCTGCACGTGCTCGACGGGAACACCGCCGGCGCCCTGCACGACATCCAGACCGGGCTGACGATGGCCAAGCACGTCAGTCGGTCGGAGATGCTCATCAGCTACTTGGTGGGCAACGCCGTCGCGGCCATCATGCTGAACGAGTTAAACGTCGTGCTGGAAGCCCCAGGCTGCCCCAACGTGTACTGGGCGCTGACGGCCCTGCCGCGGCCGCTGCTCCCGATGGACGCGGCGGTCGAGGGGGAAATGCGGAGCATGGACGCGATGATCGGCCTGCCGGCGAACGTGGACGAGCCGATGACGGCCGACCAAGCGCGGCTGGCTTTGGACACCGTGTGGGCCAAAATGACGCGCCTGTCCGACGATTTGGGGGCGGCCGGAATGCCGCGGATGAAGTTGAATGAGTCCCGCGTCTTCCTTGCCGGGTACGTCACGCTCACGCACCCCGCCGCGAAGAAGAGCTTGTTGGCCGCCGGGAAGACGGACGCGGAGGTGGCCGCCATGCCCGCGGCCCAAGTGGTGCTGCTCGACTCCGCCATCCGCTACCGCAACTTGCGCGACCAGTACATGATGTGGCTGACGAAGCCGTACGAAGAAGGTGCCAAGGGGCTGAAGACGTTCGACGAGAGTTTCAAGAAGTTGAAAGAGAGGGCGGACTACCTGAACATCATGCTCGGCCTGCTGATGCCGGCGGTGCAAAAGGTGTACGACGTGCAGTGGCGGACGGAGCGGCGCGTCGCCTCCCTGCGCGTGGTGGAGGCCGTCCGGCTGCACGCCGCCGCGACCGGCAAAGTCCCCGCCAAACTGGAAGACATCACGGCCGTCCCCGTCCCGAATGATCCCGTGACCGGCAAACCGTTCGCTTACGCATTGACCGCCGCGGGCTTCACCGTCACCGTCGGCCCCCCCCCCGGCCACCAATCGAACCGGGGCAACGCCTGGAAGTACCAAATCACGTGGGCCAAGTAACCGGAGCCGCCGCCATGATGACCCGAACCCTGTTGCTCGCCGTCGCGGTCGCCGGCCCTCTGGCGGCCGAAGAGGCGCCGAAGGCCGCCGCGTTCGCCGAGAAGGTGTTGCCGTTCATCGACGAGCACACGCTGGTCGTCGCCCGCGTGGACGTGTCACGGGTCCGGCCCGAGTCGCTCCCCGGCCTCTTGGCGATCATGGGCGCCGACGACGACGAGGCGGTCGTCGCCCTGACCGAGATCAAGGCGTGGCTGGCCGAGTTCACCAAGAAAGGTGGCCGGGACGTGTTCGTGACCTACGGGGCCGCGGACTTCCCGAACTTGCCGGTGCTGCTCATCCCCATCGGGGAGTCCCCGGAGGAGCGGAAGGACTTGGGCGAACTGGTGAAACTCCCGTTCGGCGACGACCCGGACGTGGCCGTCGAGAAAATCCACGGGTGCATGGCCGTCGGCAAGAAGGGCGCGCTGGCCGCGCTGAAAACCCGCAAGCCGGTCAAGCGGTTCGACCTGCTCGAAGCGCTGGAGACTGGGAAGGACGACGTGGTGCAAATCGTCCTCGCCATGTCCGAGGACGCGAAGAAGATTCACGAGCAAATCGCCCCGGTCCTGCCGGACGAGCTCGGCGGCGGGAGCATCACCAAGTTCACGCGCGGCGTGAAGTGGGTGGCCCTGACGGTCGGCCCGGCCCCGGCGCTGAAAGTCCGGTGGACCGTGGCGACCGCCGGGCCGGACGCCCTCAAGGATGTCGGCGCCGCCCAAGACATGCTCCGCAAACTGGGGGGCAAAATGCTGGTGGCCGACGCCCCCGAGCCGCTGCGCCCGGCGCTGGAAAAGGCGCTGGCCGGCGTCACCGTCAAGGCGGCGGGCACGATCCTGGTGATGGAACTCGACGCGGGGCCGGCCCTCGCGGGCATCAAGAATGACTTGCCGGCCGCCGGGCCGGAGGCGGCCGACCGCCAGCGCAGCTCCAACAACCTGAGACAACTCGTTCTCGCGCTGCACAACTACCACGACGTGTACGGCCGCTTCCCGACCGACCTCCGCGACAAGGACGGCAAGCCGCTCCTGAGCTGGCGGGTGCAAATCCTGCCATTCATCGAGCAGGATGCCCTCTATAAGAAGTTCAAGCTCGACGAGCCGTGGGACAGCCCGAACAACAAGCCGTTGGCGCAAATGACGATCAAACTCTTCATGAGTCCGCGGCAAAAGACCGCCGACAAGCGCCTGACGACGTACTTGGCCCCGCTTGGCAAAGGCTTCATGTGGGACGACTCGAAGGGCGTGAAGATCACGGACGTTACGGACGGCACGTCGAACACGATCCTCCTTTTGGAAGCCGACGACGAGGCGGCGGTGCCGTGGGCCAAGCCGGGCGACCTGACGATTGACCCCGAGAAGCCGATGAAGAACCTGCTCGGCCACTACGCGGCCGGCTTCAACGCGGCCTTCGCCGACGGCTCCGTGAAGTTCTTCAAGAAGACGCTGCCGGCCGAAACCCTCATTGCGTACCTCACCCGCGGCGGCGGCGAAGTGATCCAAGAGGACAACGACAAACTCCCGAAGTCCAAGACGCCGCCGGCAAAGTAAGGCGGCCTCGCGGAGGGACGCCGGGCGGCCGGGGGCGTATCATGGGGACATCATGATTACCCCGGAAATGCTCGACATCCTGCGCTGCCCCATCGACCCGAAGCGCGAGGCGCGGCTCGTCGTCGAGGACGGCGACACGAAGCTGATGTGCGGCCGCTGCCGCGTGCAGTTCAAAATCCGCGAAGGCTTCCCGTCCCTGCTCACGGAAGAGGCGACGCTGCCCGAGGGGGCGAGTAACTTGCGCGAGCTGCCGTGCCACCCGACCCGGCAGTAAAAGGCATTCGGCACGAAGGTCACACCAAGGACTCTTAAAGAAGACGGGGAACCCCCAGCCCGCCGAACCGCGTTTCGTCGGCAGTGGCGGCCGTTGGCCGGTTTTCATGAACTGACGCGGGGCGGTCGCGGTCTCCTGGAGCGGGTCGAGGCCGCGTAATTCGAGAGTGCGGCAGATCGACATCCGGACGCTCCGGTTTCGGCCCCCTTGTCGCTGGCGCAGCCTTATACGGCGTGCGGCACAGCTGGCCTTGCGCGTCAGCGGGGTCTGGGGCGCCGGGCGTTGGGCGGGCGCTTGTGAACCGGCATTCCCCACGGGCGTTGAACCGATGAAATTCCTGTCCCGAGGGGCCACGGTCGCCAGGCCCGGCTTCAACCGCTGGCTGGTGCCGCCGGCCGCCATCGCCGTCCACATGTGCATCGGCGAGGTGTACGGGTTTAGCGTCTTTAACGTGCCGCTGACGCAGGCCGGGGCGGGGTGGTCGATCCCGCAAGTGGGCTGGATTTACTCCATTGCCCTCTTCATGCTCGGCCTGTCGGCGGCGGTGTTCGGCAAGTGGGCGGAGCGCGCCGGGCCGCGCAAGACCATGTTGGCCAGTTGTGTCTGCTTCTGCGGCGGCCTGCTGATCTCGGCCCTCGGCGTCAAACTGCAGTTGCTCTGGCTCCTCTACCTCGGCTACGGCGTCACCGGCGGCATTGGCCTGGGCCTCGGCTACATCTCGCCCGTCTCCACGCTGATCAAGTGGTTCCCCGACCGGCCCGGCATGGCGACGGGCATGGCGATCATGGGCTTCGGCGGCGGCGCGCTCATCGGCGCCCCGCTCGGGGTGAAGCTGATGGGCCACTTCCGGTCCGACACGTCCGTCGGCGTCGCCGAGGCGTTCGTCGTCATGGCCGGCCTGTACGCGGCGTCCATGCTGTTCGGCGCGCTCGTCGTCCGCGTCCCGGCCGAGGGCTGGAAGCCGGCCGGCTGGGAGCCGCGGGAACACGCCCGCCCGATGGTGACCAACGCCGGCGTCGCGGCCGACGTCGCCTGGAGGACGCCGCAGTTCTGGTGCCTGTGGGTCGTGCTGTGCATGAACGTCACCGCCGGCATCGGCATCCTGGGGCAGGCGTCCAAGATGTGCTCAGACATGTTCGGGGTCAGCGCCGCCGTCGGCGGTGGCTTCGCCGGCCTGCTGAGCCTCTTCAACATGGGCGGCCGCTTCGTCTGGTCGTCGGTCTCGGACGTGGTCGGCCGCAAGCCGGTTTATTGCGTGTATTTCGTCCTCGGCGCCGCCCTGTATTGCGCGGTCCCGTGGACGCAGGCGGCCCAGAACAAGGCGGCCTTCGTCGCCGTCACGGCCGTCATCATCTCCATGTACGGCGGCGGCTTCGCCACCATCCCGGCCTACTTGCGCGACCTGTTCGGCGCCTACCAAGTGGGGGCCATTCACGGCCGCCTGATCACCGCGTGGTCCGTCGCGGCGCTGCTCGGCCCCAGCCTTGTGAATTACATCTCGGCCGCTCAGATTGAAGCCGGCGTCCCCAAGGCCGAGGCGTACAATTCGACGATGTACCTGATGGCCGGCCTGCTCGCGGTCGGCCTCGTGGCCAATTTGCTGGTCCGGCCGGTGGACCCGAAGCACCACATCACCGCCAATCCGAAGGCCTGATCGATGAAAACCCTCCTCCTCGTCATCGCCTGGGCCTGGATCGCCGTGCCGCTGGGCTGGGGCGTGTATCAATCCGTGCAGAAGTCGCTGCCGCTTTTCGACGGCGTCGCATCGCATGTCCACGCAAACGTCGCGGACATGGCGCCCGGCGGTTACTCATCACGGACATCCAAGATGATTGTCTGCTCCAGCTTCATCGCGGTCAGGCCGTGCTTGGTCACGTCGACCGACTCGGGGAAGACTTGGTAGATCAGCCTCAACTCGTACCGCCCCGGCTTGAC
>JAYTTY010000142.1:0-33341 GCA_043744795.1 Zavarzinella sp. | reverse complement strand
GGATCAACCCCGCGGCTCGTTGGAGGAGGGCGCTCGGCCTCTTTAGGGCTGGAGAACGCACTGATGAACACGTCAGGTGAGGTGTAAGCCGAGGATCGCCTCACCAAAATGAACACGCTTCAAAGGTCCTCTTCTCTTGCCTGCCTCTGGCGCTCAGGCAACGGGGCCGAAGCCGCATGAGCCACGCCACAAATACCAGGATCCCGGCCAGTTGCAACTACTTATTCGGCGGCTTGCGTGTGACCCGATCACCCTGCTTCGGCTGATCGCTGCGAATGCCAATCAACCGCAACCCCACCTGCTCGCCAGCGCCGGCCTGTTGCAACGGGCCGCGGTCAATTGTCTCGATCACGTCTAACTCGGCTGGCACATCGGTGCCCTGACAATTCACCAGCAACGAGTCTCCGACGCGCACCGTTCCCGAGTTCACAGTGCCCACGAGGATAACACGATCCACTGGCGGCTTGATGTAGAATACCTCTTCTACGATGAACGCAAAGGGCACAGTATTCGTCGTGGTTTGCAGAGCACTCGTCGTGGTTTGGGGCGTCGGAGCGCTTTTTGTGCAACCGAGGCACGCGAGCGTGCCCGCAAGCAATATCATTCGCACTGCATAGCCCTCCTCTGCCAAACTGTGCTTATACTAAATCGTCCGGGACGCTTGCTTCCAACTCGGCGTTTGCCCATCAGCATCGCCAATCCGCCCACTTTCGCGGCAGGCAACGCCCGCCAGCGCAAACTGCCTCAGCATCTCTTGCAAACACCCACTCGTCAGGCCATCAACCAATCCACTGACAGCCGCCACCCCGGCACCGCCGGCTCGGCGTCCGCCTCTTGGCCTGCTCCGAACACCGCCGGCCCGGACTCCCCGGGCCGGTGACGACGCACCTGCCGCGTTACCGGGTCCACGTCCCACACCACCGCGGTCCCCGCCTCGAAGTATTCCTCGCGCTTGGCCGCCAATTCCGCCTCGGCGGCCGGGCCGTAGTCCCCGGCGCTCCGCACCTCGGCCGCGAAATCCGGGGCCGCGGGCACGAACCGCATGGCGTCCCCCGGCGCCGGCCCCGTGTAGTACGCCGCGTCCGGCGAGAAGGACTCCCGCCCGGTCGACAACTCGGGGACCACGAACCCCACGTTGTCCCCGTAGGCGAACCCCCTCGTCGCGTCGGCGTGGTCGGCCAGTCGGCGGGCGATGCGCAAGGCGACAATGCCCGGCCTGTGTCCGGTAGGCATGAGCGGCACCACCTCCCCGCCGACGAGTTCCGCTTTTCCGGGCGCCAGCGCCAAGTCGGCGAGGGTCGCACGGGGGGCCGCGACGGCAACACTCATGCTGGACCTCCGGGATGGGATGAGATGTGTATGCTACCCGAGTCCATTGGGGCGAGCAACAGAGATATGCCTGTCGAACGCCACGTCCCCAACACGTCGCTAATATGCCGAACTACGCCTTCGGCTTCGGCTGGGAAAACACCTTCAATAACTCCGCGTCGGCCGCCGCGTCGGCGCCGTCCGGCTTGGCGTCGGCCGCGGCGGGAAGTGGGGCTTTGACGGGCCGCAGGACCGTTTCGGTGAAGGCCCCGCAGGTCGTCCACCCGCACCCGTGCCGGAGGGCGGCGTCGCGCAGGCGGTGGTCGTTGGAGACGACCGTGAGTTGCTTGGGGTGGGTTTCCGTGGCCGCCAAGTCTTCGATCACCTCGTCGGCCGTCCCGCCGCGGGCGAGCAGGACGTTGACGCCGCGGTGCCGGCTGCTTTCGAGGGTGCCCGTGCTGCGCTGGGCGTCGAAGACGACGAGGAACGAATCGGCCGGCCGGGCGGGGAGCAAGTCGGCGAGCCAGTCGAGCATTTGGCGGCGGGCGGCGGCCCACGCGGACTCGCCGCCGGCCTTGCGGACGAGGCCGAGGGCGTGCATCAGGTTGTACCCGTCGATGAGGTAACGCACGGCCGGCCTCGACGGGAATGGTGAACCGCCTTACTCGTCCTCGTCAGGCACGGACGACGGCAGCTCGTGGGACGGCACGCGGTAGTTCTCGCCGAGCCAGCGGCCGAGGTCGATGGTCCGGCAGCGGGCCGAGCAAAACGGGTACGCGGGCCACTCGGTCCACGGGCCGGGCATGGCCTTGCCGCAAATCTCGCAGGTCGGCTTCTTCTTGGCCGCCATCCTACTTGCCCCCGCCGTCGGATTTGCCCCCGGTAGACGGCGGCGGCGACGCCGGCGCCGGCGTGGCGGCCGGTGGCGCCGCGGGCTTGCCGGCGTCGGACTCCGTCTTCTGCGACTGCTTGTACGAGTCGCTGCGGTAATCGGTCTCGTAGAAGCCGGACCCCTTGAAGAGGATGCCGGCCCCGGTGCCGAACAGCCGGCGCAGTTTTTCTTCCCCGCACTGCGGGCACTTGGTCAGCAAGGCCGCGGAGAAGGACTGCATCTCCTCGAAGGCGTGGCCGCAGGCGTCGCACACGTAGTCATAAGTTGGCATGGGTCTTCCGATGTAATTGGGTCAACCGGACTGGGCGACGACGACGGCCGCCGGCCGCATCACTCGGTCGTAAATCATGTAGCCCTGCTGGACGACCGTGGTCACGGTGTTCGCCGCCACGCCCGGCCCGGCGGGCTGGCTCTGGATCGCCTGGTGCAGGTTCGGGTCGAACGACTGGTTCAGGGCGGTGATCGGCGTGATGCCGTGCCGCTTCAGGACTTCGCCGATCTGGGCCTGCGTTGCCACGACGCCGACGGTCAGCGGGCTTTTGTCCCCGGCCTTGTTGGCGGCGTCCACGGCCCGCTCCAGGTTGTCCAGGGCGTTGAGCAGGTCGAGGGCGAACTTCTCGTGCGCGAACTTCCGCCCGGCCTCCGCGTCCTGCGTGTTGCGCTTCACGACGGCCTGCATCTCCTTGTGCCGGTTCTGGTAGTCGGCCAGGTGGCGGAGCAGTTCGTCGTTCTGCTTCTCGAAGTGGGCGAGCTTCTCTTCCATCGTCTTGTCGGCTCCGGCCGCGGGCGGCGCGTCGGGCTTGACGGCCGGGAGGTCTTCGGTTTCGGGTTCGTTCGGCATGGCTCGGGTGGGGTTAGGGCGTGGGCGGTTTCAGTTAATGCGTCGGCTCGGCGTCGGCCGTGAACAGCGTCTTGATCTTGTCGAAAAACCCCCGGCGGGCCGGGGACACCTGCTTGTGTTCGATCTCCGCGAGTTCGCGGAGCAGCTCCTCCTGCCGCTTGGTCAGGTGCGTCGGCGTCTCCACGGTCACGGTCAAACGCAGGTCGCCGCGGCGGGAGTTTTCCACCGGGGCGCCTTGGCGGTTCACCCGCAACTCGGGCATCCCCTCGCCGCGGACGCGGAATTCCGCCCCCGTCTGCGTGCCGGGCGGGACGGTCAGGGTGGACTTGCCGTTGAGCGTCGGGATGTCCACTGTCGCCCCGAGGGCCGCCTGGCTGAACGTGATCGGCAAGTCGGTCACGAACAAGTCGATCCCCTCGCGGGTGAACATCGCGTGGTCGGCTACGCGGACGACCAGTTCCAGGTCGCCGCGCGGCGCGCCCGGCTCCCCGGCGTCCCCCTCGCCGCCGACGAACAGCCGCAGGCCGCTGTCCGACCCCGGCGGGATGCTGACGCTGATTTCCTTCTCGATTTGGACGCGCCCCGCCCCCGCGCACTTCACGCACGGGTCGGCGATCACGGACCCGGACCCGTTGCACTGCGGGCACGCCTGCCGGAGTTCGAAGAACCCCTGCCGCTGGATGAACTCCCCCTTGCCCTTGCATCGGGGGCACGTCGCCTTCTTGTTCGACTTGCTGCCGGTGCCGGTGCATTCGAGGCAGACTTCCAGCCGCCGGACCTTGACCGGCTTCTTGACCCCCTTGGCGGCCTCCGGCAAGCTAATGTCAAGGGCCATCCGCAGGTCGGAGCCGCGCTGCGGCCCGCGGGCGCCGCCGCGCCGGGCGCCGCCGCCCTGGCCGCCCATGAACGCCCCGAACAGGTCGTTCACGATGTCCGAGAAGGAGCCGCCGGCCGGGCCGAAGGCGTCGCCCCCCTCCAAGCCGGCGTGGCCGTAGCGGTCGTAGCGCGCCCTCTTCTCCGGGTCGGCGAGGACGGCGTAGGCCTCGTTGATCTCCTTGAACCGCGCCTCGGCCTCCGCCTCGCCGACGTTGCGGTCCGGGTGGTGCAGCCGGGCGAGCTTCCGGTACGCCTTCTCGACGGCGTCCGCCTCGGCGTCCTTCGCCACGTCCATGACTTCGTAATAGTCGCGCTTCATTGCCATCGGTCTTCGGCACCTGTCGGGTCGGGAAACGGCGGATTACGGCTGGACGGTTGCGGGGGGTGACAGAACGACGACATCAGGCACAGGACTCTCGCCTGCCAAGTCCGGCCAACCCAACGCGGTTTCCGCCCGGTCAAGAAGTTGTTCTAACGATCTGGTCCAATCGATCGCCAAAAGTATCTCACGGGAATGATCGTCGGGGGGACCAAATGCCCGAGCGGCGGCGGCCATCAGATACCTGACAAACCCATTAATCATCCCGCTTAAGAATCCCGTAAAGTACGCAAACCACTCCCGCTCATCATCCGCGTACGGCGAACGGCATTGGCCCGACTCGTCAGCGAGCGACTCCTTCACGCACGCGAGCACGTCCGTTTCATTGAATTCGCCTCTGACCACGGCGACGGTGGCTCGAAAAGCGGCCAGACGATCTGTCATGGCTAGTCCCCGAGTAGTTCGGCCCACGTCCTCACCTTGCCGACTCGCTGGACGACCCGCGGCCATCGGTCACTGGTGTGAACGGCTTTGATGGCAGCCACTGTTGTCGCGTCGGGCGGGCCGAGGAAATTTTGGGCGATCTCGATGAACGTCCGCACGACGCCCCGCGATTCGCCTTCCTCAAGAATGGCTTGGTAAGTATCGGATTCTTTCACGCCGGGGATCCTTTCGATCAGTCGGGCTGCCACCGAACGGTTATGCCGCAGGCCGAACAGCAGGTACGCTTCCGAACCGAGTTCATTCGCCTCGGCCGTCGGCCGCTTGAGGAACTCTTCCGCAACCCGTTCAATCAACGGCTGCAAATCGGCGGCCGCTACGGCCGCGATCAGAGCCAAGGCCATCGTGCCGGGGTGGCCCATGAACACGTCCGGGGAAAGTTCCCAGACGCGCAGCACATTGTAATTCCACTCGAGTACCACTTCGCCTGTCGGCAACATGACGCGGTGAACGCCGGTCAAGTCGGACGACACCGCGTCCGGCCGCATCAGCAACACGACAGTTTTGACCGGACATTGTTCCTGTCGGCTCAAAAGCACATTGTACACCAAGAAGCGGTCCGGTCGCCCGAGTTCGTGGGACGTTTCAAACTCGATGTGCAGGACCATCGGGCCGGGATTGATCAGTCGGAACGCCCGGTCCGCGTCCACCGTCCGCGGCGGTAAGTTCGGCTGCACCACTTCGGCCGGTTGCCCCGTCGGAAGCCCGGTCAGCCGGCACAACACGTCGAGGAAGTCGCCGGGGTACTGGTCGATCAGCCGCTTCAAGGCCGGGTCGTACATCACTCATCCCCATTCGTGCCGATACCCCGCGACGGGTGGCCGTCGCGGGGTATCGCGTCGTCACTTCAACCAACCGTTACGAGACGGAGCCGGACACCTTCGAGTCGGCGTGGTCGTCGTCGATCTTGGTGATCATCACCTCGGTCGTCAGCATCAGGCCGGCGATGCTGGCGGCGTTTTGCAGGGCCGACCGCGTCACCTTGGTCGGGTCCACGATGCCGGCCTCGAACATGTCCACGTATTCCGTGGTGTTGGCGTTGTAGCCGATGTTCGCGTTCTTCTCGCCGCGGAGGTCCACTTCGTCGGCCACGACGGCGCCGTCTTGGCCGCCGTTCTCGGCGATGGTGCGGACCGGCTTGGTCAGGGCGCGGGCCACGATCTCGGCGCCGAGCTTCTCGTCGCCGTCCATGCCCTTGGCCGCGTCCTTCACGACCTTCACGCACCGCAGCAGCGCCGTCCCGCCGCCGGGGACGATCCCCTCGGCCACGGCCGCCCGCGTCGCGTGCAGGGCGTCTTCGATGCGGGCCTTGGTCTGCTTCATCTCGGCTTCCGTCGCCGCCCCGACGCGGACGATGGCGACGCCGCCGGTCAGCTTGGCCAGCCGCTCGGAGAACTTCTCCTTGTCGTACTCGGAGGTCGTCTGGGCCATCTGCGTGCGGATCTGGCCGATGCGGTCCGTGATCGACTTCGTCTCGCCCTTGCCGTCGATGATCGTGGTGCTTTCCTTCTCCACGATGATCTGCTTGGCCTGGCCGAGGTGTTGGATGCCGACGTTCTCCAGCTTGACCCCGAGGTCTTCGCTGACGAACGTGCCGCCGGTCAGGGTGGCGATGTCGGCCAGCATGGCCTTGCGGCGGTCGCCGAAGCCGGGGGCCTTCACCGCGCACACCGGGAGGCCGGCCTGGATGCGGTTGACCACCAGCACGGCGAGGGCTTCGCTCTCGACGTCTTCGGCGATGATGAGCAGCGGCTTCCGCGTCTCGGCCACCTTTTGCAGGACGGGGAGCAGGTCGCGGACGCTGGAAATCTTCTTCTCGTAGATCAGGATGTACGCGTCGTCGAACTCGCACTTCATGTCGGGGCTGTTGATCGCGAAGTACGGGGAGATGTACCCCTTGTCGAACTGCATCCCCTCGACGAATTCGAGCGTCGTCAGGGACGTCTTGCCCTCTTCGACGGTGATGACGCCGTCCTTGCCGACCTTCTCGAAGGCGTCGGCCATCAGCTTGCCGATGGCCGGGTCATTGTTGCCGGAGATGGCCGCGACGTGCTCCATCTCCTGCTTGCTGGTGAGCCGCCGCGTCAGGGTGTTGACGAGGTAGTTGCCGGCGGTCTCGACGGCCTTGTCGATGCCGCGCTTCACGGCCGTCGGGTTGGCCCCGGCGGTGATGATGCGCAAGCCTTCCTGGTAGATGGCCAAGGCCAGGATGGTCGCCGTCGTCGTGCCGTCGCCGGCCGAGTCGGACGTCTTCTGGGCGACGGCGTTGACCAGCTTCGCGCCCATGTTCTCGAACGGGTCGGCGAGGTCGATTTCCTTGGAGACGGTCACGCCGTCCTTCGTCACGGTTGGGCCGCCGAAGGACTTGTCGATGATCACGTTCCGGCCGGTCGGCCCGAGCGTGATGCCCACGGCCTTGGACAGCTTTTCGGCGCCGGTCAGGAGCTTCTTGCGGGCGTCGTCGGTGTATAAGAGTTGCTTTGCCATTGGTCGGGTGCTCGGTGGTGGTGTTCGGGGGGTGTCGGGGCGGTTACTTGGCGATCTTGGCCAGGATGTCGGCCTCGCGCATCACTTTGAATTCCTTGCCCTCTTCCTTGACGTCGCTCCCGGCGTACCGGCCGTACAGCACCTCGTCGCCGACCTTGACGCTCAGCGGGGTCCGCTCGCCGTTGTCCCGGATCTTGCCGGGGCCGGCCGCGATCACCTTGCCGCGCTGCGGCTTTTCCTTGGCGCTGTCGGGCAGCAGGATGCCGCCGGCCGTCTTCTCTTCGGCTTCGAGCGGCTCGACCACAACGCGGTCATCCAACGGACGAATCGACATGGGAGGTCTCCTCAGTGCTTTAGTCGTATGTGATGCTTGAATGTTTTCGTGGAAAAGGGATGGGGGACAGGGGTGAGGGGTTAGCAAAGGCACGCTCGGCGAGTCTCACTCACCGAGGCACGTTTTACTAATCCCTAACCCCTATTCCCTAACCCCTGCTTACATCATGTCCATGCCGGGCATGCCGCCCATGCCGCCCATCCCACCCATGCCGCCGCCGCCGTGGTGGTGATCGTGGTCATGGTCGCCGCCTTTTTTCGACTCGGGGATGTCGGCCACGAGGGTTTCCGTCGTGAGCAGCAGGCTGGCGACGCTGGCCCCGTTTTGCAGGGCGCTGCGCGTCACCTTCACGGGGTCGATGACCCCGGCGGCCCGCATGTCCTCGTAGGTGTCCGTGTCCGCGTTGTAGCCCCAGTCGTCGTTGTTCTTGCGGCGGATGTGGGCGACGACCACCGTGCCGTCCTTGCCGGCGTTCTCGGCGATCATGCGGCACGGCATTTCCAAGGCCCGGTACAGCACGCGGGCGCCGATGGCTTCGTCGCCGTCCAGCTTGAGGCCGTCGATGGCCTTGCGGGCGTTCAACAGGGCGACGCCGCCGCCGACCACGGTCCCCTCGGCCAGGGCGGCCCGGGTCGCGTGCAGGGAGTCTTCGTACAGGGCCTTGCGTTCCTTCATGGCCGTCTCGGTCGCCCCGCCGACTTTCAGTTGGGCGACGCCGCCGGCCAGCTTGGCCAGCCGCTCTTGCAGCTTTTCGCGGTCGTACTCGCTGTCCGTCTTGGTGATTTCCTTGCGGATGGACTCGGCCCGGCCCTCGATGGCCTTCTTGTCGCCGGCCCCTTCGGTGACGGTCGTGTTCTCGCTGTCCATGCGGACCTTCTTGGCCCGGCCGAGGTCTTCGAGCTTCACGCTGTCGAGCTTGATGCCCAAGTCCTTAAACATGGCCTTGCCGCCGGTCAGGACGGCCAAGTCTTCGAGCATGGCCTTGCGGCGGTCGCCGTACCCGGGGGCCTTCACGGCCGCGACCTTGAGGATGCCCTTCAACTTGTTCAGCACCAAGGTGGCGAGGGCTTCGCCTTCAATGTCCTCGGCCATGATGATGAGCGACTCGTTGTTCTTGAAGAACGTCTCGAGCAGCGGGACGAGTTCCTTGACGTTGGAAATCTTGTCCTCGTAGATGAGGATGTACGGGTTCTCCATCTCGACCGTCACGTCTTCCTGGTTCGTGACGAAGTGCGGGGAGAGGTAGCCGCGGTCGAACTGCATCCCTTGGACGACGACGACTTCCGTCTCGGCCGTCTTGCCTTCTTCGATGGTGATGACGCCGTTGGTGGCGCCGACCTTCTTCATGGCCTCGGAGAGCTTGGCGCCGATTTCCTTGTCGTTGTTGGCGGCGATGGTCGCCACTTCCGTGATGGCCTTCTCGTCGGCCGGGTCGATCTTCTTGGCCGCGTTCTTGAGGTTCTCGACGACGGCGTCCACGCCCTTCTGGATGCCGCGGGAGACGGCCATCGGGTCGCTGCCGGCGGCGACGGCCTTGAGGCCCTCGCGGTAGATGAACTCGGCGAGAACCGTGGCCGTCGTGGTGCCGTCGCCGGCCACGTCGGAGGTCTTGCTGGCGGCTTCCTTGACGAGCTGGGCCCCCATGTTCTCGTAGGGGTCCTTCAGGTCGATGTCCTCGGCGACGCTGACGCCGTCCTTGGTGACGGTGGGCGAGCCCCACCCCTTGTCGAGGATGGCGTTGCGGCCGCGCGGCCCGAGCGTGCTGCGCACGGCCCGGGCGAGCTTGGACACGCCCGCGAGCAACTTCTGACGGGCCTCATCGGCGTAGGAAAGCTGTTTGGCGCCCACTTGCAATCTCCGGTTGACAACAGTGATCGGCCCGGCGGTCCGGGGTGTATCTGTCCGTGTCACCCCGTCATGCAATCGTCATGCCGCCTGATTTTGAAAGACGCAAGTTGTTACTTGAAGAGCATTTGCGATGTGTGGTCGAGGGCAGACTGATGTGCCCCTGCCAGACTGGCAGGGGCACGGATTGCCTCTTGGCCGCGTTTTGGCAGTCGGGGCGAGGACCTTCGGTTCTGGTCGGAGTCCGCATTGCCCGGCCACCCAGCCGCTCTTCAAGAGCCGCGACTTCACCAGTTGCGTGAGGACGACGTAGCCGAGCAAGATCAGGGCGAGTTTCGGCCGATCAATCTGGCCGCTCGACGACGGCCGCGGGACGCATCTCAGAGCAGCTTGCTTCGCATGCCAGAGCAAGCTGTCGAAAAATGCAGCCTTCTTGACGCAAGATATTTAATTCTCGACGGTTCGCGATTTCGGCTCATTTGTACCCGCGGCCCTACGATTTCGGCCCGTTCCGGAGAACGGGAATATCTCTCACGGCTACAGGGCCACGGCGAATGCGAGTCCGGCGGTCGGTGACGGCTCAAGAAATGCTGCCTACTTCTTCGCGACGCCCAACCACGACGGCCCATTACCGGCCGCCGGCCGGTCAGCGGACCCGCGGGGCGCGGCGGAAATTTCAGAGGGCGGCGACATGACGACTCAAGATGAACTCGAAGCCACACCGCACTTGCACGGGCGGCACCAACACACCTACGAGGCGGTCTTTCGACACCCGGCAGCTCGCGACGTGGCATGGCATGACGTGCGGGCTCTGCTCGGCGCCGTGGGGAATGTGGCCGAGGGGCAAAATGGCTCTTCTCTTCATGTGTCGCGGAACGGGCACTCGGCGACCTTGCACGCCCCCAAACATAAGGATGTCTCGGTCGAGGACCTGTTGGCGGTTCGCCGCTACTTGGAAGAGTCGGCCGACGCGGTGATTCCCGCGAAGGGCGCTCACCTGCTCGTCGTCATTGACCACCACGAAGCGAAAATCTACCACACCGTGTCACACGGGGCCGTCCCGCAACAACTCGTCCCGTACGACCCGCACGGCTTCGGCCGGCATTTGCGGTCCAACGCCGAAGAGACGGACGGCAAACGGAAGCCGGAGCGGAAGAGTTTCTACGGGGCCATCGCCGCGACATTACGGGGCTCCGACCGGATTCTGATCTTTGGCCACGGCACCGGCGAGAGCAGCGCCATGGAACAGTTGCTCGCCGACTTGAAGCACAACCACCCCGACGTGGCCACGCGCGTTGTCGGCTCTGTCGTGACAGACGGAAGCCACCTGACCGACGATCAATTGCTCGCCCAAGCGCGGGAGTTCTTTGCGTCAACGGGTGTTGAGAAGTAGGACGGCAGACCGGCCGGGGGCCGTTTGTGACGGACTCAAGCAAAGGAACCCGACTGTTCAAAGCCGAACAGGTCGCTGTCGTCATGGCCGCGAGCGCAGGAGTGAATCGATGGACCAGTCCCAAGAAACCGTCGGCCAGAAAATCGCCCGGGCGGCCCGCGATTCCGAGGGGCGGCAAACGGCGCACGGGCGTGAATGGGCGGCCGTGTTCATGAACGAGGACACCATCGTGATCGCTCTGTACGGCCGCTTGACAGACGCGGAAAAAACACTGGTGAGAAGCCCGGCCGGCGCCGCCCAAGTGCGTGAGTTCCACCGGCAATTATTCGCCAGCGCCACGGAGACCTTGGCTCAACAGATCCGTCGCGTCACCGGGATGGAAATCCGCGACAAGACCGCGGACATCGATCCCCTGACCGGCGAGATTCGCTGGCGGACACGGTCCGACGGAGGTGAGTGGTGGTAATTCGAGAGATGAGCCGGGAAGAGTGCATCCAAGTTTTGTCCGGGTCGCGGTTGGCCCGGTTGGCTTGCGCGCACGAGAACCAGCCCTACGTCGTCCCCGTTTACCTCGCCTACCATGATGCGTCCGCGTGCCTGTATGGTTTCACGACGGTAGGCCAGAAGGTCGAGTGGATGCGGGCCAACCCGCTGGTCTGCGTCGAGATGGGCGAGGTCGCCGCCAACAAACAGTGGGTGAGCGTCATCGCTCTCGGTTGCTACGAGGAGTTGCCCGAGAAGCCGGGGAGCGACAAAGAGAGGCTCTTGGCCTGGCAGGTCCTCAAGACCGAGCCCATGTGGTGGGAGCTAGGCGACATGGCCTGGACAGCCCGCGCCCAAGGCGACCCAACCGTGACGCTCATGCCCGTGTATTACAGGATCCGCATCGGGCATGTGACGGGTCGCGAGGTAACTCAGGCCCCCACGAATGCGACCTCTGAATCCGTTACGGCGGCTGGCCGTGCGTCGTAGGTCGGCCATTTGACGGCGGGTCATTCCGTCGGAGATTGATCAGGAGCAATGCGGGGCCGGCGGGGCCGAGCAAAAGCCCCGCCGTGACGGTCCTCGGCCTGAGTACCCTGCTCTTGGGGGGGCGCCTACGCGAAATTCGGCGGCGGGTTCATCACGCCGGAGCCGATTGGTTGATGCACCCCAGTAAAGGCCCGGTGATACAAGTTGTAGCTCTTGGTGGAATTCCCCCGGCCTTCGGTTCTCGAACAAACGATCCGCCCGGAATAATGGGGCCGAATGAGGAGCAGTCGATGCCCGAGATGATGAAGTGTTTCGTGATGCACAGCATCGGCAAGGTCGGCATGACGGAAAAGCCCATCCCCCGCCCGGGGCCGGGCGACGCCGTCATCCGCACGACGGCCGCGCTCGTCTGCACGTCCGACACGCACACCGTGGCGGGGGCCATCGGCGACCGTCAGGGCCTGACGCTCGGGCACGAGGCCGTCGGCGTGATCCACGAACTGGGCGCGCTGGCGGCCGCCGGCGGCCTGTTCAAAGTCGGCCAGCGCGTCGCGGTCAGCGCCATCACGCCGTGCTACGCCTGCGACAACTGCCAGCGAGGCTACCCGAGCCAGTGCGGCGGGATGCTCGGCGGGTGGAAGTTCGCCAACCTCAAGGACGGGAGCTTCGCCGAATACTTTCACGTCAACAACGCCGCGGCCAACCTCGCGCCCATTCCCGACGGCCTTTCCGACGAACAAGCCGCCTACTGCTGCGACATGCTCTCCACCGGGTTCGTCGCGGCCGAGTTCGCGAACATCCCCATCGGGGGCAGCGTGGCCGTGTTTTCACAAGGGCCGGTGGGCCTGATGGCGACCGTCGGCGCCCGCCTCCGCGGCGCCGGACTTGTCATCGGCGTCGAGTCCGTGCCGAACCGCGTCGCGCTGGCGCTGAAGTACGGCTGCGACGTGGTCGTGGACTTCACCAAAGAAGACCCCGTCGCGGCGATCCTGAAACTCACAACCGGCAAGGGCGTCGATTCCGCGATCGAGGCCCTCGGCTCGGCGCGGACGTTCGCCGCGTGCGTGAGCGTGACGCGCCCGGGCGGGACCGTCTCGAACGTCGGCTACCACGGCGACGGCGACAGCGTGCCCATCCCGCGGTTGGACTGGGGCGTGGGCATGGGCGACAAGACCATCCGGACGGCGTTGTGCCCCGGCGGCTCGGAGCGGATGGGCCGCCTGCTCCGCCTGATCGAGACGGGGCGCGTCGATCCCCTCGCGCTGACGACCCATCGGTTCCCGTTCAAGGACATCGGGACGGCGTTCACGATGATGCAGACCAAAGAGGACGGGATGATCAAGCCGCTGATCTCATTTGCCTAGCGTCCCCGCCCGGCACCGAAGGGCATGTCGCCCCGCGGGGGTGATTTTGAATGCCTTTACATTGTTCCATCTCGGAGAATCTTCCCATGCGACACTTCCTCTGCTCCGTCGTGCTGCTGCCCCTGTTGGCCGTCTCCTCCACATCCCAAGAGAAGAAAAAGCGGGAGCCGGACCCGCTCATGGCGGCCAAACTGAAGGAGTCTCAAACCCTGCTCGAAGGCCTGACGCTCAACGACTTCGCCAAAGTGCAAAAGTCGGCCGAGGAACTGCTGCGGATCTCGAAGGAAGCTCAGTTCCGCAAGGCCCTCAACACCCCCCGGTACGAACTGCATGCGAACAGTTTTCAACGGGCGGCCGAGACGCTGATCGAGAAGGCCAAGGCCAAGAACATCGACGGCGCCACTCTCGCTTACATGGACATGACCATGACCTGCGTCCGCTGCCACCAACACACGCGGGAAGAGGGCCTCGGGCGGATGGCCCCGCCCGCCGATTTGGGGGGCGGCCTCGGCCGGTAACGGCCCGCGACGGCGGGGGGATGTGCGTCCGCGGTTGAAGTTCTGACCGCCGTTCCGAAGAGGTGATCGATGGAAGCGCCGACGCCGGCCGGGCCGATGTCGACGGTGTTGAGTTTCTGGGCCAACCGCCGAATGGTCGTCATCGCCGGCGTGGCGCTGGCGGGGATCGCGGGGCATCTCCTGCTCCGCTACGGGGCGTCCGTCGAGTCCGCGACGGCCCAGATTCCGCTATGGGTCGTGCTGGCGTTCGGGGGGATTCCCCTCCTGTACGAACTGTTGAGCACGGTGGCGAAACGCCAGTTCGGGTCGGACCTCCTCGCCGGCATTTCGATCGTAACCGCCGTCTTGCTGGGCGAGTATTTGGCGGGCGCGCTCGTCGTGCTGATGCTCTCCGGCGGGGCGGCGCTGGAGGGCTACGCGGTCCGCAGCGCGTCTTCCGTCCTGCGGGCGCTCGCCATGCGGATGCCGGCCATTGCCCACCGGCGCCAAGGCGGGCCGTTGGCCGACGTGCCCCTGAGTGAGGTGGCCGTCGGGGACACGCTGGTCGTCTTCCCGCACGAGGCGTGCCCGGTGGACGGCGTCGTCGTTGAGGGGCACGGCGTCATGGACGAGTCGTTCCTGACCGGCGAGCCGTTCCAAATGTCCAAGACGCCAGGCTCGGCGGTGATTTCCGGGGCGGTCAACGGCGAGTCCGCGCTGACGATCCGGGCGACCCGCCAAGCCGCCGACTCCCGCTACGCCAAGATCATGAAGGTCATGCAGTCCGCGGAGCAAAACCGCCCGCGGATGCGCCGCTTGGGGGACACACTCGGCGCGTTCTACACGCCGCTGGCGGTCCTGATTGCCCTGGCCGCGTGGGGCGTCAGCGGGGAATCCGGCCGCTTTCTGGCCGTGCTGGTCGTCGCCACGCCCTGCCCGCTCTTGATCGCGATTCCCGTCGCCGTCATCGGCGCGATCTCGCTGTGCGCCCGGCGCGGGATCATCGTGAAAAACCCGGTCGTTTTGGAAACCATCGCGACGTGCCGCACGGCGATCTTCGACAAGACGGGCACGCTCACCTACGGCCGGCCGCGGCTCACCGACCAAGTCGTGGCGCCGGGGGCGGACGCGGCCCACGTCCTCGGCCTCGTCGCGAGTCTGGAACAATACTCGAAGCACCCGCTGGCCCACGCGATCCTCGCGGCGGCCGCCGCCGAGGGCATTCCGCTTCAACCCGTGACCGAGATCAGCGAACCGCCCGGCCAGGGGGTGCGCGGCAGCGTCGGCGGAAAAACGGTGCGGATCACCAGCCGCGGCGCCATCGCCAAGAACCCGGTCGAAGGCGGCGACCAAATCCCGGCCCACGCCGGCGGGTTGGAGTGCTTCGTGGTCGTCGACGAGCGCTACGCGGCCGTGTACCGGTTCCGGGACGAGCCGCGCGTCGAGGGCGCGTCCTTCATCAAGCATTTGAACCCCCGGCACGACTTCCGCCGCGTGATGATCGTCTCCGGGGACCGCGAGTCCGAGGTGCGCTACCTCGCGGGGCGGATCGGCATCAGCGAGGTGTACGCCCAGAAGACGCCGGAAGAGAAGGTGGAGATCGTCCGCGCGGAGACGCTCAAGGCCCGGACCCTCTACGTGGGGGACGGCATCAACGACGCCCCGGCGCTGATGTCCGCGACCGTCGGCGTCGCCATCGGGCAGAACAGCGACATCACCACTGAGTCGGCGGGCGTCGTCATCCTGGACAGCTCGCTGGAAAAAGTGGACGAGTTTATGCACATCAGCCGCCGCATGAGGCGGATCGCCCTCGAAAGCGCCGTCGGCGGCATGGCGCTCAGCGTGCTTGGGATGGCCTTCGCCGGCGTCGGCCTCCTGTCCCCCGTGGCCGGCGCGCTAAGCCAAGAATTGATCGACGTCTTGGCGATCTTCAACGCCCTGCGGGCCGCGATGCGCCCGAAAAACCTCACGGACTTCGGCCCGGCGCCGAGTGTGGGGTCGGCGCTCGTCCAGACGGTTGATGTCCCGCACGAGTAAGTTCACCTCTGCCAGCCGGCACATACCTGTGGCTCATCGTCTGCTCGCCAAAGCGCTCACCCCGACACCAAGCCCTTTTTCAGCAGCCACGTCTTCACCAGTTGGGTGAGGACGACGTACCCCAACAGCGTGAGGGCGAGCAGCGGCCAGTAGAGCAGCGGCAGCGGCGTGAACCCGAGCAGCGGGCCGACCGGCGAGAACGGCAGCGACGCCCCGACGGCCATGACGGCAACCGTGGACCAGATCAGCGTCCGGCTCGCACGGCTCTGGAGGAACGGGATGCGGTTCGTGCGGATGATGTGGATGATGAGCGTCTGCGTCAGCAGAGACTCGACGAACCAGCCGGTCTGGAACAGTGAGGCGTTGGCCGGGTCCCAGCAGCCGAAGACGTAGAGCATGACGAAGAATGTGACGTAGTCGAAGACCGAACTGCACGGGCCGATGAACAGGATGAACCGCGTGATCTGGCCGATGGACCACGGCCGCGGCCGGGCGATTTGCTCCGGGTCCACGTCGTCCGTCGGGATGGCGACTTGGGAGAGGTCGTAGAGCAGGTTGTTGGCCAGAATCTGAATCGGGAGCATCGGGACGAACGGCAGGAAGACGCTGGCCCCCAAGACGCTGAACATGTTGCCGAAGTTAGAACTGGCCCCCATCCGCACATACTTGAGGATGTTGGCGAACACCTTCCGGCCTTCTTGAACCCCGTCCGCCAACACCAGCAAGTCCTTCTCCATCAGGATGGCGTCCGCGGACTCCTTGGCGATGTCGGCCGCCGTGTCCACGGAGATGCCCACGTCGGCGGCGCGCAGGGCCGGGGCGTCGTTGATGCCGTCGCCCAAGAACCCGACGACGTGCCCCGCCCCTTGCAGCGCCTGGATGACGCGCTGCTTGTGGGCCGGGGACAGCCGGGCGAACAGGGTCGCCTTGGTCGCGGCGGTCGCCAACTCCGCGTCGGACAT
Organism: Zavarzinella sp.; assembly: GCA_043744795.1. Lineage (GTDB taxonomy): Bacteria > Planctomycetota > Planctomycetia > Gemmatales > Gemmataceae > Zavarzinella. The sequence continues at coordinate 16,713 of JAYTTY010000142.1, read as the reverse complement.
CGCCTCCACTTGGTTGCCGACGAAGACGGTGTCGGTGGCGATGCCGACGTCTCGACAGATCTTGCGGCTCACCAGCTCGTTGTCCCCGGTCAACACCTTGACCGCTACGCCGCCGGCTTGCAGGGCCGCGATGGCCGCCTTGGCGGTTTCCTTGGCCGGGTCGAGGAAGGCGATGTACCCGCGGAGGATCAAGTCACGCTCGTCGTCCTTCGCGTAGGCCGGCTTGGCATCCACGTCGCGGTACGCCACGGCGAGGACGCGGAAGCCGTCGGCGCTGAGGCGGTCGAACTCCTCCTTGAGATCGACCATCATCATGTGGTCCGCAGGGCAAACTTTGCCGTCCAACAGGAAGCCGGCGCATCGCGCGTACACCGCTTCCGGCGCTCCCTTGCAGATAAGCCGATGCGCGCCGCCGGGCGTCTTGACGACGACGGACATCAGTCGCCGCGTGAAGTCGAACGGGATTTCATCGACTTTGGCGTACTCGGGGAACGCCGGGTGGGCGTGGATTTCCGTGTGCGTGAGGACGGCACGGTCCATCAGATTCTTGAGGCCCGTCTGGTAGTGACTGTTGAGGTACGCGAGCGTCAACACTTCGTCGTCCGGCCGCAGCGCCACGTCGCAGAACTTCTCCACGACGATCCGGTCTTGCGTCAGCGTGCCGGTCTTGTCCGTGCAGAGGACGTCCATCGCCCCCAGGTTCTGGATCGAGGCCAGCCGCTTCACCACGACCTTCTTGCGAGACATGGCGATCGCCCCTTTGGACAGGCAGACCGCGACGATCATTGGCAGCATCTCCGGCGTCATGCCGACCGCGACGGCCATCGCGAAGAAGAATGCCCCGGTCCAATCCGACTTGGTCAGCCCGTTGATGAGGAAGACCGTGGGGACCATGACGAGGATGAAGTAAATCATCAGCCACGTGAACCGCGTCATCCCGCGGTCGAAACTGGTCGGCGGCTGTTGGTCCGTGAGGGCGGTCGAGATGCCGCCGAGGAAGGTCGTCAGGCCGGTGGCGACGACGACGGCCGTGGCGCTGCCGCTCTCGACGCTGGCGCCCAAGTAGCAGACGTTGGTCAATTCCACCGGCGACCGGCCGGCGCCGTCTTCCTTGGCGGCGAACTTCTCGACCGGGAACGACTCGCCCGTCAGGCTGCCTTGAGTAAGAAACAAGTCCTTGCACGCCAGCAACCGCACGTCGGCCGGGACCATGTCCCCGGCGGCGAGTTCGACCACGTCCCCGGGGACGAGACTGGCGATGGGAATTTCTCGCGACCGGCCGCCGCGCACAACGGTCGCGTGGACGCTAATCATCGCCCGAAGTTTGGCGGCGGCGGTGTTCGCCCGCGACTCCTGCACGAAGCGCAGCGCGAGGCCGAGGACCACCATGAGGGCCATGACGCCGCCGGCCCGGTAGTCGCCGGTGGCGAACGAAAACCCGGCGAGCACCGTCAGCAGAATGACGAGCGGGTTGACGATGGCATTGAGAAGCAACCGGAGTCGCGGGTGGGTCTCGTCCTTGGCCACGACGTTCGGGCCGTGCTCCCGCAACCGCCGCCCGGCCTCGTCGTCCGACAGCCCGCTTTTTGATGTGCCGAGTTTCTGCAACACCGCGTCGGCTTCGGCCCCGGAGGCTTCGACCAACAGTGGCGAGACTTTGACGGCCGCCGCCGGGTGGGGGCCGTGCGGGATCCGCTTCGGCAACACGGGAGTCGGCAAGGCCACGGTTCACCTCTGATTGGTTGTCGACGCGGGGGCCGCCTCACGCCGGACGGCTCACCGCCCCGAACCGCTGGTGTGCGCGTTCTCCGGCATTTCCATCGCCGCCTTGAACAGGGCTTCGAATTCCGGGCAGACGCCCTTGGCCTCGCCCTTGAGTTCGTTCAGGAACTTCCGCTCCTGATCGCTGACCACGCCGTCGGCGAAGATCATTTGCCGCAGCCACGCGGCCTCCTCGGCGTCGATCGTGCCGTCGCTGAGGACGTGGCTCTTGACTGCGGAGTAGACGAGGCGCTCGAAGGCCGGGTTGGGGTGCTGCACCTTTTTGTGCAGGGCGACGACGAAGTCGGCCTCGGCCCGGTCGATCTTCTTGTCCGCGTACAGGACGGCGTGCAGGGCCGTCAGGTGGTCGCTGTCCACTTTGCCCTTGGCCATGATGTCCGTTTCGATCCGCTTCAACTCTTGCATGATGCTTCTCCTGCCCGGAATGGTCCGTGTGAGCCGTTCCCCGCATTAATAGACGGCGTTGCCCACCGCTCCGGTCAGCGATTGTCGGCCCCGGTGTCGGGGGCCGGCGCGGCGGCCACGCGGCCGCCCCATTGCCAGCCGGCGATGTCGGGCATGTCGATCCCGTGCCCGCGGACGTAGGCGGTGTGGGCCGCCAGTCGCTCGTCCATCGCCTTGGCGACGTGTGCCGCCCGGGCGGCCAGGCCGGGCGTCCGCTCGATCACGTCCTTGACGAGGTGGAAGCGGTCGATCTCGTTGAGGACGCACATGTCGAACGGCGTGGTCGTCGTCCCCTCTTCCTTGTACCCGCGGACGTGCAGGTTGCGGTGATTCGTTCGCCGGTAGGTCAGGCGGTGGATCAGCCACGGGTAGCCGTGGAACGCGAAGATGATCGGCTTGTCCGCGGTGAACAGGGCGTCGAACGCGGCGTCCGTCAGCCCGTGCGGGTGTTCCTTCGGCGGTTGGAGCGTCATCAGGTCCACCACGTTGACCACGCGCACCTTGAGGTCGGGCAGGTGTTCCCGCAGGAGTTCGGCCGCCGCGAGGGTTTCGAGCGCCGGCACGTCCCCGCAGCACGCGAGGACGACCTCCGGTTCGCCGGCGGTCCCGGCCCATTCCCAGACGCCCGCCCCGGCGTCGCAGTGCTTCACGGCCTCTCTCATCGTCAGCCACTGCGGGGCCGGCTGTTTCCCGGCCACGATCACGTTGACGTAATTGCGGCTGCGCAGGCAGTGGTCGGTGATCGAGAGCAGGCAGTTGGCGTCCGGCGGCAGGTACACGCGCACGACACCGGCCTTTTTGTTCACGACGTGATCGAGGAATCCCGGGTCTTGGTGCGAGAAGCCGTTGTGGTCTTGCCGCCAGACGTGCGAGGAGAGCAGGTAATTGAGCGACGCGACGGGCCGGCGCCACGGGATGTGGTCGCAGACTTTCAGCCACTTGGCGTGCTGGTTGAACATCGAGTCGATGATGTGGATGAACGCCTCGTAGCAACTGAAGAACCCGTGCCGGCCGGTGAGCAGGTAGCCTTCAAGCCAGCCTTGGCACTGGTGCTCGCTGAGGACTTCCATCACGCGGCCGTCGGGCGACAGGTGGGCGTCGTCCCCCGGCCGCGTCTCCCCGACGAAGCAGCGGCCGGTCGCCTCGAACACGTCCTGCCAGCGGTTGGACGCGCACTCGTCCGGGCTGAACAGCCGGAAGTTCTTCGCCGCGTCGTTGAGTTTCATCACGTCCCGCAGGTATGTCCCCTGCACCCGCGTGGCCTCGGCGACCGCCGCCCCCGGCGTCGGCACATCGACGGCATACGCGCGGAAGTCCGGCAGTTCCAAGTCGCGCAGGAGCGCGCCGCCGTTGGCGTGCGGGTTCGCCCCCATGCGCCGGCCGCCCGTCGGCGCCAAATCGGCCAACTCGGGGATCAGACGGCCGGCCGCGTCGAACAATTCTTCCGGCCGGTATGATTTCAGCCACCCTTCCAAGACGCGAACGTGCGTTTCCGTCTGCGCGTCCGCCATCGGCACTTGATGGCTGCGCCAGGAGCCTTCGACCACTTTGCCGTCAATCTCGTGCGGGCACGTCCAGCCCTTCGGCGTCCGGAGGACGATCATCGGCCAAGCGGGGCGTGTGCGGAACCCGTTCGCCCGCGCATCAACTTGGATGCGGCGAATCTCGGCGACGCAGGCATCAAGGGCGGCGGCCATTTGCCGGTGGACGGCCATCGGCTCGTCCCCGGTGACGAAGTGCGGGGCGTAGCCGTAGCCGAGCATCAGCTTGCGGAGTTCGTCTTCCGGGATGCGGGCGAGGAAGCACGGGTTGGCGATCTTGAACCCGTTCAGGTGCAGGATCGGCAGCACCGCCCCGTCGCGGGCCGGGTTGAGGAACTTGTTGGAGTGCCACGACGTGGCCAGCGGGCCGGTCTCGGCTTCGCCGTCGCCGACGACGCAGGCGACCAGCAAGTCCGGGTTGTCGAACGCCGCCCCGTAGGCGTGGGACAGGGCGTACCCGAGTTCGCCGCCTTCGTGGATCGACCCCGGCGTCTCCGGGGCGACGTGGCTCGGGATGCCGCCGGGGAAACTGAACTGCTTGAACAGCCGCTTCAGCCCGGCCTCGTCCCGCGTGATGGCCGGGTAAACCTCGGAGTACGTTCCTTCCAGATAGACGTTGGCGACGAGGCCCGGCCCGCCGTGCCCCGGCCCGGCGACGTACAGGACGTTCAAGTCGTCCCGCTTGATGACCCGGTTCAGGTGAGCGTAAATGAAGTTCAGCCCCGGCGTGGTCCCCCAGTGCCCGAGTAACCGCGGCTTCACGTGCGCCTTGGTCAGCGGCGCCCGGAGGAGGGGGTTGTCGAGCAGGTATATCTGGCCCACGGAGAGGTAGTTGGCCGCCCGCCAGTAGGCGTCGATCTTGCGCAACAGGGCGTCGGACAGCGGCTCACTCACAGGGGGACTCCATCAGGCCAAAGACGGTGCGGGCGATCATGAGTTCCTCGTCGGTCGGGATGACGCGGATCATGACTGGGAAATACATACAAGCGGTTAGGAGTGAGGCATTGGCCGCGTTCTCGTTCAAGCCGTAGTCGATGCCGAGAAATCCAAGCCCGTCACAAATTTGGGCGCGGACCTCCGGACAGTTCTCGCCGATGCCGCCGCTGAAGACGAGCGTGTCCAGCCCGCCGAGGGCGGCGGCCAACGCTCCGATGCCCTTGCGGACCGAGTAGCAGAACAGCTCGACAGCCTCTGAAGCCCGCGGGTCGGTCGCTTGGCGGGCGAACAAGTCGCGCATGTCCGAACTGGTTTCGGACATGCCGAGCAAACCAGATTCACGGTTCACTAACCGATCGAGGTCGTCGGCTGACAACTTCTCGGTGCGGAGCAGGTGAATCAGCACGCCGGGGTCGAGGTCGCCGGTGCGCGTGCCCATCATCAGCCCGCCGGCCGGCGTGAGACCCATCGTGGTGTCGATGCACTTGCCGTCCTTGACGGCCGCCAGACTCGCCCCTGACCCAAGGTGGGCGAGTATGACCCGGCCCTTGGCTGCCGCCGGCCCGGCGACCCGTTCGAGTTCGCCCATTAAGTATGCAAATGAAAGCCCGTGAAACCCGTACCGCCGTATCCCCGCGTCCGCATACCGGCGCGGGATCGGCAATTGGGCGGCAACTCGCGGCAGGTCTTTGTGGAAGGCCGTGTCGAAGCAGGCGACTTGGGGGATGCCCGGTAGCCGCCGGGCCAACGCCTCGATCAGCCGAATCTCGGCCGGAAGATGGTTCGGGTCAAGGGGGATGGCCGCCCGCAGATCGGCGAGCAAATCCGGCGTGACGAGTTGCGGGTCGAAGTGTTTGGCGCCGCCGTGAACAACCCGGTGCCCGGCGGCCGTCACCCGCGAGAGTTCGCCAAGCCCGTCGAGCCACGCGACCAATTCGGCGACCGCTTCCGTCGGGTCTTTCGCCGATACGGGCCGCCGTTCTTCGGCATGATTGGGGCCGGCCGCCCGCAGAAACGCATCGGCCAATCCGACCCGCTCGACGGCCCCGGCCAGTGTTCGCCGAGGCGGCGTCCCGGCGTCGAAGAGGGCGAACTTGATGCTCGACGACCCGCCGTTGACGGTCAGGACGCGGCCAGTGGGTTGATCGGCGGAACGGTCGGAAGTGGTCGCGGGCATCGGCTCACCTTCACCCTTAGTGGAAGGGGTCAGTGTACCGAGACGGGGAAAGGCCGGCGTCCGCGGGGCGGATTATGCCCGGCTTGACGCCGCGGCCGGGCGACGGACACGCCACACGAGTCAACGCGGCCGGACCGCCGTGCCTTTTTCGTCCTCGTCGTCCTCGTCTTCGTCCTTGTCTTTCGGGTCCGGATCAAAGGCTTCCAGCCGCGGGGCCTGCCAGACCAACGGCCGGTTCATCGGCTCGATGTGCATGACCTCTTCGCCGTTCTGGTAGACCCGCACGGTGCCCGACGACTGGCTGACGCACACGGCGATGGCCGCCGTCTTCCGGCTGATGGCGGCGGCGGCCAAGTGGCGGGTGCCGAAGCCCTTGCTCAGGGCCAACCCTTTTTTCTCCGCGTTCAGGGACATGCACGCGGCCAAGGCCACGGCGTCGCTGTCGATGATGATGGCGCCGTCCATCTGCGCCAAGTCCTTGATGGCCTCGCGCACCTTGCGGTCCTTCAAGTCCCGCTCTTCCTTCGGGTATCCCTTGAAGGGGTTGAAGTTCAGGGAGCTGGACATGCTCAACACCTTGCGCGAGTCGCCGACGACGAGGATGGTCCCCACCGCCTTGCCCTCGCGGCCCTCGCGGCCGATCTCCGTCGCCAGATTGATGACGATCCGCAGCGTGTCCACCGGGATGTTGGTGGCGAGTTGCCGCAGGTCTTGCAGCGTCAACTGCTCCAAGTGTTCGCTGAGGTGGATCAGGCTGATCGAGTCGATCGGCTCCGGCAAGTCTTCGGGGGCGGCGATCCCGTTGTACAGCACGACGACGTGCGCCCCCGGCTTCAGGTGGTTCGTGTTGACGGCCTTCAGCAGGGCGAGGCTGAGGCGTTCGCGGGCCGGGACGGGTTCCGGGTCGAGGTCGATGATGTCGAGGTCGGGGTTTTTGCGCAGCTTGTCCGTCAGTTCCCGGCTCTCGGCGGCGATCAGGACGCGGCACCCGCGCAGGTGGCCGTACACGTCGTCCCAGTCCATGTCCGTTTCCGTCAGCAACAGGATGGCGTCGGCCGGCAAACTGCGGACGATGTCGCGCGCGGCGTCCAACAGGGCGGCAGTCTGCTTGGCGATCGGCATAAAAAGCCCGCGAAATGTCCGGGGATGACGGCTGGCAATCGGTTGATTGTTGAAGTTTAGGCAATCGGGCTGGAATGACCAACACGGCGTCTCGCGGCGGCCGGTCTCGGCTTTCGTTGGAGTCCCGGCTTCAGCCAGTCTTCGGCGAGCGCCCCGTCCGCCGTGCGAAGATCAATTGAGATGGGAAGTCCCGAAGACCGGCTGAAGCCGGGACTCCAACGAAACCCCCAACCCTTGGCGCCCGGTCACTCCACCCCTTGCAAATACTTCCGCGCCGCCGCAAACGCGGACACCGTCTTCCGCAGTTCGCGGTCCAACGCATTCAGCTCGTCCGTCGCCTGGCGGACGTGTTCGCCGGCGTCGCCCAGGAGGTGTTGCCAGCGGGACAGGTGGGTCTCCAGTTGGTTGAGGCTGTCCTGCCAAATGCCGGCCACGCTCGGCTCGGGCAGTTGGGCGAAGAGGCGCTCCTGCCGTTCGACCTCGGCCAAGGCCACGGCGACGGCCGCCCCGGCCTCGTCCAGCAATTCCGTTGACGTGCCCATCGGCCCCGCTCCGCTGGTGGGTGAGTTTTCGCGTGCCGGGGGGGAATAGCCGAAAGCGGGCCGGCGGGCAACACGGACTGCGGCCCGGAAGATGGGCCGACGCGGCAAGTCAGGGGAACAAGCGGGCGACGGGGACCGAGAAGCCGGGGAGGATTTCGGGGACGGTGAGTGTGTCCGTGTCGGTGAAGATTTCTTGCCCGCCGCCGGGCCGGTAGACGGAAGCGGTTCGCTGGTCGTCATCGATCACGATGACGACGCGAACCCCGGCGGCCAAGTACTCGCCCACTTTGCCGAAGATGTCGGTCCACGAATCCGACGGCGAGCGAACTTCCACGGCTAAGTCAGGCCGCACGTCGGGGATACCGACCGGGACAGTCCCCTTCGGCATCCGCGCGTAGCTGTAGTAGGCCACATCGGCGCCGCGGACAGTGTCCGGGTCGCGCTCGGTGCGGACGGCCGAGTCATTCCCCGCGACTTCGCCGAGGTTGTGCTCATCGACGAAGTTGGCCAAGAACCGGCCGATCCGCATGCAGATGACCCCGTGTCGCGCACCCGGAACAGGCATCGGCAACTCCACAACAATGCCACGAACGAGTTCAACGCGTTCATTGGAATACCGTTCGAGGAACTCCTCGCCGGTCAGCAACGTGGGACTGAGGGCCGGCGGCGGCAGGGCAATCGCGCTCATGCGACGTTCCTTGGGGGGAAAGCAATGCCGGCTCATCTTACTTGATGGCCGGCTTCGACGCGAGACGTGTTGGCATGGCGCAGCCAATCGTGACCGCTCACTGCCACCGGAAAATCTTCAGGGCGACCACGAACGACGCCAGACCCCACCCGGCCAGCACCAAGATTTGGTACCCCAACTCGTACAGGGTTTTCCCTTCCAGCATCACGCCGCGCAGGGCGTCGTTCATGGCCGTCAGGGGCAGGAGTTGGATGATCGGCTGCACGATCTCCGGGAACCGCTCGGACGAGAAGAACACGCCGGAGACAATGTACATGGGGAGCATGACAAGATTCATCAGCCCGGACACGGTCTCGACGGTCTTCGCCCGGCTGGCCACCAGCAGGCCTAAGCCGGAGAAACTGGCCGCCCCGAGGACGATCAGCGCCAAGAGGGACAGGACGCTGCCGGCGTTCTTCACGTCGAAGATCAGGTAGCCGAACAGCAGCAGGGCGCACACTTCCGGCACGGTGAACAGCATCCGGCTAATCATCACGGACAACAGAAAGTCCCGCCGCTTCATCGGCGTGGCGAGGAACCGCTTCAAAAGTTTCCGCACGCGCATGTCGGCCAGCACGTAGCCGACGCCCCACAGGCCGCCGCCCATCAGGTTCATGCCGAGCAGGCCGGGGAGCAGGAAGTCGATGTACCGGCTGCCGGTCTCGTCCAAGTGCCGTTCGCTGACGGCCGGGCCGGCGTGGGCGCCCTTGTACACGGCCGCCTCGACGGCGTGGCGGGCCAGCACGCTCTCGGGGCGGTTCGGCTCGTCCCACAGTTCCAGGCCCGAATCGTTTGCGACGATCACCAGCCCGGTCTTGCCGGAGCGCAGGCGCTTGTGCCAGTCCTCCCCGGTGACGCCCTTCACTTCCAGCCGCTGGTCCCCGGCAAGAGCGGCCTTCAGCTTGGCGACCGCCGGCGCGGAGCCGGCGTCCTCGCGGACGTCCACGGTCACGCGCTCGATGGGCCGATCCCGGAAGGCGATGCCGAGGGCGACGGCCATCAGCAGCGGGAAGCAGTACACCCAGAAGACGGCCGCCGGCTCGCGGTAGAACTCACGCAGGCGGGCCATCACCAGTTGGAACAGCGGCGAATCCTTGAACACGGTCACTCCCCCTCCCGCAACTGTCGGCCGGTCAGGTTTACGAACACGTCTTCGAGCGTCGCGTGCCGGGTGCTGAGCGTCGCCAGCGTCTGGCCGGTCTTCTGCAATTCGATCATTAGGGCGGGCAGGGCGATGTGCGGCTCTTCCACGGTCAGGCCGTAATGCCCTGTTTGAATGCGGGCCGCCGTCACGCCGGGCAGATGGACGAACCGCTCGGCGTCCGCGGCCTCGTCCCCTTCCAGCGCGAAGTCGATGATGTGCTGGCCGCCGAGGCGGGCGATCAGGTCGCGCGGGGTGCCTTGGGCAATCACTTTGCCGTGGTCCACGACGGCGACGCGGTCGCACAGGCGCTCGGCCTCGTCCATGTAATGCGTCGTCAGCATCACCGTCTTGCCGGCGTCGCGGAACGACTTGATGATGTCCCACAACTGCCGCCGCGACTGCGGGTCCAGCCCCGTCGTCGGCTCGTCCAGAAACAACAACTCCGGGTTGCCGACGATGGCGCACGCGATGGACAGCCGTTGCTTCTGCCCGCCGGACAGCTTCACCACATACGACTTGGCCTTTTCCTCCAATGACACGCGGGCGATCGCCTCGTCCGGCTCGACGCCGCCGGGGTAGAAGCTGCGGAACAGGGTGACGACTTCCCGCACCGTCAGCTTGTCCGCGAGCCGGGTTTCCTGGAGCGAAATGCCGATGCGCTCGCGGATGGCGGCGGCGTCCCGCTTCGAGTCCATGCCGAGGATTTCCACCCGCCCGGCCGTGGGATTTTGCAGCCCTTCCAGCACTTCGAGCGTGGTGGTCTTCCCGGCCCCGTTCGGCCCGAGCAGGCCGAAGCACTCGCCGACGTTGACCGTCAAGTCGAGGCCGCGCACCGCCTCCACCGGCGGCTTGCCGGGGAAGGTCTTCACGAGGCGTTCACACAGAATGGCGGCGGGCATCGTCGGGGTCCGGGGAGGGGGGACGGGAAAATGATAGTGGCGAATGACCAATGCCGGATCGCGCTCGCCGCAAAGGCAACCCAACCCCCTGACCCCCTTTTCTAAAAAGGGAGGGGGAGCAAGCGGGCGAAATCCAATCGCAATCGCTTCCTGACTTCTGGGACCTCGGGTTCCTCCTTCCTTCATAGGGAAGGGGGCTACCGGGTGGCAGGTGCAACTTTCCCACCCGCCGGCAGCAGGGTGTGCCACCGACGATCAGTGGAAAAGTGAACCACCGGCGGCGGCCGTCGAACGGCGGCGGCGTCTGTTGCAAGGGAATAACTAACCGAACATCTTCCGTCTTGTCCATCGTGTATGAAAGGGTCAAGTCGGGCGCGTCCCCGTGCAACGAGGCACGGAAGCAGACGGTCGGTTTCCACCTGCTTCGGTCCGTCCACATAATCGTGCCGACACCGGCGGGGGACTGCCAGCGTTGAATGTCTTGCACAGCAAACGACAAAGATTAATCCACGGTTGCCTTCCGGCGTCGCCAATCATGGTTGCCGCGCCCGAGTCCACCCCTGTACGGCTCTCGATTATGCCAAAATCAATTGAGTTTTATCGCATATATTCCAACCCCCCTTCGCCGCCCCATGTTTCGCCGCTGCCGTCTTGAATCGGAAAATCTACGTCTGCGGGCTTAAGGACGGTTCCCGGCCGCTGATGTCACGTTCTCGCCGAGGGAGGATCGGCGATTGAACTGTGCAGGGAGACCAGAGAAAGTGTCGAAGCCAAATGAGAAAAGCCCACCGAAGTGGGCCTTGATATTGCTTGCAAATTGACCGCGTTCACCGGGTCGTGGGCTTCACCATTTCGCGGAGGTGTGCCACGTCTTTCAGCATCTCGGAAAGTAGGATCACCTACCGCTTTTTAGAGCGATTCGCTCGGCGTTGGGCCTTCTCATACGGCTTTAAGTTCTTGATCAGAAAATTTTGTGGCGCCCCGTTCGTGTAAGAGGGATTGAAGAATTGGTGACCCTTCGGCATGCCGAGTAAAATGCGCCGCGACCGACTGATGCTCGCTTAATGTCTGTCTATCTGATCGATTGCAACCATTTCCCCGCGGCAGGGCCGGTCGCGTGGCCGGTGGGTCGCGTGCAATCGGCCCGGCCAGTGCAATTCGATCAGTTGAGGCGTTGGGCGGGCGGGCGACTCGGACCGCCACCTTCCGGACCGCGGCGAAAAGCCGCGGTCCCCCTTGCGCTTTGGCCGGGCGTCTTAATCGTCGAGGGTCGCCAGCGTGCCTTGGAGCGCGACCTCGCCGTTCGCGTCGGCCACCGTCAGGGTCGCCCCCGACTGGACGTCCGGCAGGCCGACGGACACGTCGAGGTGCCCGGCCCCGTCGGCGTCGGTCGTGATGGCGCCGACCGCCTGGCCCGAGGTCGCGTCCCCGTTCACGTACACGGTGTAGGTCGTGTTCGCGGCCAGCCCCGTCACGTCCACGGCCAATAGCCCGGTCGTCGCGTCCAGGAGGGCCGCCCCCTCGCCTGACCCGAACGCACTCGGCGAGGTGAGTCCGGCCGTCAGGATCGTGTCGTCAGTGCTCACCAGGGCGCCGGTCAGGTCGTCCGTCCCGCCGGCCGCCGCGTCAGTCACCTCGGCCGTCCCGTCCCCGGCCGTCACCGCCCCCAGCCCGGCCGGGTCGGACACCTCAAACTCCCCGTTCCCGTCGGCGTCCGTCGTGAACTGGCCGACGGTGACCACGTGCTGCCCGGTCCCGTCCGGGTCGACCTTGACGTCGAACGTGGTGTCGGCCGGACCCCCAATGATTTCGACCTGGACGTCGGTGTGGGTGACGCCGGCGTCATCCGTCTCGGCGCTCACCTCGGCAGCCCCAAAAGCCGGGTTGCCGCTCTGGCCCAAGACGGCCCACAAGTCGGACCCGCTCTGGCCGCTGTCCTCGCCGCCGTCCTCGGTGTCGTTCCCGGCCCCGCCGTTGACGTCGTCGGTCCCGGCCCCGCCATCGAGGCTGTCGTCCCCAAGCCCGCCCTGGAGGGTGTCGTTGCCGGCCCCGCCGTCCTCGGTGTCGTTGCCGGCCCCGCCCTGGAGGCTGTCGTCGCCGCCATTGCCCTGGAGGGCGTCGGTCCCGGCCCCGCCGTCCTCGGCGTCGTTGCCGGCACCCCCGATCAGGGTGTCGTTGCCGGCGCCGCCGCTCTCAGTGTCGTTGCCGGCGCCGCCCTGAAGGCTGTCGTCGCCGCCATTGCCTTGGAGGGCGTCGTTCCCGGCCCCGCCGTCCTCGGTGTCGTTGCCGGCGCCGCCCTGGAGGCTGTCGTCGCCGCCGTTGCCCTGGACGGTGTCGTTGCCGGCCCCGCCGTCCTCGGCGTCGTTGCCGGCCCCCCCGATCAGGGTGTCGTTGCCGGCGCCGCCGCTCTCAGTGTCGTTGCCGGCTTGGCCGTTCTCTTGGTCGTTGCCCTCGCCGCCTTGGAGGGCGTCGTTGCCGGCCCCCCCGATCAGAGTGTCGTTGCCGCTCCCGCCGATGAGGGTGTCGTCCCCTGCCCCGCCTTGGGCCAGTGTCCGGATGCCGGTCGAATTGGTGAACGAGTCGTCCCCGGCCCCGCCTTGGAAGATGATTTTCTTGACCGTTACCTTCGTCAGATCGAACGTCGTCTCGGTCCCGTTAAACGCGACGTCCAACTGGTTCGCGGTCGTGCCGTCCAACCCGACGGTGGCCGTGTCGTTCCCCGGGGTGCCGTGGATAATGAGCACCCCGCCCGCGGCCAGGTGGACCGGGTTGCCGCTGGGCAGCGCCCGGCCGCCGAGTTCTTCAATGCGCAGACGGGCTTTGGGCGTGCGAACTGGCTTCGGGTGGCGGCCGAACAAGTCGAACAGGTAGGACAGGTCGAACATAGGAAGAGACTCCATCACGGCACACCAGGACGGAGTGGTACCGCAGTTATGAGAGAAAAGTGAAGGGTATATGAGACAATACGCTCTGCCGGCTGCCCGGTCAAGGACCCCGGCCGCGAATTCCAGCCGCGACCCGGACCGGTTCGGGCGGCGGCTTCAAAATTCGTGCGCATTCATAATACGCATGAGTAGGGTATGGGCATGGACACATCTCTTATGCCGGCCCTTTTAAGGGGTTAGGTTAGGCAGAGCGTCCCGCAACCGCTTCCACTCACGGGCCATCTCTTACTGATGCCCGAACCCGCCCCCGACCCTATCATCTCCCCTTTGGCAAAGCGTACCGCGACCCGGGGCCAGGCATGTTTTCCGCGAACGAGATTCGACGGCAGTTCATCGACTTTTTCGTGCAGAAGCACGGGCACACGTTCGTGCCGTCCGGCGGCGTCGTACCGCTCGACGACCCGACGCTCTTGTTCACCAACGCCGGGATGAACCAGTTCAAGCCGATCTTCCTCGGCCTCGAAAAGCGGGCGTACACGCGGGCCGTCAACACGCAGAAGTGCATCCGGGCCGGCGGCAAGCACAACGACCTCGACGACGTGGGCAAGGACACCTACCACCACACGTTCTTCGAGATGCTCGGCAACTGGTCCTTCGGGGACTACTTCAAGAAGGAGGCCATCGCCTGGGCGTGGGAACTCCTCACCGACGTGTGGAAGCTCGACCCGGAGCGGCTGCACGTCACCGTCTTCGAAGGCGACCCGGCCAACAACATCCCGCGCGACGACGAGGCCGCCGGGTATTGGGAAGCCGTCGGCGTGCCGAAGAGTCGCATCCACCTCGGCAACAAGAAAGACAACTTCTGGGAAATGGGGGACACCGGCCCGTGCGGCCCGTGTACCGAGATCCACTACGACGCCACGCCGGACAAGAGCGGGGCGAGTTTGGTCAACCAGAGTTCGGACCAGGTGGTGGAAATCTGGAACAACGTGTTCATCCAGTTCAACCGCAACGCGGACAAGTCGCTGACGCCGTTGCCCGCCCAGCACGTCGATACGGGCATGGGCTTCGAGCGCATCGTTAAAGTGATCCAAGGCAAGACGAGCAACTACGACACGGACGTATTCACGCCGTTGATGGCAGCCATCGAAGAAGTGACAAAGGCCCCCCCCTACGGACGCAAACTGGACGACCGCAAGGACACCGCCTACCGCGTCATCGCCGACCACATCCGCACGCTGACATTCTCTCTCACGGACGGTGGCCTGCCGTCCAACGAGGGCCGCGGGTCCGTGATCCGCAGCATCCTGCGCCGGGCCGCCCTGTTCGGCTGGCTCGACTTCGGCATGCGAGAACCGTTCCTTCACACGCTGGTTCCGGCCGTCGTCACGAACTTCGGCGACGCCTTCCCGGAGTTGAAGACCAACCCCGGCAAAGTGGCCGCGACGATCTTGGACGAAGAAAAGGGGTTTCTGCGGACCATCGAGCGTGGTCTAAAGCTGTACGACACGGCCGCCGAGAAGGCGAAGAAGGCCGGCGGCGTCATCTCGGCCAAGGAAGCGTTCGACCTGCACACGGAGCAGGGCATCTTCATCGACATCACGGCCAAACTCGCCGCCGACGCAGGGTTGACCGTTGACCGGGCCGGGTACGACAAGTTGATCGAAGAGTTCAAGAAGAAGTCCGGCGAGGGTCGAAAGTCTGTTGTGGTTTCAGCTATTAAAGGTGAATTGCCGAAGACCGACGATTCACCTAAATACGTCGCCTACCGAACTTTTGCAGATCTATTCAACCAGGTGTTGGATTCACAATCAAATAAAAATTCGCTTGCCTCGCTAGTCAATGCCGCCGCAGAACCGTCCAAACTTCAGCAGGCACTTGCAAAAGCTCTTTTACCATTGACAAGTGTTACAGAACAACAGGCCAAATTGCAGAGTGCCTTTGCGCATGCTCTTGCTCCAAATGATTTGCAAAGGACACTTTCCAATGCTTTCGCATCTATCAACGCTGCATTTAAGCACGAATCTCCAGCCACACAGGCACTCGCAAGAATGTCAGAAATTTTTGCTGCAGAGGAGATGAAAGCATCAAGAACTAAAACTAGTCTCTCAGCCTTAATGCCAGACAGAAATATGTTGCATTCGGCAACACTCAGTGGCTTTAAGCCTATAGGGTTCGGATCAAAAGCAAAATATGGAAACTTAGCACACATACAGGGATGGCTTAAAGACAACACTGTTGTCAAGAACGGCTCATTGAATTCTGGAGATGAAGTTGGGTTATTGCTTGACAGCACAAGTCTGTACGGTGAACAGGGAGGGCAGCGGGGAGACAGAGGATTTATTTATTCTGGAGAATTCTTTTTTACAGTCTCCGATACTCAACGACTTGGTGATGCCGTTCTGCATATCGGCAAAGTAGATCGCGGCACAGCCACAGTAGGTCAGGAGGTCAAAGTTGGACCGGCATCAGATCGCATGGAGGTAATGCGTAATCACACAGCTACTCACATGCTAAACCTCGCGCTTCGCAATATTCTTGGAAAACATGTGGAACAGAAAGGATCGTTGGTAGAAGCAGACAGGTTGCGATTCGACTTTAGCCATGACAAACCATTAACAATTGATGAAATCAAATCAATTGAACACAGTGTAATCCAGGACATTTTTGAAGACTTTCCTGTTTCATCTGTTGAATTGCCGCTTTCCGAGGCCAAAAAATTGCCTGGTGTACGCGCATTGTTTGGAGAGAAATATCCAGATCCTGTTCGTGTCGTAATAATTGGTACGGATGATTGCAAAAACGCAGACGAAAGCATGTCCATCGAGTTCTGCGGCGGCACGCACCTGAGCCGGACGAGCCAAGCCGGGTTCTTCAAGATCGTCGCGCAGGAGAACGTCAGCAAGGGCGTCCGCCGCCTGACGGCCGTCACGGGCCGCAAGGCGTTCGACCACGTTCAGGAAATGTCCAACGTCCTCAGTGAGTTGACCGCCAAACTTAACTGCCCCGTCGAGGATTTGCCAAAGCGGCTCGAAGCCCTGCAAGAAGACGTGAAGAAGCTCCAGAAGCAAATCCAGAAGGGGGCGAGCGGCGACTTGAACACCGTCGGCGACGCCCTGCTGGCCAAGGCCGCCGACGTGAAGGGCGTGAAACTCGTCGTCGGCGAAGTCCCCGGCGGCCCGGTCGAAGCCCTGCGGACGCAGATGGACCGCCTGCGGCAAAAGGCCGGCAGCGCCGTCATCGTGCTGGGCTGGAAGAACGAGGATACCACCGCCGGCCTGATGGTCGGCGTCTCGGACGACGTGATCAAAAAAGGCGTGAAGTCCGGCGACGTGATCAAGCCCGCCGCCGAGGTCATGGGCGGCAAAGGCGGCGGCCCGCCCCACCTGGCCACCGCCGGCGGCAAAGACGGAGGGAAGTTGGCCGAAGCGTTGGCGAAGGCGACGGACGTGGCGACGGAGTTGTTGAACAAATAAAAGGCATTTGGCCGCCAAGACGCCAAGACCGCCAAGAA
>JAYTTY010000141.1:0-33360 GCA_043744795.1 Zavarzinella sp. | reverse complement strand
AAGACAGCCTTCGGGGAAAGATGATCCGATGCGGGGTCAGCACCGAGTTTCTGACGGAAGTCCTCCTGCAACAACATGTTTGATACGCGCTGGCCCTGGGTCAACCACCCCCAACGAACTCGGTCTGAAGGACCGATTATCTTTGGGTTTAGACTTTGCGATCCTGACGGGTATTCAGCGGATAATCGGTCCTTCAGACCGGAGTTCCTCGATGACTCGCCATCCCAGCCCTTGCGGGCTGGGCTATGGTAATCGGTCCGTTGGACCGAAAATTCGACGCGGCCGCTTCGGCATTCCGAATTTCAATATACGGTTCTACGGCCGGACGACGGGGGACAAAAACTCGCCGTCCGGGCCGAAGTTGCTGATGACGACCACATCTTCCCGGCTCAATACGTCATAATGGCGGCCGACTTCGCGGTACTTCTCCTTGATCTTGGATCTCGCGGCCACGAAGTCGCGGTCCCGGATCAGGATGTAAGACTCCATCGGCACGCGGAGCCATTCGTTAATGTCTTCCGCCGTTTGGATTTTCGTCACCTCGCGCTCGGCGTAAAACACGAGACTTTCCCGGAACCACCCGTAGGCGCCGATCCGCACGTCGCGGTCAGTCTGCTTTAACCCCAGCGTGTGCGCGAAATACTTGGGGGCCTTGTACCGCTCCATCGCCGGCGGGGCGAATGCCGCCAAGCACCCGAGGAACGCCGCCGCCCCGGCGGCGAAGGCGCACGTCACATGTCGCGGCCGCCGCCACAACAGAACCGCACAAATCGCCGCCGTCAGCAGGGGGATGCCGCCGATCCACGCGAGACCCCCGAGGGCCGGCAGCGGGTGGACACTCTTCACGGTAATGCCGTAAGCCCCGCCGGCGATCAACAAGCCCGCGACCGTGACGGCCCCGGTGAGGAACAGACCGGCGATTCCGGCCGGCATCAGCCACCGGGAGTAGGTATCGGGGGCCGACCGCCAGCGGTCGAGGAACCGCCCGGTGGCGATGGCGAGGGCGGGGTACAGCGGCAGAACGTAGTTCGGCAACTTGGTGGCGACGGCCGAGAACACGACGAGGTACAGGCCGGCCCACACGAGCAAAAAGCGGTACGCCCGCGGGGAATCAGTGCGGTCCGCTCCCAACGGCCGGCGCGCCATTTTAACCGCCTGCCACATCGCGGCGACCAAGAAGACGCTCCACGGGGCGAACAGGACGAACAGCAGCGCGGCGTGGAACCACGGCCCGGCTTGATGGCCTTCCATCGCGTGGCTGGCCCGGTTGATGTTCTCGGTCAGGAAAAACGCCTTGGGCCATTTCCCGCGCGTGGCGACGGTGACGAGGATGTACCACGGGGCGAACACCGCGAAGCACGTTGCCGCCCCGGTCATCACCCGCCGGAAGGTGATCTCGCGCAGAGACTTCGTGGATGCCAAGTGCAGGACAATGACCAAGAACGGCAGGGCCGCCCCGACCGGCCCCTTGGCGAGGACGGCCAAGCCCATCGCCGCCCCCGCCGCGGCCGGCCACCAGCGCGCGCCGTTGGAGGAGCCGACGTAATACAGCGTGAGCGCCAGCGTCGTGAACAAAATCAACGGCGGGTCGGGCGTCGCCGCGTGGGAGATCAGGCAGAATTCGATGCAGCTCGTCAGCGCGAGGCCGGAGAGGACGCCGGTCGAGGGGGAGAACATTTTTCGGCCGAGTTCATAGGTCAGCAGCACGGTCCCCAACCCGCACAACACGGACGGCAGGCGGGCGGCGAACTCGGTCACGCCGAACGTGAGGAACGACGCGCTTTGCAGCCAGTACAGGAAGGCCGGCTTGGCGGTGCGGAGGGCGTAGTTGAAGTGCGGGGTGATCCAATCGCCCCCCTCGACCATCTCGCGGGCGGCCTCGGCGTTGACCCCCTCGTCCATGTCGAAGAGGCTATACGCGCCAAGATTCGGGAGGGTCAGGGCGAGGTGGACGGCCGCGAGCAACAGGTAGTGGCCGGGCCGGCCGCGGAGAAGACCTCGCATTGCACGTCCTTCGCCATGTCACGCCGGGGTGACGGGGATTTCGGGATGATAAGGCGGCGGCCCGCGTTCGGCAATCGCCGTCCGCCCCCCCGGCCGATACGCTTGGGGGTACGAAGGTACGCGGGTTGCCGCGCAAGGTCGGGCCATGAGTTCCACTGCGTATTACGTCGGGCTGGATGTCGGCGGGACCACCATGAAGGCCGCCGTCGTGGACGACGCCGGCACGGTCTTCGGCACGGCCACCTTGTCCACCGAGTCCCACAAGGGCCAGGACCACGGCCTGAACCAGATGTGCGCGACCATCCGCAAGGCCGTGGAAGTCTCCAAGGTCGGCATCGCCACCGTGGCCGCCATCGGCGTGGCGACGCCGGGCACGATGGACATCCCCAACGGCATCATCCTCGACCCGCCGAACCTGAAGCCGTGGCAAAACGTGCCGGTGCGCTCGCACGTCCAAGGCGTGTTTAACATTCCCACCGCCTTCCAGAACGACGCCAACGCCGCCGCCTACGGCGAGTATTGGGTCGGGGCCGGCCGCGACGTGAAGAGCATGGTGATGTTCACGCTGGGCACCGGCATCGGCGGCGGGATCATCATCGACGACAAAGTGATGGAAGGCCAGCACAGCCACGGCGGCGAAGTCGGCCACATGAAGATTCAAATGACCCCCGACGGCCGCCTGTGCGGCTGCGGCCGCCGCGGTTGCCTGGAAGCCTACGCCAGCGCCACGTCCGTCGTCAAGCGGGCGCAGGAAGCCTTGGCGGGGCAGAGCGGCGATTCCGTCCTCAAGAAGTTGCTCACGGCCACGGACGAGGAATTGCCGGCCAAGGTCGTCTTCCAGGCGGCCGACCAAGGGGACGCGACAGCCAAGAAGATCGTGGACGACACGGCGTTTTACTTGGCCGTCGGCGCCATGAACATCATGCATCTGATCGACCCGGACATGATCGTCTACGCCGGCGGCATGACGGCCGCCGGGGAGCCGTTCCTGAACCGCATCAAGCACTACATCCACGAACTGGCGTTCCCCGTCCCGGCCGCCAAGACCATCGTGCAGTACGCCACGTTGGGAAGCGACGCCGGCTTCATCGGGGCGGCGGCGTGCGCGAGGCAGTTGCCGAAGAAGTAAGCCCTCAAAGCCCATGCATTGCCAGGCCTGGGCTTTCGCCTCACCCCATATTCGACGACCCCTTGCCCGGCATGTCCTTCAAAATCCGCGTCATGTTCTTCTTGTACGCTTCCACGCCGGGCTGCCCGTAGGGGTTGATCCCGAGCAGGCGGCCTTCCACCACGGTTGCCAGCATCAGCATCTGCATCAACTGGCCCATCGTGTGTTCGGAGAGCGTCGGCAAAATCAGGTCGTTCGTGGGCCGGGCCGCTTCGGCGTAGGCTTGGTTCGTCCCTTGAAAGGCGGCGGTCAGTACGTCGGGGATCGTCTTCCGCGAGTGGACGTTCAACCCGTCCTCGTTGCGGTCGGCCATGCCGATTTGGATGGGGGCGTGCTTGGTGCCCTTCACGAACAGGTTGTTCACGATCTTGTCCCGTACGCCTTCTTGGTGCTGTTGGCCGCGGGAGTGCAAGTCGCGGGTCTGCACCACGGTCAACGGCGTCGGGCCGACGTTCTGCTTGCCGAGCGACTCGGCGCAAAGCTGGTCGTACCACATGCCCAAGGCTTCGAGCTTCTTGCTCCACACGGCCATCACGCGGGTATTCTTCCCCTTTTCCTTGGCCAGCAGGTGGTTGACGGCCGCGTATTGCAGGACCGGGTTGCGCTCGAACGGCTCTTCCAGGAAGCGCCGGGTCATGGCCGAGGCGCCGAGGAGCAGGGCGAGGATGTCCAGCCCGGCCACGGCCGCCGGGACCAGGCCCACGGCCGTCAGCACGGAGAACCGGCCGCCGATGCCGTCGGGGATATTGAGGATTTCCGCGTCCGTGAAGCCGTCGGCCGCGCAGAGGTCGCGCAGCTTGCCGCTCGGGCCGGTCACGGGGACGATGTGCTTGCGCAGGTTCTCGGGGGCGTGGCCGTAAAAGCGAGCCAGTTCATTGCGGAAGACGCGGTAGCTGGCGGCCGTCTCGATCGTGCCGCCGGACTTGCTGATGACGACGACGCCCCAGCGTTCGCCCTTGATCGCCGGGTCGACGCAGGTGTTCTCCAGCATGTCGAGCAGGTCTTGCAGGGCGTCGTTGTCGACGTTGTTCCCCTCGAAGTACAGCCGCGGCTTGCCGTGCCGCATGCGCTCGGGCAGTTCGTTGTGGTACGTGTGGCACAGGGAATCGAAGAGAGCCTTGGCCCCGAGGAACGACCCGCCGATCCCCAGGACGACCACGCGGTCGGTCTCTTCCCGCAGCTTGTGGGCCGCCGCGAGGATGCGGGCCAGTTCGCTGTTCTCCCCCTTGCGGCGGTACTGGTCGAGCATCTGGCCCGGCATGTCGATGAAGCCGCTGTCCAGCGGCAGCATCTTCGCCGGCGGGTTGGCCATCGACCGCTCGGCCGCGACCTGCTGGCGGACCTGCATCATCTGCTGCTTGATGGCCTCCACCTGTTCGGGCCGCAGGTAGTTCTGCGACTGGAGTTCCGCCAAGGGGGGCCACGCCTCGATGTGCGGGCAGAGCGACCCTTGGTAATTGAACTCGATGGCTTCGTCGGGGAGTTGCATACGGACGTGGGGTTTGAGACGGCCCGGGCGCGCGGCCCGCACGCGGGGCCGGCCACCCGGACAACCCCCATACTTTACGGCGTCCGGGAGTGTCCGTACACTCCCCGCATGAACATCCACCACCTCGTCGCGGAACTCCGCGAGACCAACCCGAGCAAGATCGTCCTCCTCGTCGCCGACGGCCTCGGCGGCCTGCCGCTGGAACCGGGCGGCGCCACGGAACTCGAAACCGCCCACACGCCGAACTTGGACCGCTGCGTCCGCGACGGCGTCTGCGGCCTCAGCACGCCCGTCTTGCCCGGCATCACGCCCGGCAGCGGCCCGGGGCACTTGGGCCTCTTCGGGTACGACCCGCTCGAATACCGCATCGGCCGCGGCATCCTGGAAGCCCTCGGCATCAACTTCGCCGTCGGCCCGAAGGACGTGGCCGTCCGCGGCAACTTCGTGACGCTCGAAAACGGCATCATCAAGGACCGCCGGGCCGGCCGGCCGACGACCGAGCGGTGCGTCGAGATGGTCAAGAAGATGCGCGGGGTGAAGATCCCCGGCGTCGAGGTGTTCGTGGAGCCGGTGAAGGAACACCGCTTCGTCGCCGTCTTCCGGGCCGACGGCTTGGGCGACCACGTCGCCGACACCGACCCGCAAGCCGTCGGCGTGCCGCCACTAACGGCCAAAGGGGCCGACCCGGCCTCCGAGAAGACGGCCGGCATCGTTAACGAGTTCATCCGGCAGGTCGATCAGATTTTGAAGGACGACGCCCCGACCAACGGGGCGACGATGCGCGGCTTCGCCAAGTTCCCAAAGATTGGCACGATGGAGGAGGTCTACGGCCTTAAGTCGGCCGCCATCGCCGTCTACCCGATGTACAAGGGGCTGGCCAAACTCGTCGGCATGGACATCCTCGACGCGGGCGACTCGCTGGAAACGCAGATCGCCACGATGAAGAACAATTGGGCCAAGTACGACTTCTTCTTCATGCACTACAAGTACACGGACAGCACCGGCGAGGACGGCAACTTCCCCAAGAAGGTCGAGATGATCGAACGGCTCGACGCCGTCATCCCGTCGCTGCTGGAATTGAACCCGGACGTGTTCATCGTCACCGGGGACCACAGTACGCCGAGCAAGATGAAGAGCCACTCCTGGCACCCGGTCCCGACGCTGATCCGCTCAAGACTCGCCCGCACCGACGGCGTGATGAAGTTCAGCGAGTCGGCGTGTCTGCACGGCGGGCTGGGGCACTTCCAGGCCAAGCACCTAATGCTGCTGGCGATGGCCCACGCCGGCCGGTTCGGGAAGTACGGGGCGTAACCACGCAATTAACCGCCGCAAAGCGGTCGTGTTGGAGTTCTGCTTTTAAGCGGTCTGTCACCTGACACCCACATGAGTCCGGCGAACCGAGTCTTCGAGGGTTCGCCTTTGTGGGTAATCGTCGAAGCCCGCGGGGTCGGACCGTCGAAGACTCCGGCCCTCACGGGCCTTGAGGGTGAGAGTTCCAAGACCGCTTAAAAGCGGGACTCCAACGCGACCGCCGCGCGGCGGTTTAAAACGAACGAAGGGCGGTCATCTGGTGATGACCGCCCTTCGTTCGTTTCGGATCGTTAAATCACTCAGACTTTGACCGCCACCTTGGCCGGTTGGTTCACCGGCTTCACGTCCCCGATGTGGACTTGGCGGCCGGTGCCGAATTCGACGTAGCCGTCGGTCAGGGCGAACAGGGTGTCGTCCTTGGCCCGCTTGACGTTGAGGCCGGCGTGGAACTTGGTGCCGCACTGGCGGACGATGATGCTGCCGGCCGTGACGAACTCGCCGGCGTAGGCCTTGATGCCGCGACGCTGGGCGTTCGAGTCCCGCCCGTTGCGGGACGACCCTTGACCCTTTTTGTGTGCCATGACACGCTCTCTAAAAAACGGGGCGCCGATTGATTTTGGAACGAACAGCAATGATAGAAACAAGAACCGGGGGCGTCTGCCCCCGGCGTCGGTTTGTCCGCCAAATATTCGCGGTTACTTCAACGGCTTCTCGCGCCGCACGGGCAGGGCGGGGATCGGTTCCAAGATCGGGGCCGAAAGATTATTGCCCGGCAGACGCGGGTTCAGCCGGGCCTCTTCCTTTTTGGCATCGTCCTTCTTCGGCTCGTCCTTCTTCGGGGCCGGGGCGTCCTTCGGGTCACCGGCGCCTTGGAGAGGTTCCGTCGAAGCCCGGTAGATCCACGACGAACTGCCGGTCCAGCGGATGCCGGAGGGTTCCGTCTGTTCGCCGTCGCCCAGGCGCTCGAAGTCGAGTTGCAGCGTCTTGCGCTTGATGATCCGCACGCCCGGCTGGTCGGCGGGGCGTTCTTCGGTGAAGCCGTTGGACAGGCCGGCGATGAAGATGCTGAACTTGTTGGTCTTCGGCGTCTTGTCCGTGGCCTTGGCGACCGGGTCCACGTCCGTCCAGATGGCGACGCCGGTAATGGCCCGCGGGAAGGCGTCTTTCTTCGAGACCGGGACGGCCGCCTCGCTGATCGTCACCGAGTTCTTGATGCCGAAGCGGCCGGTCGGGTCTTCCCGCTTGCGGATGGCCTCTTCGACGGACGGCAGCACCTCGTCCGTGTGGCGGGTGTGCCGGTCGAGCGTCACGAGGTCGATGTCCGGGACCAAGACGTGCGGCTCTTCCCGCGGGTCGAGGTTGTAAACGCGGTAGATCATGTACCAGACGATCTTCGTCCCGCGGCCCGGCACCTTCTCCACGATGATGCGCGGGTCCTGGAAGCGGAAGTGCAGCGTCCAGACGTCTTCCTTGTCATTCGCGGTGAGCTGCGGCTCGATCTCGCGCTCGTTGAACCCCGTGCGCTGGGCGAAACTCGCGGAGGCGAATCCCAAGCCCAGCAACGTCGCCAACGCCAGACGGCGAACGGTCCCCATGATGACGCTACCCCCGGACGACAATCAACGGCCTATTTGAACATCCACCCTTGACCATAACCGCCCGTATCGGACGAATCAAGCGGATTCGGCCGTTCCGGCGGCAGGCCAACCTTCGCCGGCTTGCCCAACCCCACCCAACGGTTCCACTTTTCGCGTGTTTCCTCTGGGAAGGCGCCGTGGGGCAGGGTATCCTACGGGGGAGCAGTCAATTCACGCGATTCCGCGAAGGGCTATCCGCCATGACTACCCCGACCCTCCCCTCCCCCCAACCCGCCCCGCCGATGGCCCCGCCGGACGAGGAGTTTTGGGAAAAGTATTCCCCCCACTTCGAGTTCCCGCTGTCCAGCATCGGCTCGATCGCGTTGCACGTCGCCGGCCTGATGATCTTCCTCGGCGCGCTGTACATGCTCTCGAAGATGACGTTGACGGACACCGGGCCGGTGCCGATGCGCGAGATGATGTTGGCGAGCGACGGGGACGGGAGCGAGGACGGGAAATCGGGCGACGGCGGCGGGACGCCGCTGGACAACACGACGCCTTTCGAGCGCCCGACGGACCCGATGCGGAACGTGCCCGACGCGGTGATTCAAGAGGTTCTGACCGACATCAAGCAGTACGTGCCCAACATCCCGCAAGACGCCGACGCGCCCCGACCCGAAGACTTGCCGAACATTAAAAAGATTCTCGACAACGAAGACTTGCGCAAGAAATTGCTGCCGGGAAACAATGGCAACAAGGGGAAAGGCCCCGGGGACGGGAGCAGCACGACCGAGCAACCGGGCGCCGGCACCGGCGGCAACGGCGACGCGACTTCCTCCAAGAACCGGGCCGTGCGTTGGGAACTGTTGTTTAAGACCGAGAGCGGCAAAGACTACGTGACCCAACTCGCCGCGATGAAGGCGACACTCGTGATTCCGCAACCGCCGGACTTCAAGAAAAGTTTGGCTTACAAGAACCTTGACCAGCCCCGCCCGGCCGGCGAGCCGTTCGACATCAAAGACATTCCCGGCCTGTACTTCGTGGACGACTCGAAGGACTCGGCCACCAAGGTCGCCGGCACGCTCGGCCTCAACTTTGAGCCGCCGCTATTCGTGGCCTTCTTCCCGAAGGACGTGGAGGAAGAACTGGCGGCGAAGGAGCGGAACTACCGCGGCCGCAAGGAAGACCAAATCTTCTCGACCAAGTTCAAAATCCTGATCCGCGACGGCAAGTACACGATTCAGGTGATGGACCAGATCCCGGTGAAGCGGTGACTTTGTTTAGCCGCGACGCGACGCTTCGGAGTGGAGCGCGGGGGACGGGAACAATCAGTCGCTCGCCCAAACGGCCGGCGATTTGAAGCGTGAGGCTCGCGCTCCACTCCGAAGCGTCGCGTCGCGGCTAAACAAAGTCACTACTCCCTCGGCGGCCGCGTCACGCGGATGATCTCCGAAATCTTCGCCCCGGCGGCGGCGTCTTGGATTTTCACCACGGCGTGCCACGGCACCTTCGGGTCGATCTCCATCGCCAGAGCGGAGTATTTGGTCTTCTCCATCCACTCCTTGAACTTGGCTTCCACGTCGTCCTCGGCCACCACCTCGTTCTCCACGCGGTACACCAACTGGTCGTTCTCCATCTTGGCCGTCACGCGGATGGCGAACTGCTTGATGTCATTGTCGGTCTTCGCCTTCCCCTGCGACTTTTCGCGTTCCGTCGGCGGCGGGGTGAACTCCTTGCGGAGTTGCTCGTAAGTCGCCGTCAGCATGAAGAAGATCAACAGCACCAGGGCCACGTCGATCAGCGGATTGAAGTCAAGGCGGGTCTCGTCTTCCGGCGGCGGCGGGGGGGGCGGCTCGAAGTCGGCCATCGCGCCGGCGAAGACGGGGTGCAGCTCCAGCGGCTGCCATTCGGTCTCGCCGGGGCCGGTCACCTCGTCGGTCGGCTCCCAGATGCCTTCCTTGACGCCGTCGAGAATGTCCTCGGCCGACACGCCTTCCACGAACTCCGGGGAGCCTTGCGGCCGGACGTTGAACAGGTTCATTTCGGCTTCCCCCGCTCGTTCACCTCGACGGCGTACTCACGGATCTGCCCGGCCTGCACCCGCTTTTCGAGGGCCTTCAGCACTTCCTCGACCACTTCGAACGGGATGTCGCCGTGGGCGGCGATGCGGACCTTGGGCGGGCTGGCGACGACCTTCAGCCACTCGTCCAGCTTTAGCTTCAGTTCCACGTCGCCGGCGAGGTTGTCGAAGTCCGGCGCCGGGTCTTTGGTCCCCTCGCCGAGGGCGTAAATGTGCCGGCCGTCGCGCAGGTCGATGTCCACGCGGAGCGTGCCGGGGTCGGCGTTGAGCGTCGTACCGTTTTGCATGTCCGGGACGCTGATGCGGGAGACGGAGGCCACGGTCGCGGTCAGCATGAAGAAGATCAGCAGCACCAAGGACACGTCGATCAGCGGGATCATGTCCACGTCGTCGTCTTCGTCCTCGTGGCGCTTCTTCCAATCGAAGTCCATCTCCACGGGCAAGAGGGCGGTGGCGGCGTCCTGCGGCCGCTGTTCCTCGGGCTGCGAGAAGTACGCCTGGAAGGCGACGACGCTGCCGAGGAGGAACCAGTCGGCCGTGCCGGACGGCTTCACCTTGTCCTCGGGCCGCACCTTCCCCTGCTGGATCCAGTCCGTGACGGCGTGGTACGGCACTTCCTTGACCACGTTGTTGGCGGTCACGAACCACACGTCGAAGAAGCGCTTCGGTTGGTCGGCCACGGCGAGGCTCCGGGTGGGTCAGCGGCGGGCCGGCTCGGGTAATTTGGCGGTCGTCGGGCCGGCCGACTGCTTCGGCTTCAGGTTCTGGAACAGCACCAGCAACCGCTGGGCGGCGGCCTTGAGTTCCGTCTCGGAGGCCGCGACGCGGGCCTTGAACATGACGTGCGTGAACACCAGCGGGATGGCGATCATCAGCCCGCCGGCCGTGCCGAACAGGGCCAGCCCGATGGCCCCGGCCTGCGTGCCCACTTGGCCCGCCCCGCCGCTTTTGGTGGCCTCCGAGATGGCGTTGAACGTGTTGATCATCGAGAACACGGTCAGGAGCAGGCCGACCATCGTGGCGA
Organism: Zavarzinella sp.; assembly: GCA_043744795.1. Classification (GTDB taxonomy): domain Bacteria; phylum Planctomycetota; class Planctomycetia; order Gemmatales; family Gemmataceae; genus Zavarzinella. Next base: position 22,707 of record JAYTTY010000141.1, on the reverse strand, counting down.
TCTTGGCGATGCCCAAAATGGGCGGCAGCAGGAAGTTTAACTCGGGGAGGATTTCCAACTCAATCGCGTTGGCCATCGCCCGCTTCATGGCGGCCATGCCGGCCCGCGACGACTCCAACGCCGCCGGGTAGAGCTTCTGCGGGATCATGCCGCCGTGGGACCGCGAGTATTTCAGCGCCCCCTCGACGCCCTCGCGCTGCAGCTTCTCCTGAAACTCCGGCAGGAAGCTCTCCATGCGCGTCTTGGCGTTCATGTTCAGCAGCCACCGCCAGACGACCAGCGACGCGGCCACCAGCGAGATGAGCAGCATCGGGACGAAGAAGTACCACTCGTTGGTGATGAAACTGAGCAAGGCTTTCATGGATCGACCCACTGGCCGTACGGGACGGGAGATGACACTAGATTGACAAAAACGGCCGGCCAGTTCAAGAACAGCCCGGCCGGAATTCGGCGAATGCCGGCGCTGCGGCCGGAAGCCCCAACCAATTTACTGTGGGTTGTTTTGGTGGCTAAGCCCACGTCAGGAAAATTCGTCGATCCAGGCAAGCCTTTTGCCTTCCGGCCTGAAGGGCCGTTTAACATAGCCCAGCCCGCGAGGGCTGGGATAGCGAACCCTCCAACGACCTCGGTCTGAAGGACCGATTATTAGCCTCCGGCCCCGTCTGTCCCGGATTGCTGCCCGCGGCTCCGGCGCGTTCCCGGCCCGGGCTATGTTAATCGGTCCTTCAGACCGAAAATCCTTGGTGGATTTCTGTCCCAGCCCTTGCGGGCTGGGCTATGTTAAACGGCCCTTCAGGCCGGAAAATCAGTCGGTAAATGGGTACGACGACACACCCAACTGCATAGCAACCCAAGCCATTTCACTTCGCCGGCACGTCGAACTGCACCGCCTGCAACACTTCACCCGTGGCGTCGTCCTGCACGAAGGCGACGACCTTCAATTGGGAGCCATCCAGCTTGGGGGCCGGGTTGGGGTAGGTGATCTTCTCGACCTTGGCGTAATTCTCTTGGTACTTCGTCAGTTCGCTCTGCACTTGGGCGAGGTCTACGGAGAGAGCCTTGGCGGTCTTGGAATCCTTGAGGTCAGCGCCGGCCACGCCGCCCGCGAAGTGGCGGACGACGTGGTGGTGGTACCGCAGTGTGTTTCCGCCGACGTAGTGGATGGTGTCTTCGGTCAGGACGACGCGGAGTTTCAGGCCTTTCGGCTCCTTCACGCCCGATACGGCCACGTCGATGGTCAGCTTGTCGCCGACGCGGCCGACCTTGCCGGTGAGGTCGATGTCGGCCTTGTCCTTAAGAGCCGAATTCGCGGCCTTCCGGAAGTCGCTGAACGTCTCGGCCGCGTCTTCCAGGCCGCCGCCGGCGCCGGCCTGAATCTTGCCGTTGAGCAGGGCCGTCGGCGTGCCGCGGACCTCCTTCGGGAACAGTTCACCGTAGTAGTTGAAACGGGCGACGGTGTCCGAGTTCGTCAGCGGGTCCGGGCCGGGGATGTGCATGTGGTATTGCAGCAGGATCACGTCCTTGTGGTCGTAAGCCTTAGCCAGCCCGTCGAACGCCAAGTCGGCGGCGACGCACGGCGGGCACTGGGCGCCGGTGAATAGTTCCAGCACGGCGGTCCGGGTCTGGCCCGGCTTGCGGGCCTCTGCTTTCGTGACTTTGAAGGGCGGCATGTTGGCCAGGTATTCCCTGTCCATCGCGGCCTCGACCGCCTCGTACCGCTTGGCCGTCGCCTTCGCCAGGTCTGCCTTCCCGCCGGCTTCTTGGATCTTCAATGCGGTCTTCAACACAAGTGACTGGCGGGCCAGCAGGTCTTTGTCCGTCAGTTGGCTCAACGTCTTTTCCAAGACGCCCGCGGCGATGTCCGCGTAGGCTTTTTCACCGCCGAGCGTGTCGGCGGTGGTCAGGACGACGTTGTCGGTGATTTTCGGCCCGTAGGACGCCGCGTCGGCCAACCGCAGGGCGACCCACGCGGCCACTTCCTTCGCGTCGGCCTTGATGCGGGGGGCGGCTTGGATCAACTGTTGGGCGGCGAAGACGGCGAACGGGCTGTCCTTCTCGGCGGCGATCACGGCCCGCCACGCGGCCGGGCTGTCAGCGTCGGCCTGGTCCTGGGCCTCGGCCGCCTTCTTCATCAACTCGGCCTTCTCGTCGATGTCCTTCGTCTGCCGGGCCTTGAACCGGAAGGCGTTCGGGGCGCTGACGATCTTGACGGCCTTCGTGTACGTCTCCGGCGCCTTCGAAATGGCGGCGAAGAAGGCGTTGTCGATCTTCTCCGCGTCCGTCGCGGTCAGCACGCCGCGATCCGTAAACTTGTCGTCGCCGAACTGCCCGCGGAACGACTTGCCGTCGGCTTGCAGCGTGCCCGTGAACGTCAGAATCCGCTTGCCGATTTTGATGGCGACTGTCACGTTCTTGCCGTCGAGTTTGAAAGAATCCAACTCGAACGAGCTTTTGGCGGGGACGGCCACCTTCTCGGCGGTCGTCTTGCCGTCCTTGGTCTCGGCCTTGACGATCATCAGCGGCTGGTGATTGATCGGCCCGCGGCCGTACCCGAGCCACCAGTTGCCGTCCTTAAATGCGGGGGCGTCGGCCGCCGCGGCGACGGCGCCGAACACGAAGATGCCCAAGAGGGCCAGACGACGGATCATGGAGAAGGCTCCGAAACGAAAACAAAAAGGACGGATCAGGCGGGCGGTTCGGCCAGTTGGATCGCGGCGGCCAAGTCGATGGTCCCCTCGTACAAGGCCCGGCCGATGATGCAGCCGAACATGTTCTTGTCCAAGAGTTCGCGGACGTTCTCGACGGTCGTCACGCCGCCGGACGCGATCACCGGGACGGGGATGGCGGCGGCCAGTTCGGCCAGGGCGGCGGTGTTTGGGCCGGCCATCATGCCGTCCTTGGCGATGTCGGTGTAGACGATGGCGTACAGCGGCCAGTGGGCGAAGTCGCGGGCCATTTCCAAGACGGTCGTGTCGGACGTTTCCAACCACCCGTGCGTCGCCACCTTGCCGTCGCGGGCGTCGAGGCCCAGCACGATGCGGTTCGGGTAGGTCTGGGCCATCTGCCGGACCCACGCCGGGTCTTGCAGCGCCCGCGTGCCCAAGATCACGCGGGCGACGCCCCACGAGAACGCGGCCTGGATGTCCGCCTCCGTCCGCAGCCCGCCGCCGAGTTGGCACGGCACGCCGGCCGCGCGGGCGATCTTCTCGATCACGTCCCCGTTGACCGGCCGCCCGGCCTTCGCCCCGTCGAGGTCCACGAGATGCAGCGTCTTCGCCCCCTCGGACACCCACCGGCGGGCGACCGCCACCGGGTCGTCCCCGAAGACGGTCTCTTGGGCGTAGTCCCCCTGCTTGAGGCGGACGCACTTCCCCCCGCGGAGGTCGATGGCGGGCAGAATCAACATGAACGAGACTCCGGGTTCAGAAGAGAGAGAAGATTCACCACAAAGGCACGAAGATTACACGAAGTTCCACAGAGAAGATTTTGAGTGATTTCCTTTGTGAGACTTGGTGTGATCTTCGTGCCTTTGTGGTGAATCTTCTCTCTCTCTCTCAACACACTTCCGCGAAATTCTTCAGCATGGCCAGCCCGACCGTCTGGCTCTTTTCCGGGTGGAACTGCGTGGCGTACAGGTTGTCTCGCCACACGGCCGCCGCGAAGGGTGTCGGGTAGTCGGCCGTCGCCGCTATGATCGCGTCGTCCGCCGGGGCCGCGTAATAGGAGTGGACGAAGTAAACCGACGACTGCGGTTCCAGCCCGCGGAACAGCGGGCACTCGCCGCGGAACGTCAGTTGGTTCCAGCCCATGTGCGGGACTTTGAGGCCGGGGACATTTTCAAACCGCACCACGTCGCCCGGTAATACGTCCAAGCCCGTGTGAACGCCTTCTTCGTGGCTGCGCGTGAAGAGCAGTTGCAGGCCGAGGCAGATGCCGAGGAACGGCCGGCCGCTTCCGATGTGGTCCTTGATCGGGTCGGCGAGGCGGGCGTCGTTCAAGCAGGCGATGGCGTCTTGGAAGGCGCCGACGCCCGGCAGCACCAAGCGGTCACATTTGCGGATCACGGCCGGGTCCGACGTGATCTCGGCGGCGTGGCCGACGCGCTCGAACGCCTTCTGCACGCTCCGCAGGTTCGCCATCCCGTAATCGACGATCACGATGCCGGCCATGTGTCAGTTCCCGCGGCCCAGGAGGCGCAGCACCATGCTCGCCAGGAACAGCCCGCCGCCCATGAACACGGCCATGAGCAGGACGAGGAACTCGTCGAACAGGTACGGCTGCAGGGCGAGCCGGAGCCACGGCCAGCCGAGCAGGGTGACCATCACCCCGAGGGCAAGACCCGGCCCGAACGGCAAGGTTCGCTCCCCCTTGCGGAGGGCGATGAGAATTCCGAGCGGCAGGGAAAGAATCGACCCCACGAAGAAGCCGACCACCACGACCTGCCAGCCGACGAACGCCCCGGCCATCATCATCAGGTCGGCGTCCCCGAGGCCGAGGGCCTCCTTGCGCAGGCCCTTCTCGAAGAGAAACTTCACGGCCCGCACCATGAACATGCCGGCGAATGCCCCGGTCAGCCCGGTGACGAGCCCCAACTGCGGCGACCCGGCCGGCAGCCACGCCGGCAACGGCCCCCACACCGGCCAGACGTACAGGCCGGCGGGGACTTCGCCCGGGCGCACGTTAAACGACCACGAAAGGTCTGCCGACAAACTCCGCACGGCCCCGGCGACGCTCGGCCACGGCCACGGCATGAAAACGGAACTGACGAGGCCGATGACCGTGCCCAGCGTCGTGAGGGACAGCGGAATACTGCGGTGGTCAAAGTCGCACAAGGAGGCGGCCAAAAGGAAGCTGGCGAGGATGGCGTGGTGCAGGAAGAAGATCACGGCTTGCCACGGCATCTCGGCCACGAAAAATCGATGCTGCGCGTCCGCGAAGAAGGGGACGTGCTGCCAGTTGCGCATGACTTCGAGGTAGAACAGCACGGCGAAGATGACGCCGGAGAGGAGTTCCACCCACATGTAGCGGGAGGAGAACGCCGTGCCGCAAAAGCGACACCGGCCGCGGCGCCGCAGCCAGCCGATCACCGGCAGGTTGTCCGCGAAGTTCAGCGGCCGCAGGCAGGTGAGGCAGTGGGAATTCGGCCACAGCACGCTCTTTTCGAGCGGCAGGCGGCCGGCCACGACGTTGATGAAACTCCCCCAGGCCGTGCCGAACAGGAATGCCAACAGGATCCAGACCGTCTCGGCGATATTGATGGGGAATTCCATGCGGGAAAGTTACGCCGGGGATGGGGGGAGGCGGGCTGCTTGCAGGGCGGCCCATGCGGCCAAGATACGATCCGCGGCAACGTCCGGCGACATTCCGCCCGCGGGGATTTCCAGATCGGCCAAGCCCCGATAAAGGGGGGTCCGCACGGCCAGCAGCCGCGTCACCTCGTCCAGGCCGCCGCCCGCGAGGTCGGGCCGCCGCTCGCGGGTCGCCGCGTCGGTTTGCAGGCGCTCCCACAGCGTATGGGGGTCGGCCGTCAGCCAGACGACGAAGCCCGCGGCCCGCAGGCGGTCGCGGTTCGCCCCCCGCAGAACCGCCCCGCCGCCGGTGGCCAGCACCGCGGCGGGGAGGGCGGCCAGTTCCTTGATCGCCGCCTCTTCGCGGTCCCGGAAGCCCGGCTCCCCCTCGGCGGCGAAGATGTCGCGGATGGACTTTCCCGCGGCCGCTTCGAGGTGTTCGTCCGCGTCCACGAACGCCCGCCCGAGGCGGGCGGCGACGCGCCGGCCCACGGTCGTCTTGCCGCTGCCCCGGTAGCCGATCAGGATGATGTGCCCGCTCATTCGTCGTCCTCGTCTTCGGGCATGTCGCCGAGGCCCATTTCCCCCGGCAGGCCGTAAAAGTCCCGGCCGCACGCCCCGCACTCCCGCCGGTGCCGGTTCAACAGTCGGTCCCCGAGGTCGGAGGTGCGGCGCCGCAAGATGTCGGCCCGCGGTAAAAACTCTTCGAACAGGAACGCCCGCCACGCCGTCAGTCGCTTAACGAGGACCGCCGGGTTCTTCTTGAACGGGTAGCGCTGGGTGTTCAACAGCAAGTCGAAGCCGCCGCCGGTCTTCGCCCGGACGGCCACGCGGGCGTCCGCGGACGCGAGGACACTCTCGCGGTAGACGACGCCCTCCTCGCAGATAAGGATCGGGGCCTCGTCCGCGTTCGGCGCCGGTTGGAGGAGCAGCAAGTCGGGCCGCTGTTCCAAGTACGATTGCGCGTACTGGGCGAGGTCGAACACGCTCGCGGCCGCCCCGACCGTCTGCCACAGGCGGTTGGCCCGGTACAGCCACAGCAGCCGCAGGCGGGCCAAGCCGGCCCGGTCCTCGCTGGCGTAGCACACGCCGACCTCCGGGGCGAGCCGGCCGAGCCGGCGCAGGTCGCCGGCCTCCAGGCCCGCTTGGAAAGCGGCTCGCAGCAGCAGAATCCGCAGCTTGGCCCGGCGCGTGCGGTTGGCCAAGTCGCCCCGCATGCGGAGGAACAGGCGGTTGGCCGCCCCCCACGTCGCCTTGCCGGCGCACACGTCGGCGAACTGCCCGGCGAGCATGGGCACGTCGTCCGCGCCCTCGTCCCGGTCTTCCAGTTTCAGGGCCATCAGTGAGGCCGACAGAGTGTCGGCCCAGCCGAGTTCGCCGGCTTGGGCGGTGGCTTGGCCGAGGGTCTTCTCCCGGTACTCCGCGTCCCCGTGGTTGACCGTCGCGTCGGCCAGGCCGGCGAACAGCATCTGGTCGGCGGCCGGCAGGTCGTGCGTCCGCAGCATCCGCGGAATCACGAAGTTCCAGGCGTGGTCGATCACGCGGTCCGCCGGCGGCTCCTCGTGGCCCCAATGCAGGCGAATGCCGAAGTAGGACAGGGCCGCCAGGAACAGCAGGCCGCCCACTAAAAACTGCGGCGCCACGCCCGCCAGCGGGGGCATGACGGCGGCCACCCCGGCGACGAGGACGAGCGGCAGGATGAACAGGCACACGACCCCGCGCCGCGAGAGCGCGTGCCCCGGCTCCGGCCCGCCGTAGAGCCGAGACTCCCCGACGGCCGCGTCCAGCCAGTTGAACAGGAAGCGGTCCCGCACTTCCATGCGGAACTCCCCGCCCAGCAGCAGGCCGCCGGCCACCATGATCGGCGTCGCCTCCGTCGGCGTCGGGAACGGCATGACCGCGAAGCAGTGCGGGCAGACGCTCGTCTGCTGCTCGGCCGCGAGCGTGCGCAGCGTCTGGTGCTGGCCGATGGACGACTCCCCGGCCGCCAGGAGGGCGTTCACCCGCCCGACGCCGCCGGCCGGGTCGAGGCTGGTGGCGAGTTCGCAGGCCCGGTCCAGCAGTTCGCCGCGCGGGCGCCGGTGAAACTCGTTCACCCAGTTCTCGACGACCTGCCACGGCTCTTGAACCCGGCCCCCCTCGAAGCGGAGCCGGTGCGACTCCCACAGGTGGCGGACGAACTCCGCGAGCGGCAGCCGGACGCCGCAGCGCGGGCACGTCGAGAGGGACTGTTCCAGCAGTTCCTGGCGCCGGCGCCGGACGGCTTCCAGCGGGGGGATCAATTCCATCAGCTGACTGAGGCGGTCGGCCGCCCGCGTGGAAGGCGCCTTGCGCTCCAGGCCGGCGATGATTTGCGGGATCAGCGGGGAGTCCGCGGGGACGTGATTGATGACGTTCGCGGCCACGGCGACCCGGAGGCGGCTCGGGTATTTCGACTTGCCCAACAGGCTGACGAGGCTCGGGGCCAGCAACGAGGGCAGCGGCTTGAGCCGGGCCGCCACTTCCAAGGCGAAGCGGCGGGCGTTGGCGTCCGACCGGGCCAGCACGCGGCTGAGGAACGCCTCCCCTTGGCCCGTTTCGTTGAGCCGGGCGGCCAAGTCGCGGAAGGCCCCGGCCCGCGCCTCGGCCGTCGGGGCCAAGGCGATCTTGCGCATCCCGGCCGCGAGGGCTTGCGTGTCCGGTGAGTCGGCGTCACGAGAGGGCATGGGACCGGCCCGCTTTTTTACTTCACCGGCAACGTGATGGTCGCGGGGGGCAAGCACCGGGCGTCCTCGCCGTCGCTGCACGCGGCCACTTTCACGCGGACCTCGACGCCCTCGCCCGCCGTCGGGGCTTTCAATTTGATGCTGAGTGTCACCTCGCCCGTGTACACGCGGTAGTCGCCGGTCTTGTCCTTCACCACCGTGCCCGGAGGGTAGCCGGCCGCGGAGGCAATTTTCTTGCCGCCCTGCCACGCTTCAATCACCGTTTGGGACATGCCCAGCGTGTCGTTCTCGACGGGGTTCGCGTAAAGGTGCCAGCCTTTGGCAACTTTCAGTTGCACGACATACTCGCCCGGCTTGCCGACGATCGGGAACAGCTTGGCCTCCGCCATCTCGGCCGACGATTTGACGGCGGGCGTCTTGGGCTTCGGGTCCAACGCCGGCGCGGCGGCCACTTTCTCGCCGAGGAACAGGTGCAACGCCTCGGCCAACGACGGGACGCCGCCGGGGTTGCCCTTGAGGATGCCCGCGAACTGTTTGATCGTCCGCTCGGCCTCCGCGCGGTACTTGGCCTCGCCGGTCTTCTTGGCCAAGTCCAACAGGTTCGCGGCCATCACGGCGTTTCCGGACGGCTGCACGCCGTCGTGGTAATCCTTGGGCCGGGCAAACAACTTTTCGTGGTCGGTCGAGGTGTAGAAGTACCCGCCGGACTCCTTTTCGCCGTACCACTGGATCGTCGCGTCCGTTAAACCGCGGGCCTCCTTCAGCCACGCTTCGTCGCCGGTCGCGTCGTGCAGTCGCAGCAGGCCGTGGATCAGGAAGGCGTAATCTTCGAGGTAGGCGTTCAGCTTGGATTCGGTCGTGCCGTCGGCTTTTTTGCTGGTCGTCCGCAGAAGCCGGCCCTCCTTGGTGCGGGCCGTCTTGAGCAGGAACGTCGCGGCCTTGGCGGCCAGTTGCGTGTACGTCGGCTCCTTGAAAACCTGCCCGGCCGTCGCCAGCCCGGAGATCATCTGGCCGTTCCACGCGGTCAGGATTTTGGTGTCCAGGAACGGCCGGGGCCGTTTCTCGCGGGCGGCCATCAGCTTCGGGGTCAGGGCGGCGAGTTTCGTTTCCAGCTCGGCCACGGTCATCTTCTGTTCCTTGGCGATGTCCTCCAAGGGCCGGGTGACTCGAAGGACGAAACTCTTCTCCTCGAATGACGGATTGCCGGTGACGGAGTAGACTGCCCGCAGGAACAAGGCGTCGGCCTTCTCGCCCACGGCCTTCTCGATCTCCTCGGGCGTCCAGACGTAAAACTCCCCCTCGACGCCGTTGCTGTCGGCATCCAGCGCCGAGTAAAAGCCGCCGTCGGGGGAGGTCATTTCGCGTTCGAGGAAGGCGACCGTCTGCTTGACGACGCGCTGGTAGAGCGGCTTCGGGTCGAGTTTGTACGCCTCGGCGTACAGTTCCACCAATTGGGCGTTGTCGTACAGCATCTTCTCGAAGTGCGGCACGGTCCACGTCCGCTCCGTCGAGTAGCGGTGGAAGCCGCCGCCGATTTGGTCGTAGATGCCGCCGTTGGCCATCTTCTCCAACGTCAGGTCAACGAGGGCCTTCAAGTCCTTGTCCTTCTCGCGGTGGGCGTGCCGCATCAAGGCGAACAGGCTCGGCGGCATCGGGAACTTCGTGCCGCGGTGCCGGCGGGCCGGGTTTCCGACGCCGCCGTGCTCCGGGTCGAGGTTCTCGCGGATCGTCTCGGCCGACCCCATCGCCAGCGCCTTGTTCAACTCGACCAGCGGGTTGCCCCGGCTGGCCCGGCTCAGGGCGTCGGCCACTTGCTCGGCGACGGTGTCGGCCTGCTCCATCAACTGCTTGTTCTTGTCCGCGTCGGCGTGCAGGTCGGTCACGACGGTCAACACGGACTTGAAGCCCTTGACCGTCTCGCCGTCCACGACCTTGTCGTCCTTGGGCCAGTACGTCCCGCCGACGATGGGCTTGCCGGCGTCCGTGAGGAACACGCTCATGGGCCAGCCGCCGCGCGCGCCCAGCACTTGCAGGCTGGTCATGTAGATCTCGTCCACGTCCGGCCGTTCCTCACGGTCCACTTTCACGCACACGAAGTTCTTGTTCATCTGGGCGGCGACGGCGGCGTCCTCGAATGACTCGCGCTCCATGACGTGGCACCAGTGGCACGACGAGTAGCCCACGGAGAGGAAGATCAGCTTCTTCTCATTCTTGGCCTTCTCGAACGCCTCCGGCCCCCACGGGTACCAGTCCACCGGGTTGTGGGCGTGCTGGAGCAGGTACGGGCTGCTCTCCTTGGCGAGCCGGTTGGCCGGGGCGTCCTTCTTCGGCTCGGCGGCCCCGAGCGTGAGGCTGATGGACATGATGGCGCACCCACAGAGACGGAAGACGTTTGCCACGGCACTCTCCGGGATTGATCGGCGGGGGATGTTATACGGGCCGGCGGGTCACAGCGATTTGCGCTTGGCCAGCCGCAGTTCCTTGTGCTCGACGCCCAAATTGGCCAGCACGGGCAGGTAGATTTCGCGGGCGTAGATTTCCTCGTCGAAGATGCCGAGGTTCTTGACGGCCTGCACCCGCCGCCGGCCGTCTTGCAGCATGTGGACGGCGGGCATCGAGAAGCCCGTGATGATCCGCCGCAGTTGCTCCAGCGTGCTCGGCCGGTCGATCTTCAGGAAGAGTTTCACCACGCTGAGGTAAAAGGCGTGGTGGGCGCGCTCGTCCACGCTCACGAGCGACAACGTTTTGGAGAGGGCGGCGTCCCCGCGCTCCTCCACTTTGATTCGCAGGTTGCGGTAGTGGATGAACGTGGCGAGTTCCTGGAGCATGGCGTAGATCACCATGCCGATCGGGCTGTCCTCGGGGAGTTGGTACTCGTGGTCGAAGACCTGCTTCTCCAAGTCGGCCATCTGCTCGTCCGTGCGGGCGCCGGACTTCAGCAGCCAGTCGCCGAGGGCCATCGAGTGCTTGGACTCTTCGTAGCCCCAGTTGGAGTGGAAGGAGGCCCAGCCGCGGTTCTTCCGCACCATCGGCAGCGCCTTGCCGATGTAGTCGGGCAGGTAGAGTTCGACGACGCAGAACGACTCGACCACGTCCGCGATGGCCGGGTCCATGGCCCGGTTGCACTGGTCCCACGGGATGTCGTCGTCCGGGGACCACCGCCGCTTCTTCTCGGCCTTGTCGAAGAATTCGCGGTACATTTGGAACAGGGCCGCCCGGATTTCCGGGTTGTCGGCGACAAGCGGGGTGGCCATCTCGAGACGTTCCTCAGCGATGCGGGGCGGGCCGTGCCGCCCGAGTGAAATGAGCGCCCTCGGCAAGATTCGAGCTTGCCCCCGGTTCGGGAAATCGCAACGGGGAAATATGCCCACAACACTCGGTGAAAGGACAATTTATGCCGGTCGGCAGGGTGTTGCAAGCCCGTGTGAGTACGTTCAAGAGCGGGCGGGCGAGGCGGCGGACTGACGGGGAGGCCCCGGCCGTAATGACTGAAAACACTGGCGATGTCAAAGTGGTCAGCCGATAATACGACGGTCCTTAACCGCATCGACGAGGCGCGTTGACATGGCGACGGAATTGCGGACACATTCGTGGGCCGGGCGGCTGGCGTTCCCCCTCACGGCGGCGGCGACACTTGTCGTCTTGGGCACGTTCTTCATCCAAAGCAATTCGTACGTGGTCGGCGGGAGTGACGACTCGGGGTACCACAATCACGCCAAGGCGTTGGCCCGGGGCGAACTCCGCGTCCCGGTCCGAGAAACGGCGGAACTCGGCCTGCCCGAGACCGACGTGGCCCCGTTCGTCCCTCTGGGGTACGCGCCCGCCCCCGTCGCCGGGCGCTTGGCGCCGATGTACCCGCCCGGCTTGCCGCTGCTCCAAGCCGCCGCCGGCGCCGTCGGCGGCTGGGGGCTTGCCCCGTTCTTGGTCGTCCCGCTGATCTCCGTGCTGTGCGTGCCCGCCGTGTACCTGCTCGGCCGGGAGTTCGGCCTGCCGCCGTGGGAGGCGTGGGGCGGGGGCCTCATCCTCGCCCTCAGCCCCGTCTTCCAGTTCATGGCGGTGGGCCAGATGAGCGACTGTGTCGCCACCTTCTGGTGTACGGTAACGGTGTGGCTGGCTCTCTCCTCCCGCCGGCGCGCCGGCTGGGCGGTCTTGGCGGGCGCCGTGTTCGGCATGGCGACGCTCACGCGGCCCACCAATGCCCTCCTGCTGCCGGCCGTCGCCTTGGCCCTGCCGTTGACCCGCCGCCATTGGGCGGGCCTGCTCGCCGGCGGGACGCCGGCGGGGTTGTTCTTCCTGTGGCACAACCACTATTCGTTCGGACACCCGTTCGGCTCGGGGTACGGGAACGTCTCCGTCTTGCTGAAGTGGTCCAACGGCCCCGCTCGCGCGGAACACTACGGGTGGCAGGCGCTGACGCAGTTCACGCCCGTCGTCATCGGCGGGTGGCTGGCCGCGGTCGCGTTGCCAGTCCTGCCGGCCCGGCGGCGTCTCTTCCTGGCGGCGTGGCCTGCGGCCATCGCCGGCTTTTACGTCTTCTACGAGTGCTACGAGACGTGGTGGTACTTCCGCTTTTTGCTGCCAGGCGTCCCCCCGCTGATCGTCGGGGCCCTCGTCGCCGTCCGCCGAGGCGCCGAGCGCGCGTGGCCCGCCCGGCCGCGCCTGGCTGGCGTTGCCTGCTTGGCGGTCATTGCCGTCATCATGGTTGGGCAGTGGAAGTATTTCGGCAAAAAACACTTCATGCGCTTCGGCGCGTTGCACGGCGATCAGACCGCGTGTTGGGTGGCCGCCGTCAATGACCACGCGGGGGCGGACGGCTACATGATCTGCATGCACTATAGCGGCTCGGTGAAATACTACACGGACTTGCGGATTGTCCGGTACAACTCGGCCCAAGTGGCGGATGTGAGTCGCCGCTTAGTCGAGCGGGGGAAACGGGTATTCGCCGTCTTGATCGCGTATGAAGTGCCGACCGCCCAGGAACGTATGCCGGGGGAGTGGAAGAAAATTGCCGAACACCGAGACGTGTCCGTCTGGGAAGTGCATCTGACGCCGCCGAACATGCGTTGACGGTGCGACTGCCGCCCGACCCTTTCCCGCCGCCCGTGCGAGCCAAGCGGCAACGGTTCGGGCGGATCGCGTAACCCAATGCCCTCGGCAAGATTCGAACTTGCGACCCCCGGTTTAGGAAACCAGTGCTCTATCCCCTGAGCTACGAGGGCGGTGCCGTCACCCGGACACCGTCAGTCTAGGGGGAGGTTCGGGATTCGGGAACTCGGACGAGAAAACAGACTCACCACAAAGGCGCCGAGCTCGCACAAAGTTTCACGGAGAAGACACGAGAAGAGTTCTCTTTCGACTTCTCTGTGCGTCTTTGTGAGACCGTCATGCCTTTGTGGTGAGCGCTTTCGTCTTTGCTGAGTTCCCGAACCCCGCCGTCTCCCGTAAACCAACCCCATGAGCCAGTCCTTCAAGGTCGTCATCACCGACTTTATCACCCAAGGCGACACCGGCCCCGAGCGAACGGCCCTCGGAGACATCGCCACCGTCGCGGCGCTTGATGCGTACACCGAGACCGACTTGGTCGGCAAGGTCGAGGACGCCGACGCCGTCATGCTGTACCACAACTTGGCCCTGACGGCGGCCACCATCGACCGGCTGAAGAAGTGCAAGCTGATTGTGCGCTGCGGCGTCGGGTTCGACAACGTGGACAGGGTGCTGGCCCGCAAGAAGGGCATCGCCGTCGCCAACGTGCCGGACTACGGCACCGAAGAAGTCGCCGACAGCGCCATCGGGTTGATGCTCACGCTGACGCGCGGCATCCACCAGTTGAACTCCCTGCTGCGGGACACGCCCGGCAAGCCGTGGATGTATTCGCACGTCGCCCCGCTGCACCGGCTCCGCGGCCGCGTGTTCGGCGTCTTGGGCCTCGGCCGCATCGGCACGGCCGCCGCCCTGCGGGCGAAGGCGCTCGGCATGACGGTCATTTTCTATGACCCCTACGTCTCGGACGGGACGGACAAGGCCGTCGGCGTGCGGCGCGTGGAATCGCTGGGCGAACTGCTGGCCGCCAGCGACGTGCTGAGTTGCCACAGCTATTTGTCCGACGAGACCCGGCACATCATCGACGCGGCGGCGATCCGGCAAATGAAGCGCGGCTCGTTCCTCATCAACACGGCCCGCGGCGGCGTGGTGGACACGGCGGCCATCCCCGAAGCCATCGTCAGCGGACAGCTTGCCGGGGCGGGCATCGACGTGCTGGCCATCGAGCCGCCGACCGAGGACAACCCGCTGATCGCGGCGTGGCGCGACCCGAAGAACCCGTGCCACCACGCCGTCATTGTGAACCCGCACTCGGCCTTTTACTCCGTCGAGGGCTTGCTCGACATGCGGGTCAAAGGGTCGGCCACGGTGCGGAACGCCCTGCTCGGCAAGCCCATGCGCAACATTGTGAACTGACATCTTGGAAGGGACTGCAAACATGCTGGACGCGGCCGCGACGGACTGGGTCATCGACGTCACCGAAGCCACCTTCGAGGACGAGGTGCTGGCCCGGTCGAAAGACACGCTCGTCCTCGTGGACTTCTGGGCCGAGTGGTGCGGGCCGTGCAAGCAGCTCGCCCCGCTGCTGTACAAGGCGGCCAAGGAGAAGGCGGGGGGCTTCGTCCTCGCCAAGGTGAACATCGACGAGAACCAGCAACTCGCCTCGTACTTCCGCGTCGAGAGCATCCCGACGGTGCTGGCCTTCCTCGGGGGCCAAGCCGTCAACGGCTTCCAAGGGCTGCTCGGGCCGCAGGAATTGGAAGAATTTCTTGGCGGCCTAGGCGTCATCGGCGGGGAGCCGACCAAAGACCCCTACGCGGACGCGCTGGCCCTGGAAGAAACGGACCCCGCCAAGGCCGAGGCGTTCTACCGCACGATGCTCGGCGAGGACGAGAACAATGGCAAGGCCCGCGTCGGGCTGGGCCGCATCTTGGTGGCCGCCGGGACGGACGCCGAGGCGCTGGAAATGATCGCCCCGCTCGGCGACACCGGGGACCACGGGGCCGAGGTGGTGAAGATTCGCCGGACCGTGGAAATGCGGAAGAACGCCGCCACGGCCGGGGACGAGAAAGACCTGCGGAAAAAGGTCGCCGCCGCCCCGGAAGACCCCGCGTTTCGGCTGGAACTCGGCACGGTGCTGGCCACCCGCGGCGACTACCAGCCGGCGATGGACGAACTGCTCGTCGCCGCCGAACTCGACCGCGAACTCGGCCGCGGGGCGGTGCGGGAGTTGATGGTCAAGATTTTCGAGATCATCGGCGTCCGCAGCGACCTGGCCGACGAGTACCGGGACAAGCTGCGGGCGCTGCTTTATTGAACAAAAACCGTTTAACCACGAATAACACGAATATCACGAATCAAAACAAATTCATTCGTGTCATTCGTGTCATTCGTGGTTAAACGGTTTAACGCGTTTCACGCCCGCAGTCCGTGCGTCTTCATCAACTTGGCCGTGGCTTCGTAGGCTTCCTGAATCCACTCGTCGATTTTGGCCGGCTCCGGCGAGTATTCCAGTTCGATGCTGACGGCCCCGTCGATGCCCAACGCGCGGATCTCGTCCAAGTAGGGGCCGAAGTCCACGACGCCGCGGCCCGGGGGAAGGTCGCCGTGAACCTTGCCGTCGCAATCGCTAATGTGGACGTGGACGGCCTTGCCTTTGAGCTTCCGCAATTCTTCCGGCTTCACGCCGGCCAGCAGCAAGTGGGAAATGTCGATGTTCGCCCGCACGGCGGGGTGATTCACTTCGTCGATGAACTTCACCATGCTGGTCACGTCGTTCAGCAGCGACAGTTTGAACGGCTCTAACTCTACGGCAATTTCCAACCCCAAGTCGGCGGCCGTGTTGCCCAACATGCGGGTGTTGCGCACGGCCGTCCCCCACTGCTCGGCCGGCGGGATTACCTGGCGTTCCCAAATGTACTCCCCGAGGACGAGCAACAAGTTCTTCGCCTCCAGTTCGTAACAGAGATCGAGGTACGCTTCGCAGCGGTCGATGTGGAAGCGTTGTACGGACGGGTTGAAGTCGATGAGGCCGGTCGCCACGCACGCCACGCTGACGACCGGCAGCCCGGCCTTCTCGCACTCGCGGCGGATCAGCCGGCGCTCCTTGGCGTCGATGTCCAGCGGGTCGGCGAAGAGGTCGATGGAGTCGAAGCCGATTTCCTTGGTGCGGCGGATGCCGTGGGCGGTGCCTTGGCCCGCCTGCGCCCACGCGGAGTTGATGAGGCCGAGTTTCATCGCGATTGCTCCGAAGGATTGAAAGGCGTGCCGGGACGCAGGGCGAGTTGCCGCCGCCGGTTGGGAGAACGGCCGGGATTTCGCCTGCGTTGGAGTCCCGGCTTCAGCCGGTCTTTAAGCCGTCCGCCTTCCGATGGCTGGCCGTTGCGTGCGGCAAGTCTCTGCGGAAGACCGGCTGAAGCCGGGACTCCAACGCAAGCGAAAACCGGCCGTCGAGTGTCTGGTTTCAGTCAACTCCCCATGCCGAGTGTCCCCGAGATTGTATCGACGGCCCCCCGGCGGCGAGTTATCCTGAACCGCACGACTCCCCACCCGCGGACCCGGCATGTACTTGGGCATCGAAATCGGCGGCACGAAATTGCAAGTCGGCCTCGGGGCCAACGACGGCAAACTGGCCGGGCTGTGGCGGGGGACCGTCGATGTCGCCCGCGGCGGCGGGGGCATCCGCGAGCAACTGGCGCGGGCCGTGCCGGACCTGTTGGCGTCGGCGAATGTTCGCCGGGACCGCGTCCGCGGGCTGGGCATCGGCTTCGGCGGCCCGGTGGACGACCGCACGCAATCCGTCATCAAGAGTCATCAAATTCAAGGGTGGGACAACTTCCCACTCGGCCCGTGGCTCGGCGAAGCCTTGGGCATGCCCACCGTGTTGGGGAACGACGCGGATTCGGCCGCCTTGGCCGAAGGAACCGTCGGGGCCGGCAAGGGCATGGACCCGGTCTTCTACATGACCATCGGCTCCGGCATCGGCGGCGGCCTGTTGATCGGCGGTAAAATCGCCCGCGGCACGGGCCGCGGGGCCGCCGAGATCGGCCACTTAAAAGTGCGCGACCCCCGCGATGCCGCCGGCCGGCTGGACACGTTGGAGAACATCGCCTCCGGGTGGGGCATCGAAAAGCGGGCGAAGCACTTGGTCGCCCAATTCCCGGCGCGAGCCGCCGGCCTCATTCAACTGGCCGGAACCGCGGCCAAGATCACGGGCCAGACGGTGGCGGCGGCCGCCCGCGAAGGAGACGCGCTCGCGTTGGAAATGTTGGACGACGTGGTGACGGCGCTGAGCGACGCGGTCTGCGCGGTCATCGTCCTCGTTTGCCCGCAACGGTTCGTCATCGGCGGCGGCGTGTCGCTCATGGGCGAGGAATTGATCTTCGGGCCGCTGCGCAAGAAGGTCGCCGAAAAAGTGTTCGCCCCGTTCGCCGGGCTGACGGACATCGTCCCCGCCGAGTTGGGGGAAGAGGTCGTCGTCCACGGGGCGATCGCCTTGGCGGCGACGACGTTCGGAAACAAGTCCGCCCCGTAGTCCCCGCGGCTCGCGGGGCGAACGAGCCACAGAGAAAAAGGTTGGGCACGCAGTAAAATCGGGCGCCAAGTCAAAAAACCGCGACGCGGGGTCGCGGCAAACCGTCAGTCATCCGTCACTTCTTAAACAGCGGGTTGTTCGGGTCGCCCCGCGAGAGCAAGTATGCCATCAGGTCCAGCACCTCATTCTCGTTGAGGGTGGCCAGCAGTTTCTCCGGCATCATGGAGACGGCCGAGGGCTTCATCTCGTCGATGTTGGCCCGCTTCACGTCCACGACTTTCGTCGGGTCGATGGGGTCGGTCAGGATCGTCACCAAGTCCTTGGTGTCGGCCACGATCTTGCCGGAGACCTTTTTGCCGTCCTGCGTGGTGACGTTGAAGGCCCGGTACTGGTCCGAGATGATTTTGCTCGGCTCGATGATCGACTCGGCCATGTCCTTGAAGCTGAACCGGCCGGCGGACTGCGTCAGGTCCGGGCCGGTGGAGCCGCCGTCGCCGTAGAAGCGGTGGCACTGGACGCACTGGGCGGCCGAGAACATCTTGAGGCCGTTGGCGTAGTTGCGGCCCTTGACCTTCGGCTCCAGGGCCAGCAGGTCGGCCATCGTGTACTCCTTGCCGGGGCCTTGCGGCTTCGGCGGCGTCGGGGCCTTGAACGGCTTGCGCAGGCCGGCCGCCTCGATGGCCAGGCGGTCGGCCTCCGGGGCGTTGTCGAAGCTGTCCTTCTCGAAGGCGTTCAAATACGCCTGGAAACTGGCCCCGCCGCTCTTGGTGCGGACCTCGGCGATCGCCGCGAAGTAGCTCTTGCGCTGGGCCATTGTCCAGCCCTCTTTGGCGTTGCGCAGGTGGTAGATGTACGCCTGCTTCTGCTGATCGACGCTGTTGTCGATCATCTTCTGGATGGCCCCGCCGTAGCCCTTGTTGCGGGCGAGCAGGTCCGCGAGGCCGGGGTTCGGCGTCGGCCGGGACGGGCCGTCGAGCAGCTTGGTCGTCTTGGCGATGACCGTCGGGGACTTCACGTACACCAGCATCATGCACAGTTCCCGGTCCACGAAGTCGGCGC
Organism: Zavarzinella sp.; assembly: GCA_043744795.1. Taxonomy (GTDB): domain Bacteria; phylum Planctomycetota; class Planctomycetia; order Gemmatales; family Gemmataceae; genus Zavarzinella. The sequence continues at coordinate 4,081 of JAYTTY010000141.1, read as the reverse complement.
CGCTGGGGAAGGCCGGGTCGAGCTTCTTCGCGACGGCGGCGGCCGTCTCCTTGTCCGGCTCGCCGGTGCGGATGAACACGAGACTCTGCGCCCGCAGCCAGTCGAGGCGCTGCCGCTCGGTCAGCTTGGCGAAGTCCTGCGCCAGCAGGGCGGCCGTCAACTTCGGCCCCATGCTCGACGGCGCCTGACGGGCGAGGCCAATCACGCCTTGGATCACCGTGTCCGGGTCCGCGGCCGACAGGACTTGGGCGGCCCACTGCTCGGGGGGCAAGTGTTCCAGGGCCACGCGGGCGGCGTAGCGGAGGAAGCGGTCTTCGCTCTTGAGGTAGGGCAGGGCGAAGGCGGCGGCCTTGTCCGGGTTGGTAATCTTGCCGCTGTGCAGGAACTCCAGTTGGTGGCGAATCTCGCGCTGGTCGGCGCCCTTCGCGTTCTTGTACTCCACGCGGTCGGTCGGCTCCGTGCCGGCGTAACTGACGCGGTACAGTTCGGACTGCGTGCCGCGGCCGCCGACGGTGAGGTAGAGGTTGCCGTCCGGGCCGACGGCGATGTCCGTCAGCGGCAGCGGCGTGCGGGACAGGAACTCTTCTTTCGTCCCCTTGTAAGTGCTCCCCTCGGGGTCGAGGGTGACCGAGTACACGGTGCCGAACGTCCAGTCGCAGATCAGGAGGGCCTTCTGGTATTTCGCCGGGAACGTCAGCCCGTACCCGAACGTCACGCCGACGGGGGAGCCGGGGCCGATGTCCACGGCGGCCGGCAGGCTGTCGGCGTAATAGGCGGGCCACTTGCCCGTGCCGCTGCGCCAGCCGAGTTCGCTGCCGCTGGTGGCGTGGTTGACGCGCGTCGGCCGGTACCAGTACGAGCCGACGTCGTACTCCATGTCGGCGTCGTAGGCGAACATTTCGCCGTCGGCGTTCAGGTCGAAGTCGAACTCGTTGCGGTAGCCGGAAGAGAAGATTTCCCACGTCTTGCCGTCCGGGTCGGTCTTGGCGATCCACCCCCCGGGGGCGAGGATGCCGCGGGCGTGGCCGCTCGGGTCCCAGTGCCGGGGCATCAAATTGTCCTCGTTCCAGTTCTTCGGCAGCCGGCTGGCGTCGAAGTTTTCCGGCGGCAGCGTGTGGTTGCCGGCGATCACGAACAGGCCCTTGCCGTCCGGCGTCAGGCGCACGGCGTGCGGGCCGTGCTCGCCGCCGCCGGCGAAGGCCTTGAGCTTCACGACCTCGTCGTACTGGTCCGTCCCCTTGGTGTCCCGCAGGCGGTACAGGCCGCTGCCCCCCGGCCCGCCGTTGCAGACGACGTACAGGGCGTTGAAGGCGTACAGCAGCCCGTGGGCGCCGGACATCTTCACGTCCAGTTTTTCAACCTTCGTCTCTTCCTTGGTCCCCGGCGTCGGCGGCGTAATGCGGTAGAGGCCGAGGTTGCCTTGGTCACTGGCGATGAGACGGCCCTTGTTGTCGAACGTGATGTTGACCCACGACCCGAACTTGTCTTTCGGCACGGTGAACAACTTCTCGACGCGGAAGCCCGGCTTCACGTAGAACGGGGCCGTCTCGGCGGCGGCCGTTTGATCCTCGAAGACCTTGTTCCACGGGCCGACGCCGTAGAGGCCGATCTTGCGGGCCGGGGCAGGCCCGTCTTTCTTCGGCTCGGCGTCTTTCGTCGACGCGCCGTCCTTCGTCGGCTCGGCGTCTTTCGTCGGCTCGGCGGTCTTTTTCGGGGCCGGGTCTTTCTTCCCTGCCGCTTTCGGGCCGGGGACCGCTTCCCACTTCTCGTCCGAGATCACGTAAGTCTTGGCGCCCTTGGCGTCGGTGATTTCCAATTGGAAGAGGAACCCGGCCTTGGCCCCCTCGTTGGTGACGGCGGCCGACAGGGTGTTGACGCCGGCCTTCACGAATTCGGAAATGTCTTTGACCACCGGCTCCTGCCAGGCCATACAGCGGGCCACGATGGTGGCGTCGTTGATCTTCACGATGGCCGCGTCGTCACACGTCGCCCGCAGGATCGCCTTGGCGCCGGCGGGGGCGGTGAACTTCGTCGTCAACGTGTAGTCGCGCGCGTCGTCGGCGCCCCAAATCCAGAAGGGCTTCGTGCCGCCGAAGACCGCGACTTCCGGCGCCTTCGGCTCCGGCTTCACGTCCGGCAGGCCGCTGCCGATGGTGGGCACGAACTTCGGGGCCTGCGTGACGATCACCGGCTTGGGCGGCGTTTCCGGCTCTTTCTTGGGGTCGGCCTTCGGGTCCGGTTTCGGCTTGGGGTCGGCGGCTTTTTCGACGGCCTTCTTCGGGGCCGGGTCGTCGGCCGACGCGAGGGAGCCGATGACGGCCCCGCACAACAGGAGAGAACCGACGGCAATCAGTCGCTTCATATGGAGATGATCCTTGAGCAATGGCTGGAGAGTCAGGGTATGAAATTCGGGCGTGGTCTTGGCGAGCCATGAGCGTCAGCGATTGGAGTGAGTGACTGTCCCACACTCCAATCGCTGACGCTCATGGCTCGTCAAAAAAACATCAAGCCAGAATCGGCGTCACGACTTTGCCGTGGACATCCGTGAGCCGGTAGTCGCGGCCCTGGAAGCGGAACGTCAACTGTTCGTGGTTGAAGCCGAGCAGGTGCAGGATGGTGGCTTGCAGGTCGTGGATGTGGACCTTGTCCTTGGCCACCTTGAAGCCGAGGTCGTCGGTCTCGCCGTGGGTGTAGCCCCCCTTTACGCCGCCGCCGGCCAAGAAGAGGGAGTAGCAGTCCGGGTAGTGGTCGCGGCCCAAGTTCGTGCTGCCGGCCGTGCGGCCCTCGCGGAACGGCGTGCGGCCGAACTCCCCGCCGCAGACGATCAGCGTGTCCTCGAACAGGCCGCGGTTCTTCAAGTCTTTGATGAGGGCGGCGATGGGCTTGTCCACCGTGGCGCACTTGGTGGTCAGGCCGCCGCGGATGTCCTCGCCGGGGCCGGTGCCGTGGAAGTCCCAGCCCCAGTCGAACAATTGAACGTAGCGCACGCCCTGTTCCACCAGCCGGCGGGCCAGCAAACAATTGTTGGCGAATGAGGCCCCGCCGGGGGTCGCCCCGTAGGCGGCGATGGTCTTGGCGTTCTCCTTGGAAATGTCCATGACTTCCGGCACGGCCGTCTGCATGCGGTAGGCCAGTTCGTACTGCTCGATGCGCGTCGCCGTCTCCGGGTGGCCGAGTTCCTTCTCCTGCATCTCGTTCAAGTCGCGCAGGGCGTCCAGCGACTTGCGGCGCAGGTCGCGGTCCATGCCGGCCGGGTCGGAGACGTACAACACCGGGTCGCCCTTGGACCGGCACTGAACCCCTTGGTACACGCTCGGCAAGAACCCGCTGCCCCAACACCCTTGCCCGCCGCTCGGCTGCACGCCGCTGGAAATCAGAACGACGAAGCCGGGCAAGTTTGCGTTCTCCGTGCCGAGGCCGTAAGTGACCCACGTCCCCATGCTCGGCCGGCCTTGGCGGGCGGAGCCGGTGTACAGGAGCAACTCGGCCGGGGCGTGGTTGAACTGGTCCGTGTTCATGGACCGGATCACGCACATGTCGTCCGCGTGCTCGTGGAGCGCCGGGATGGCGTCGGACATCCAGACGCCGCCCTTGCCGTGCTGCTTGTAGGTGCGCCGCGTGCCGAGCAACTTCGGCACCCCGGTCGTGAACGCGAACCGCCGGCCCTTGAGGACGCTGTCCGGGCAGTTCTCGCCGTCGTGCTTGACAAGTTCCGGCTTGTAGTCGAACAAGTCAAGGTGCGGCGGCGCCCCCGACAGGTGCAAGTAGATCATCCGCTTGGCCTTCGCGGCCAACGGCGGCTTCTTCGGGGCCAGCGGGTTGACGGCCGCCGGGGCCGACTTCGACTCACCGGCCAACAGGCCCGCGAGGGCGATGGAGCCCATGCCGACGGACGAGTCCCGCAGGAAAGTGCGGCGGGTGAGGGCTTGGCGGTTGGCGGTCAGGGGGTCCATTTGAAACATCCTCGTTATTCGTAACCCGTTTAGCCGCGACGCGACGCTTTGGGAGTGGAGCGCGGGGCCGGCACACATCAAGTCGCTACACGCGAATCCGGCAATTGCCGCGGGCGGGCCGCGCTCCA
>JAYTTY010000140.1:0-2454 GCA_043744795.1 Zavarzinella sp. | reverse complement strand
TCGATCACCGCCGAAGACCGGCTGAAGCCGGGACTCCAACGAAGGCCAAAGTCAAAACGGTGCAATTCCCCCATGAACCGACACGAACAACTGACGCGCGTGTACGAGGCCGGCATCGTCGCGGTCGTGCGGGCGCCGGACCCGACGCACCTTGTCGATGTGATGCGCGCCTTGGCCGCCGGCGGCGTGACGGTGGCCGAGGTCACGCTCACGGTGCCGAACGCCCTCGACGTGATCCGCGAGGCGAAGAAGGCTCTGGGCGACACCGTGCTGCTCGGGGCCGGGACGGTGTTGGACACGGAGACGTGCCGGGCGGCCATCCTGGCCGGGGCCGAGTTCATCGTCTCCCCGACGCTGAACATCGACGTGATCAAGTTGTGCCACCGCTACGACAAGGCGGTGATGCCGGGTTGCTTCACGCCCACGGAAATTCTAGCCGCGTGGGAGGCCGGGGCGGACATCATCAAAGTGTTCCCGGCCGAGTGCCTCGGGCCGGCGTTCTTCAAGGCGGTGCGCGGCCCGCTGCCGCAGGTGCGCATGATGCCCACCGGCGGCGTGGACCTGAAGACGGCCGGCGAGTTCCTCAAGGCCGGGGCCGTCGCCCTCGGCATCGGCGGCCAACTGGTGGACCCGAAGATGGTCGCCGCCCGCGACTTCGCCGGGCTGACGAACTTGGCGAAACAGTATGTGGAAGTCGTGCGGGCGGCGCGAATGAAGTAGAGAAAGACATTTCACGCAAAGCTCGCAAAGAGGCAAAGCTCGCAAAGAGCCGGCGAAAAAGTGTCTGTCTCTGACCCGGCCAGACCTGATCCGTATTTCAAAAATTCCTTTGCGCGCTTTGCCTCTTTGCGAGCTTTGCGTGAAACTCTTCGCTTCTGACCTACGCTAAACCCCATGCCCACCGCCGGCGCCGTCGTCCAAGAGCTTCCGTTGACCGGGCCGTTCGCGGCGGCCCGGCGGTTGGCCCACCGGCCGCACCTGTTGCTGCTCGACAGCGCCGACCGCTCGGCCCCGGCCCGCGGGCGGTACTCGTTCGTCTCGGCCGACCCCGTCGCTTGGGTCACCCACGACACCCGGACTTCATCCGAAGACCCGTTCGCCGAACTGGCAGCCCTGCTGCGGGCGTTCCCGTGCGAAACCATCCCCGGTCTGCCGCCGTTTCAGGGGGGCGTCGCCGGCCTGTGGGGCTACGGGTTGCAGCACGCGGTCGAGCGCCTCCCGCGGCCGCGGTTCGACGAGTTCCGCACGCCGGACATGGCCGTCGGCCTTTATGACTGGGTGGTCGCCTTTGACCATGTGACCGGCCGGGCGTGGCTGATTTCCACGGGCTACCCGGAGGCCGACCCGGCCCGTCGCAAGGTCCGGGCTGCCGAGCGGTTTCGCCAGGTGATGGACGACCTCTCCGGCTCGCCGAAGGCCCCGCTTCCGCTGACCGGGGAAGCGATCCCGCCGGGAGACCTCGCCCCGCAGTTCCCGCTGCCGGACTATGCGAGCGTCACCAGCAACTTTTCGCCGGACGGCTACCGCGAAGCCGTGACGCGGGCCGTCGGGTACGTCAACGCCGGGGACTGCTTCCAGGTGAATCTCTCGCAGCGGTTGCTCACCCCGCTCGCGGAACACCCGCTCGACCTGTACGCCCGCCTGCGCGACCGCACGCCCGCCCCGTTCGCCGGGTACTTGGACCTCGGGGACTTCGCCGTCGTCTGCGCGTCCCCGGAACGATTTCTCCAAGTGACGGATCGGCATGTGAGAACGTGGCCGATCAAGGGGACACGCCCGCGCGGCCGCACGGCGGAGGAAGACGCGGCCATCGCTCAGGAATTGCTGGCCGCCCCGAAGGACCGGGCCGAGAACGTGATGATCGTGGACCTGCTGCGCAACGACTTGGGCCGGGCGTGCCGGTTCGGCACCGTCACTGTGCCGCGCGTGTGCGAACTCGAAACGTACTCTTACGTCCACCACCTCGTCTCCGAAGTCCGCGGCGACCTCGCGGACGGGCAGACGGCGTTGAGCCTGTTGAAGGCGGCGTTCCCCGGCGGGTCCGTGACCGGAGCGCCGAAGGTGCGGGCGATGGAGATTATCGCCGAGCTGGAGCCGACGGCCCGCGGCCCGTACTGCGGCAGCCTCGGGTACGCCGGCTTTGATGGGGCGGCCGACACCAATATCCTGATCCGCACGTTCACCGCCGGCCGCGGCTGGCTGCAATTCCCCATGGGCGGCGGCATCGTCGCGGACTCGACCCCCGAGACGGAGTACCGCGAGACGCTGCACAAGGCAGCCGGGCTACTGAGAGCATTGGAGTAAGAGGAACACGGCCGTGAGGCTGTCATGTTGGAGTCCCGCCTTCAGGCGGTCTTGGGCGAATCGGAGGAACCGATCTCGCGGCGGCCGGTTTTTGGCCTTCGTTGGAGTCCCGGCTTCCGCCGGTCTTCCGCGAAGACCGGCGGAAGCCGG
>JAYTTY010000139.1:0-9553 GCA_043744795.1 Zavarzinella sp. | reverse complement strand
CCGAGGGGGCTGCGACGGATGCCAACAGCGACCCCCGCCTAAATTTCCCTCTGCCCCGGCCGGAAACCTACCCTTGTAAGGGGCCGGGGGGTGAGGTTGACTTTCACGCGCTCGCCGCAAATGCAACCTCACCCCCTAACCCCTTCTCCGCAGCGGAGAGGGGGACCAAACCGGCCGCTCACTTGTTTGAGAATCTCATGCACTACCTCGTCTCTCACGGCCTCGGCGGGTTCGTCGGCCGTTTCGCCGCCGACGGCGCGTACCGCCGTGGCGACGCCGTCGTCGTCCGCACGGTGCGCGGGTTGGAAGCGGGCGAAGTCCTCGACGCGGCCAAGGCCGATTCGCTGGCCCACGCGGAGCCCGGCGACTTGCTTCGGGCGATGACGGCCGACGACCACAAAACCCAACTCGCCCGCCGGGCGGCGGCCGATCAACTGCTCGCGGAAGCCCAAGCGCGGGCCGAGGCGGCCGGGTGGCCGATCACGTTTCTGGATTGCGAAGTCCTCCTCGGCGGGGAGCAAGCCGTCGTGCAGGCCCTGCACTGGGGCGCGTGCGACGTGTCGGACTTGTTTGAAGGCCTGACCCGCGAATTCGGCCTGTTGGTGACACTCCAAGACCTGACCGCCGCGGCGAAGCCGGTCGAAGAAGCGTCCGGGTGTTCGTCCGGCGGCTGTTCCACCGGCGGGGGTTGCTCGACCGGGGGTTGTTCCACCGGCGGCGGGTGTTCGACCGGCGGATGCTCCAAGGGGAAGGTGAAGTCGGCCGAGGAACTCACCGCCTACTTCGCCGGCCTGCGGCAACAAATGGAAGCCCAGTCGGCCCGCGTCTCGCTTCAGTGAGGGTAAGCGAAGCCCACGGCCGGCCGTCCGTGGGCTTTCTAAAATGAGGGTGTTACTTTCATGCGTTGGCTCATCACTGTTGGCCTGTTCACCGCGGCGTCCGTCGCGGTCGCGGACGATTCCCAGAAGCTGTTGAAGTCGATCAAGGCCGTCACGCGAGAGGGGGCGGGCAACCAAGAGGCTCAAGCGGCGTGGAAGGCGCTCGTGGGCCAGGGCGCGGCCGCGCTGCTGCCCGCGTTGGCGGCGATGGACGACGCGACGCCGTTGGCCAACAACTGGCTGCGGTCGGCCGTGGGCGCCATCGCGGAGAAGGAACAGGCCGCCGGGAAGACGCTGCCCGCCAAGGCGCTCGAAGACTTCGTGACGGACTCGGCGCACGGGCCGGTCGGCCGCCGCGTCGCCTACGAATTGTTGGCCGAGTTGGACCCCAAGGCCCCGGCCCGCCTGCTGCCCGGCTTCCTAAACGACCCGAGCGGGGACATGCGCCGGGACGCCGTCGCCGCGGCCCTGCCGGCGGCCGAGGAGGAGGCGAAGACAGACCCGACGGCCGCGAAGGCGACCTACGAGAAGTTGTTCCACGCCAGCCGGGACCAGGACCAGGCCGAGAAGATCGCCAAGGCGCTGAAAGACTTGGGCGGCGAGGCCGACTTGACGGGCCACTTCGGCGTCGTCGGCAAATGGATGGTGGTCGGGCCGTTCGACAGCACGAAGGGCGTCGGCTACGACAAGGCGTACCCGCCGGAAGCGGGCGTGGACCTCAAGGCCACGTACAAGGGCAAGGACGGCGACATCACATGGAAGCCGCTCACGAGCGGCGACACCTACGGGAAGATTGATCTGAACAAGGGCATCGCCAAGCACAAGGACTCCGTGGCCCACGCCTACACGGAGATTGAGTCGGACGCCGACCGCCCCGTGGAGATGCGCTTCGGGACGCCGACCTCGGTGAAGGTCTGGCTCAACGGCAAACTGATGTACGCCCGCGACGAGTACCACCACGGCGACCGCTTCGACCAGTACCTCGTCCGCGGCGCTCTCAAGAAGGGGAAGAACGAAATCCTCTTGAAGGTGTGCCAAAACAATCAGGACGAGCCGTGGACCCAGAACTGGCAGTTCCTGTTCCGCGTCTGCGACGCCACCGGCGGCGCCGTGCCGATGAAGGTGGTCTTGGGGGAGAAGTGACACCGAAGCCCACGGATCGCCGTCCGTGGGCTTGCCGGTTTCAATTGACACGCCCCCCGCCCCCCCGTACCTTGAACCGTAGGTGAAATTGGCCGGGCAAGGTCCCGTCTTGTTGGCCCAAGCCAATTCCCCCTATGAATGCGACAGCCCCGCCGGTCTCCCTCCCGACCGTTGGCGTTGGCGGACTCCCGTCTGGTTTCTTCGTCGGAACGCGGTCCCACCATGCCCGATGCACCGGCCACGCTGTACGTTGTTGACGCGCATGCCCTCATTTACCGCATGTTCCACGCCCTCGCGCCGATGACGGCCCCCGACGGCCGGCCCACCAACGCGACCTTCGGCTTCACCCGCGACTTGCTGACCCTTTTCGACGAAATCCAGCCCACGTACCTGGTCGCCGCGTTCGACCAACCCGGCGGCACGTTCCGCGACGCGATTTACCCGGAGTACAAGAAGCACCGGCCGCCGCCGCCGGACGACTTGATCGCCCAGATCCCGATGATCCAGGCGGTCATGAACGCGATGAACTTGCCGGTGTTGGGCGTCCCGAATTACGAGGCCGACGACGTGATGGCGACGCTCGCCCACCACGGCAGCGACCGCGGCATCGAGGTCTACCTGTGCACCAACGACAAGGACTGCCGGCAACTGCTCAATGACCGCGTGCGCATGTACGACTTGCGCAAGAAGACGATCATCGGCCCGGCCGAGTTGCTGGCCGGCCACGGCATCACGCCCGAGCAGGCGGTGGACTACCAAGCCTTGATCGGCGACAGCGTGGACAACGTGCCGGGCGTCGTCGGCATCGGCGAGAAGACGGCCGCCAGGCTGTTGCAGACTTACGGCACCTTGGACAACCTCGTCGCCAAGGCGGACGAGATCAAGCAGGTGAAGCAGAAAGAGAACCTGAAGCGGGCCATCGACACCGGGGACTTGGAGCGCAGCCGGACGCTGGTGCGGCTCGACCGGAATGTGCCGATGCCCTTGGAGTGGGAGGCGTGGAAGCGCCAGCCGTGGGACAACGAAAAGCTGTTGGCCCTGTTCGAGACGTACGGCTTCCGCAGTTTCGCGGCCCGCGTGCGCCACGAGATGAAGGCCGGCGCCGATAAAGCGCCGATCCCGGCCAAGAACCCGGAACTGCTGGCCGCCCTCGGCCTCGACGCGCCGATGGTCGCCGCGCCCAAGGGCAAAGGCAAGGGGAAGGCGAAGCCGCTGATGGGGGGCGGCATGTTCGACGAACCCGAACCCGCCGCCGCCGAGCCGGACCCGGAGTTCCCGTTCGGCGCCGCGGCCGCCCCGGACACGTGGAACGCGAATTACACCTTGGTCGATACGCCGGAGGCGTTCCGGACATTCCTCACGGAGTTGAAGGCTCAAAAGCGGTTCTGCTTCGACCTCGAAACCACGGACATCGACGCGCTCCGGTGCGAGATCGTCGGCCTTTCGTTCTCGTGGCAGCCGACCGAGGGGTATTACCTCCCCGTGCGCGGCCCGGCCGAGGACAAGGTGCTGGCGCCCGATTCGACCCTCGCGGCGTTGAAGCCGATCTTTGAAGACCCGGCGGTCGCCAAGGTGAACCAAAACGTCAAGTACGACCAACTGGCGCTGTTGAGCGCCGGCGTCCGCCTGGCGGGCGTGGCCGGCGACTCGATGGTCGCCCACTATTTGCTGCACGCCGGCGAGCGGTCGCACGGCCTCGACGAACTGACGCGCAAGTACCTCGGGCACGAAAACATCTCCATCACGGAGCTGATCGGCAAGGGCAAGAACCAGAAGCGGATGGACCAAGTCCCCGTGGCGAAGGTGTTCCCCTACGCCGCCGAGGACGCCGACGCCGCGTGGCGGCTCACCGAACTGCTGGAGCCGCAACTGGCCGGCATTGGGGTGCGTGAACTGTACGACACGCTGGAAGTCCCCCTCATTGACGTGCTGGCCGAGATGGAGGCGAACGGCATCCGCGTCGATGTCCCGTACCTGCAAAAGCTCTCCGTGCAGATGGCCGACCGGCTGGCGGTCTTGGAGAAGGAGATTCACGCGATCGCGGGGAAGGAGTTCAACATCGCCTCGCTGAAGCAACTGCGGGACGTGCTGTACAAGGACTTGAAACTGCCGATCCTCAAGAAGACCGACCTGACCGGCGAGCCGAGCACGGACCAGGAGACGCTGGAGAAACTCGCCGCCATGGGCCACGCCGTGCCGAAGACGATCATCGAGCACCGGCAGATTAGCAAGCTGAAGGGCACCTACGTCGATGCGCTGCCGGCCATCGTGAACCCGCGGACGGGCCGCGTCCACACGTCGTTCAACCAGACGGTGGCCGCGACCGGCCGGCTGAGTTCCAGCGACCCGAACCTGCAGAACATCCCGGCCCGCACCGACCTCGGCCGCGAAATCCGGCAGGCGTTCATCCCCCAGGACGGCTGGCAACTGGTGACGGCCGACTACTCGCAGATCGAACTGCGGCTCCTCGCCCACTTCAGCGGGGACGAGAATCTCAAGACGGCCTACGCCGAGAACCGCGACATCCACACCCAGGTCGCCGGGGAGATTTTCGGCGTCGCCGCCGACGCCGTGACCAGTGACATGCGCCGCGTCGCCAAGACGGTCAACTTCGGCGTGATTTACGGCATGAGCGCCCACGGCCTCGCGGAGCGGCTGGGCATCGACCGCAAGGAGGCCGACAAGTTCATCAACAGCTACTTCGCCCGCTACCCGTCCGTGCAAATCTACCAAGATGAACTGCTGCGCAAGGCCCGCGAGAACGGGTACGTGAAGTCGATTCTGGGCCGGCAACGCAAGTTCGACCCGACGGCCATCCGGCCCAAGACGAGTTACCAATCCCGCAACGGGGCCGAGCGCGAAGCCATCAACATGGAGATCCAGGCCAGCGCCGCCGACTTGATGAAGTTGGCCCTGCTGAACGTCAGCAAACGGATGAGGCAAGAAAAGCTGACCGCCCGCATGTTGCTGAGTGTCCACGACGAACTCGTGTTTGAAGCGCCGCCGGCCGAAGTAAAGACCTTGGCCGCCGTGGTGCGCCACGAAATGACCGCCGCGATGACGTTGAGCGTGCCGTTGGTCGTGGACGTGTCCGCCGGCCCGAACTGGCTGGAAGGGGAGGACGTGACGTGAGCGAAACAGATGATTGGATCCACATCGCCCGGCTGCCGCAAGATACCGGGACACCCGGCCCGCCGGAGGCCCTGTGGCTGGACACGGCCGCCATGCGGTTCTTGGTGCTCGCGGTCGGTGGCGACGGGGCCGACACCGCTGGGACGCCGATTGACGCGTACTTAGCCGCCAACCCCGCCCGAGTCGCGGTCATCCGCGCCGCGCTGACCAACCGCTTCGCGGAGTACCCGAAGCCGTATGCGGGCGCGAGGCAGAAGCTGTTCGGTCGCGTGGACCCGGCCAAGGCGCAAGAAATTTTTGACCGCATCACGCCGGAGAATCGGCACCCCGAGATCGGCATGGGGCCGCCCGTGGGGAAGGAAGAATGGTAGCCGACCAATTGAAATCCGTCGATTGGACGGCCCGGCGCGCGACTTATGCCGGGTCCGTGGGGCAGGACGTGTTGGCCGAGGTGTTGGACCGGGTGGCGCTGATCCTGTGACGTTGAGAGTCGAGGCAACGCCCGAACTGGCTGGAAGGGGAGGACGTGGAATGAGCGCCGGACAACTGATCGCGGTGGCGGATGACGAGGTCATGTATCCGAGTGAGGACGCGGAACCCGTGGGCGAAACCAGTCACCACTACTTAACCGCCCGCGCCATCTTCGACATGTTGGAGGCGTTTTTGGCCGGCCGCGGCCACGAGGTGTCTCTGCACGCCAACCAGTTCTGGTACTGGGAGCGGGGCAACCCGGCGGCGACCCGGGCGCCGGACGTGATGGTCATTTTCGGCGTGCAGCAGGACGCGCGGGACTCGTACATGTCGTGGCGGCACGGCGACGTTTCGCCGGGGGTCATTATCGAAGTCGCGTCCCAGCGGCAGGGGCCGCACCTGCTCCGCGAACTGCGTGACCTGTACGAGCGCCTGGGCGTCGGCGAATACTTCGTGTTCGACCCGCGCGGGCTGGTGGCCGACGAGCCGTTGACGGGCTTCCGCTTGCACGGCGGGCGGTATCAGCTCATACGCCGGTCGGGCGACGGGACAATGACATCTCTTTCGTTGGGCGTGCGGCTGCGGACGGACGGGGGAATCCTGCGGCTGGTCAACCCGCGGACGGGCGAACCGTTGCCGACGAAAGCCGAGTTGGCGGCCAAGTACAAAGCCGAGGCGGAATCCAAAGCGCTCCACGCGTCGGCGGTCAGCGACCAACTGGCGATTACCACGGAGGAGTTGGCCGCCAAGGAGCAGGAACTGACGGCCAAGGAGCAGGAATTGGCGGCCAAAGACGACGTGATCGCCCAATTGCGGGAACAACTGCGGCGGGCCGGGCAACTGCCGGCCGGCGGGGGGGACGCGGAATGAGCGCCGGCGAACTGACCGTATTGAGCGACGAAATCGACGAGGAAGACTTCTACCCTTGCTCGGACGGAAAACCTGTGAGCGAGTCGAACGTCCATTTCTTGGTCATCGTCGCACTGCACCAAGCGATCAAAGATTTGTTGGCGGGCCGGGAACACGAACTGTCCATCTACACGGACATGTTCTGGTATTGGGAACGCGGCAACCGACGGGCCGTGCGCGCCCCCGACCTCATGGTGATCTTCGGCGTCCCCTATGTGGAACGGCGGAATTCCTACCGGGCCTGGAATCACGGCGACATCCCGCCGGGCGTCGTCATCGAGACCGCCTCTCAGGAGCAGCAGTCTTTCCTCCTCGGCGAACTGCGGGACGATTACGAGCGACAAGGAGTGCGAGAATACTTTGTGTTTGATTGGCTCGGGGAGTATATGGACGAGCCGCTGCTGGGGTTCCGATTGGAACACGGCCGATACCAGCCGATTCCGGGGAACGCCGACGGGACGCTGACATCCGTGATGTTGGGCGTCAAACTTCGGCCTGAAGGCGACCGCTTGCGACTTGTGGACATGCAAACCGGCGCGCCGATACCGACCCGCGACGAGAAGGCCGCCGCCGTCCGGCGGGTGTCGGCACATCAGGCCGAGCAACTGGCGGCCAAGGATGCCGTGATCGCCAAACTTTTGGAACAACTGAAACAAGCCGGAGAAAAGCCGGTTGATGGCGGTGCCCTATGACCCAGTCCACCCGCAAGCCGGTCATCGGCCTCGTCGGCGGCATCGGGGCGGGGAAGAGCGCCGTCGCCGCCGCGTTCGCGGCGCACGGCGGCCGCGTCGTCGCCGGCGACCCCGTGGGCCACGAGGCGTTGCGAGACCCGGAGATATTGGCCCGCGTGACAGAGATTTGGGGAAGTCGCGGCGTCCTGAAGCCGGACGGGCAGGTGGACCGGCGCAAGCTCGGGGCCATCGTGTTTCCCAGCCCGGTCGAGCGGACGCGGCTGGAACACTTGGTCCACCCGTTCATCCGGCGGCGGCTGGAAGAAGAGATTGCGAACGCTCAAGCGGACCCGGCGGCCAAGTTCGTGGTCCTTGACGCGGCCGTGATGCTGGAGGCGGGGTGGGACGACGCCTGCGACAAGTTGGTGTTCGTGGACGCCCCGCGCGACGTGCGGCTGGCGCGCGTCCAGGCCCAGCGCGGCTGGGCCGAGGCCGACTTGGCCGCCCGCGAGGCCGTGCAGATGCCGCCGGAGAAGAAGAAAGACCGGGCCGACGCCGTCGTGGCGAACGCCGGCACGATCGAACACACGCGGCGGCAAGTCGACGACTTGGCCGCCCGCTGGAACCTCGTCTGATGCCCTTGCCCCGCCACCGCCGGATCTCTCCGGGCCGGATTCCTCGGCCCCCGGCGGCGGCGTTCCCGTGTCCCGTCTCCCGGAGTTTGTTGTCATGCCCGATTCCGCCCGGCCCACCCCCCACGACCGCCCGCCCCGCGATTCCGACGGCCCGCCGACGCCCGCCGCGGCCGAGGGCTTCGACGGGGGGTTCGTCGACGACGAGGTGAACACCCGCTACGAGGAGATCAAGCGCGGCAGCACGCACATCACCGAACTCCAGCAGATGACCATGGCCCAACTCCAGCAGTTGGCCAAGGACGCCGAACTTGAGCGAGAGGAGTGGATCGGCCTCAAGAAGCAGGACTTGATCTTCCGGATCCTCAAGGAGCGCGTAAAGCAGAACGGCCTCATGTTCGGCGAGGGGACGCTCGAAATCCTCCCGGACGGCTTCGGCTTCCTGCGCAGCCCGGACTACAACTACCTGCCGTGCGCCGACGACATCTACATCTCCCCCAGCCAGATCCGGCGGTTCGGCCTGCGCACCGGGGCCATCGTCTCCGGGCAAATCCGCCCGCCCAAGGAGAACGAGCGGTACTTCGCCCTGCTGCGCGTCGAGGCCATCAACCACCAGGACCCGGACCAACTGGCGACGAAAGTGGTGTTCGACGACCTGACGCCGTTGCACCCGACCAAGCGGTTCAAGCTGGAGGCGGACGGCGAGGTGAACACGCGCGTCATCGACCTCATCACCCCCATCGGCAAGGGGCAGCGCGGCCTCATCGTGGCCCAGCCCAAGACTGGTAAAACGGTGCTGCTCCAGGAAATCGCCAACGCCATTGCCGAGAACCACCCCGAAGTTTATCTCATGGTGCTGCTCATCGACGAGCGCCCTGAGGAAGTGACCGACATGGCCCGCACCGTAAAGGCCGAAGTGCTGAGCTCGACCTTCGACGAAACGGCCGACCGCCACGTGAAAATCGCCGAAATGGCCCTCGACAAGGCTCGCCGCCTCGTGGAATGCGGCCACGACGTGGTGATTTTGCTCGACTCTATCACTCGCCTGGCCCGGGCCTACAATACGGTGCAGCCCAGCTCGTCGCGCATCCTCTCGGGTGGTATCGATGCTGGCGCGCTGCAAAAGCCCAAGCGTTTCTTCGGTGCGGCCCGCAACGTGGAAGGCGGCGGCTCGCTCACCATCATCGCCACGGCCCTCATCGAGACTGGCTCTAAAATGGACGAGGTTATTTTCGAGGAATTCAAGGGTACCGGCAACATGGAGCTGCAGCTGGACCGCAAGTTGGCTAACAAGCGTGTGTTTCCGGCCATTGACATCCCGGCTTCCGGCACCCGCCGCGAAGACCTGCTGATGAGCAAGGACGAGCTGAACCGCGTATGGGTGCTCCGCAAGTTCATGTCGGATATGACGGCCACCGAGGCCATGGAATTCCTCAAGGACCGCATCAAAGGCACCAAGGACAACGAAGAATTCCTGTTGGCCATGAACGGCTAGCGAGCCCTGTTATTGAAAGCGAAAAAAGGCCCGTTACAGCAATGTAACGGGCCTTTTTTGCCATGTTGAGTTAGCAGCCGACTGATTGAATCATTCAATTTATTAGAATATCTTAATAAGTCTGAACTAGACCCAAAAAAGCCCGTTACATTGCTGTAACGGGCTATCGACAGAATAATAGTTGGGTTGTCTGACAATTTTAATGTTCAGCCTGAAATGGCC
>JAYTTY010000138.1:0-9570 GCA_043744795.1 Zavarzinella sp. | reverse complement strand
TGTGTTTTTGTATAAGAATACAGGCCGGGCTGACGCCTCGACGCTCGCCGTTGATAAGCGGGAAGCGATTGGTGCCGGGAAGCCCGCGCTCCACTCCGAAGCGTCGCGTCGCGGCTAAACGGGGTTTCCCCTCGCCCCTCGTCCCTATCCCTCGCCCCTACTTCGTCCCCAGTCCCGTCTTCCCCTCTTTGAACTCCTTCAGCCGCTCGGCGTACTTCTCGAACAGGCGCGTGTGCTTGCTGGTCGGCTCGATGGGCTTGCCGTCAATGAATAGGCCCAACACCTGCGTGGACGGTTGCAGGAGGTCGCCGTTGGTGATGACCAGGTTGGCCCGCTTGCCGGGGTCGATGCTGCCGAGGCTGTCGGCGACGCCGAGGATTTGGGCCGGGGAAATCGTCACGGCCTTCAGCGCCTCGTCGGCCGGCAGGCCGTAGGAGACGGCCATCGCGGCCTCGTAGGGGAGGTTGCGCGTGTTGCTGGCGCCGGTGCTGCGGATGCAGAAGCGGACGCCGGCCGCGTGCAGTTTGGCCGGGCATGAGTACGGGGCGTCGTAGGGGTCGAACCCCTCCTGCGGCATGGTCATCACCGGGCCGACGATCACCGGGATGTCCCGCTTCTTGATCTCGTCCACGACTTTCCACGCTTCCACCGCCCCGCTCAGGATCATCTTGAACTTGAGGTCGTCCGCGAGTTTGATGGCTTCGAGAATCTCCCCCTTACGGTACGCGGAGACGATCACGGGCTTCTCGCCGCGGACGTAGGGCAGCAGCGCTTCCAACCGCGGGACCACGGGGAGGTTCGCGTCCTCTTTGCGGCTCGCCTCGTAGCGCTTCGCTTCCGCGAACAAGTCTTTCAGCTTGCGGATCTTCTCCTCCCGCTGCTTCTTGGCGACGGCCCGGCCGATGCTGGGCATCGTCGGGTCGCCGCTGCTGAAGGAGACTTCCACCGGGAAGTCGATGTGCAGGGCCAGTTGCTCGACAATGGCCATGTCCTTCGGCACCCAGCCGCTGAGGTTGATGAGGGCGGCTTGCCCGGCGATCATCGGGCCGCTGGGGCGAGTCACCACGGTCAGCACGCCGTTGGCCCGCGTCACGGGGATCAGTTCCGACTCCGGGTTGACGGCCACGGCCGCCCGCAGGTCGGGCTGGAAGTCGCCGCCGTCGGAATAGTCGTGCGTCTCGCGGGACTGGCCGAGTTCGGTCAGGCCCAGCACGGTGCCGGCGTCGATCATGCCGGGGAAGACGTGCAGCGTGCGGGAGTTCAGCACGGTGTCCGTCTTCGATTCCAAGTCCCGGCCCACGTCAATGATCTTGCCTTTGAAGATGCGCACGTCGGCGGCGATGGGGGCCTTGCCGGGGTTGTGGATCGTCACGTTCCGCAGCAGGATCGGGGCGTCCGTCTTGAAGCGGGGGAACAAAACTTCTTTGTTGTTCGGCGTCGGCGCCTCGGCGGCCGGCTTGTACGGCGTGAACTTCTCGCCGCGCTGGAAGTAGACTTCGCCGTCGATCACCGTCATCTCGCACCGCGAGAAGCCGTTGAGCGGGTGGCCGTTGAAGATGGCCAAGTCCGCGTCCTTGCCGACCTCGATGCTGCCGGTGCGGCCGTCGAGGCCGAGTTGCTTGGCGGGGTTCAACGTGATCGTCTTCAGCGCTTCCTCTTCGGTCAGCCCGCCGTACTTGATGAGCTTGGCGGCCTCCTGGTACAGGTGCCGGACGAGTTCGTTGCTGTCCGACTTGAGGCACACGCTGGCCCCGGCCTCGTGCATCAGGTACGGGCCGAAGGGGATGGCGTCGAAGGCTTCGATCTTGTACGCCCACCAGTCCGAGAACATGGAGACGCTCGCCCCGTGGGCGGCAATCTCCGGGGCGACCTTGTACCCTTCGAGGACGTGTTGCAGCGATTTGACTTTCACGCCGAAGCGGTCGGCCACGCGCAGGAGCATCAAGATTTCGTCACTGCGGTAACAGTGGCAATGAACCTTCAAGTCGCCCTTGAGGACGTCGGCTAGCGCTTCCAGCCGCAGGTCACGGCGGGGTTCCGGGTCTTTGGACTTCGACAGGGCGTACAGTTTCCACGCCTTCTGGTAGGCTTGCGCTTCGCTGAACGCCCGCACCAGCACGGCTTCGACGCCGGGCCGCGAGTTGGGGAAGCGGCCGTCGCCGCGCTTGACGTTTTCCCCCAGCGCGAACTTCACCCCGCGCGGGGCATCCGCCAGCAACAGGTCTTTCGCGGGCAGGCCGTACTTCAGCTTGATGACGGCGTCTTGCCCGCCGATGACGTTGGCGCTGCCGTGCAGCAGGCGGGCGATGGTGACGCCGCCGGCCGCGGCCCGGTAGATTTGCTCGTCGTCGCTCTCGATCACGTCGCGAACACGGACCTCGGGGACGACCGACAGCGAGAACTCGTTGACGCCGCCGCTGATGGCGAAGTGGGCGTGCGAGTCGATGATGCCGGGCATGACGAACATGCCCTCCGCGTCCAGCGTCGGCCCGGAGAACGCCCGCGTCTCGTCGTTGGGGCCGAAGGCTTTGATCTTGCCGTCGATCACCAGCAGGTCGGCCTTCTCCAACCGGGCCGGGCGGGAAGCCGTCAGGATCGTCGTATTCTTGAGCAGCAGCGACCCCTTGGTGCGCAACTTCGGCACGCGGTCAATGTCGAGTTCCGTGACCCCGTCGCTCGGCCCAACCACAATCGGCCCGGGGGCCGGCGTCTTCGGCGGCGTCGGCTCGGGTTCCTTGGCGGGCGGCGGCTCCTTGGCCGGGGACTTCGGGTCAACGTCCTTCTTCTCCGGCTCCCGCTTCTCCGGCGGGCGGTCCTTGCCCGTCGGCCGGGTCTTCGGCTCCTTCTTGGGCCGGACGGGCGTCTCCAAGTCGAGCTTGATGCCGTCCGCGAAGACGTACTTCACGAACGTGTCCGGCTCGAACAGGTCGCCGTCGGCGATCACGAAGTTGGCCGCCTTGCCGGGGGCGATGCCGCCGTACTGGTTGCTCACGCCGAAGAGTTCGGCCGCGTTCTGCGTCAGGGCCTGCAAGGCGGCGGCCGGGGGCAATCCTTCCTTCAAGACCTTGCGCAGGTTCTCGCGGAACTTGCCGGCCGCTTGGTCGCCGGGGATGCCGGCCGAGGCGAACGCAAGTTTCACGCCGGCTTGGTGCAACACGTTGGCGCCGGCCGCCTCTTCCTTGCGCTGCCGTTCGCGGTCGGCCTTCACGCGGGCCGGCAACTCGCCTTCCTTCTCCCCCGGCTCGCTAAAGTTGAGCCGCAGGACTACGGGCACGTTGGCCGCCTTCAAGCGGTCCTTGACCTTCCACGCCTCGCGGCCGCCGAAGATGATCGGCTTCAGTTTGAACTCGGCCGCGAAGTCCAACGCCCGGTGAATGTCGTCGGCCCGGTCGGCCTCGAACACCACGGACAGTTTCCCTTCCAAGGCGGGGACGAGCGATTCCCACGCCGGGTCGAACGGCGGCCGCGCGCCGACGCGGCCGCCGGCCTCGAACGCCTGTAGCCGGCGCTGGTGCCAACCGGCGTCCATGAACGTCTGCCGGGCGTGGGCGACCACGCCCATGAGGGCACGCGGGTATTCCGCGCCGGGGATGTTGCGCAGCGAAGCGTGCAGCGCCACAACCGGCTTGACCACGCTCGTCCGAGGTACTTGACTATTGAGACTGAGCAGCGTGCTTCGCCCGCTCAGGATGCCGCCTTCGGGGATGGCCAACTCCATCGTGAAGCCGAGCCGGCGCCACGGTAGATGGGCGTCCTCGTCGGTCTTCAAAGCGGTGTGGACTTCAAACTCGGGCGTCAGCCCGCGGCGGTTGTCGGCCTTGGTGGCCGCGAGAATGTCGCTGGCCAAGTCGTCCGGCGACGGCGGTCCCCCGGCCGACCGCCGCATCGCCGCGTCGTACCCGCGCAGCCCGCCGGCGTCGATCAGGCCGGGGTAGATGATCAGGTCCGCCCCGTCGATCACGACCGCGTCGGCCGGGACTTTGGCGTCCGGCCCCACGTCCACGATCAACCCGTCCCGCACGACGACCGTCGCCTTGGGCAACACCTTGTCCCCCGGCAACACGACCTTCGCCCCGGTGATCGCGTAGGGCGGCGCCTTCGCCGCTTGGGCGTGCAAGAAGAGCGGCGTGAGCAACAGGAGAAGGGGCGCGCGCCAACGCATGGGTGGGAATCTCGGTGAAGCCGCGGAGAGGTGAAGGGAAGTGTACGAGTTTCGTTGGCCCAAGTTAGCCAAGACGGGTCCCGCCCCGGCGGCGGCCCGTTCGACGCAAGATTGAGTCGGCCTTGGAAAAAGGCGGCCCGGGAGGGGGCGTCATTGAGAAGGGGGAGTGTCCTCGACAGGAGTTGAACCTGTAACCTTCGGCGCCGGAGGCCGATGCTCTATCCAGTTGAGCTACGAGGACGCGGTCACGTCAGTGAGTGAATTATAAACAGGGACGGGGGTTCGGCCAGACCGGGTTCGCGGACATTTTGGCCCGGCCCGGTTTTATCCTTGCGGATGGCGGGCCGGCTGACGACAATACCAATCCACACTGAACTGCCTTCTCTTTTTGCCCACTCTCCACCAGAAAGGGTGAGATACCGTGACTGACGAATCGACTTCGACCGGCGTGACGCGCCGGGACGCCTTGACCGCGGCCGGGGCCACGGCCTTTACCGCTCTCCTGGCCGGCGGCAACTTCGTGCACGCCGCCGGCAGCGAGACCATCAACATCGGCCTCGTCGGCTGCGGCGGCCGGGGCACCGGGGCGGCCATCAACGCCCTGTCCACCAAGCAAGGCCCGACGAAGATCGTCGCCATGGCCGACGTCTTCGCGGACAACCTCAAGGGCGCCGCCTCCGCCATCGCCAAGAAGTTCCCCAAGTCGTTCGACGTGCCGCCGGAGCAGCAGTTCGTCGGGTTCGACGGGTACAAGAAGGTCATGGACTGCCTGAAGCCCGGCGACGTGGTGATCTTCGCCACCCCGGTCGCCTTCCGCTGGGTCCACTTCGGGTACGCCATCGAGAAGGGCCTGAACGTGTTCATGGAGAAGCCCGTCGCCATGGACGGGCCGAGCGCCGTGCGCATGTTCAAGCTGGCCGAGGACAGCGAGAAGAAGAACCTGAAAGTGGCCGTCGGCCTCATGTGCCGGCACTGCGAGGCCCGCGGCGAATTGTACAAGAAGATCCGCAACGGCGACATCGGCGACATCACCTTCATGCGCGCCTACCGCATGGCCGGCCCGACGGCCTCCGCGTTCAGCACGAAGAAGCCGGACGGCATGAGCGAACTGGCGTACCAGATCCGCCGGTTCCACAGCTTCCTATGGGCCTCGGGCGGGGCGTACTCGGACTTCCTCATCCACAACATCGACGAGTGCTCCTGGATGAAGGACTCGTTCCCGGTCATGGCCAAGTCGTCCGGCGGCCGGCACTACCGCGGCGACTACGTCGACCAGAACTTCGACACCTACTCCACGGAGTTCACCTACGCGGACGGGGCCAAGCTGTTCCTCGAAGGCCGGTGCATGACGGGCGCGCAGTCCGAGTTCGCCAGCTACGCCCACGGCACCAAGGGGAGCGCCATCATCAGCGAGTCGGGCCACGCCCCGTCCCACTGCCGGACGTTCAAGGCCCAGAACATGATCGACTCCGAGATCACGTGGAAGTGCCAGGAGAACGAGCCGGACCCGTACCAACTGGAATGGGAACACCTGATGGCCGACATCCGGGCGGACAAGCCGCACAACGAAGCCCGCCGCGGGACCGAGGCCAGCCTCGCGACGGCGATGGGCCGCATGGCCGCCCACACCGGCAAGATTATCACTCGCAAGATGATCCTGGAGAGCACGCACGACTTCGCCCCGAACGCCGACAAGTTGGTGATCGACGGCCCCGCCCCGATCCAAGCCGACAAGGACGGCAAGTACGCCGTCCCGGAACCGGGCCGCAAGGGGCTGAAGGAGTTTTAAGACGTGCGTCGGGGTTGAGTTGATGACCGCGATCGCCGCGAAAGGCAACCGAACCCCCTAACCCCCTTCCCTAAGAAGGAAGGGGGAACAAATCCCGGCGCACGGAGGACGGAAGCATCTGACAGTGATGAAAACCCACTTGCTCCCCCTTCCCTTTTAGGGAAGGGGGCCGGGGGGTTCGGTTGTATTGAGCTTCCCGCAAACACTCGCCCCCGTCCCGATCAGACCACTATGACTCGGCGCCACCTTCCACACATCGCGTGTTGTTTCGTCGCCCTCGCGGCGGCCAACCCCTCAATGGCCCAAGGCCTCAAAGGCTCCGGCGACCCGAAGGAGGTGGCCAAGGCGTACACGGCTCTTCGGGCCTACGGGGTGCGCGTCGCCAGTTACCAGACCAGTCTGCCGTCGCTCGACGAGAAGGCCGACGACCCGGACAACCGGCTCCAGTTCAACCGCCCGCTGATCGTCACGTTCCCCGGCAAGCTCACCACGGCCGAACTGCCGGCCCTGCTCGCGCACTGCGCCAAGCTCCCCAACCTCGGCGGCATCGACTTCGGCCACACGATCATCACGGACGCCGGCTTCAAGGGGTTCGACGCCCTGACCGACCTCGAAGTGCTGTACTTCGACAACACCAACGTCGGCGACCCGGCGCTCGGCCTCGCCGCCAAGTGCCCGCGCCTGCGCTGGCTGGACGCCGGCAACACCAAGGCGACGGACGAGGGGGTGAAAAACCTCGGCAACCTCAAGATTCTCCACACGCTCAACCTCGCCAACACCAAAGTCTCGGACGCGGGGCTGAACCACTTGGCCAACGCCGCCAAGCTGCGCGTGCTGAACCTCGCCGGCACCGGCGTCACGCTGGCCGACGTGAAGTCGCTCGCGGGCATGAAGAATCTACGGCACCTCATTCTCGACCGCACGGCCGTGACGGACGACTCGCTCAAAGTCCTCGCCACGCTCCCCGCGTTGGAACGGCTGTCCCTGCAAGAAACGAACGTCACCGGCGCCGGGCTGAAACCGCTGGCCGCCGTCGCCACGCTGCGGGAAGTGGAACTGGCGGACAGCAAGTTGACGGACGAGGGGCTGGACGGCCTCGGCGCCCTCAAGCAAGTCTTCCGGCTCGACCTCTCCAACACGGCCCCGCCGGACCCGGACCCGAAGAAACTGCCCCGCAGCCAGATCACGGACGCCGGCCTGAACCGCCTCAACGGGTGCGCGGCCCTCACCACGCTGCGGCTCAACCGCACGCGCATCACCGGGGCCGGCCTCAACGGCTTGGGCGGGCTGCCCAACCTCGCGGAGTTGCACTTGGAGCAGTGCCCGCTGGCCGACCCGCAGATGATCGGCCTGTCCCGGCTCAAGGCGCTGCGCACCGTGAACCTGGCCAAAACGCCGCTGACCGGCGAAGGGCTGTTCGCCCTCGGGGACATCCCGAAGCTCGAAACCGTCCTGCTCGACGGGTCCAAAGTGACCGACGCCGGGCTGAAGCAAATCGCGGCCGCCAAGGACATCGGCGAGCTGTCGCTGCGGGAGACGGCGATCACCGGGGCCACGCCGGAGTGGAAGAACTTCCGCAACCTCGCCCGCCTCGACCTGAGCCACACGCGGGTGAACGATTCCATCACCAAGCATTTGGCCAACATCAAGACGCTGCAAATTGTTACACTGGCGGAGACCGGCGTCACCGGCGCCGGCTACCGGGCCATGCTGAAAACGAACCCGGAGTGCCGGCTGTTGTTCGCCGGCCCGAAGCCCGCGGCCCCGGCCGCCCCGACGACGGCCGTCGCCCGCGTCAGCCGGCTGCCCGTGTTCACGGACTGATTGACTCGCGTTCCCCAGCGGAGGGTGTTTCGATGACGGTGTTGCTCCCCCGACTCGCCTTGGCCTTCGGCCTGCTCGCGCTCGCCGGCGGCTCGCCCGCCCAAGCCCCGAAGGACAAGCCGGCCCCGGCCAAGGCCAAGCCGACGGCGGCCGAGACCGCCCAGGCCGAGACGAAGCTGAAGGCCGCGAACTGCGCCGTCAGTTACGAAGACCTGCCGCCGCTGGCCCCCAACGGCCCGCGGCAAAAGGGCCCGGCGGACCACGTCGCCTTCCCGCGGGACATCATGGACCACGACGTCGCCCGCCTCGTCCCGCTGATGCAAAAGCTGCCGGGCCTCAAAATCGTCGACCTCGGCGGCTGCACCCACGTCACCGCGAAGGGGTTCAAGGAAATCGCCAAACTCGACACGCTGAAGGCCGTCTTCCTGGACGGCGCGACCGTCGAACACGACGGCCTGTTCGCCCTCTCCAAGATCCCCACCCTCCAGTGGCTCGACCTGTCCCGCACCACGGTGACGGACAACGACCTCCGGGACATCGGCGACTTCGCCGGCCTGATGACGCTCAAACTGGAAGGCGTCCCCGCCCTCACCGCGGCGGGGGTGGCCCACCTCGGCACAATCGCACGCCTGCACACTCTGCACGTCACCGTCGCCGCTGACCAGGCGGGCATGGTGGCCGAGGTCGCCAAGCTCACCAAGCTCTCCGAGTTGAAGGTCTACCCGGTCACCGACGCCGAGGCGAAGGACATCGCCAAGCTCGCCGCCCTGCAAGTGTTGGACGTGAACGACCCGTACGTGTCCCGGTACGGCCTGCGCGCGGCCCGCTCCCGCCGCGTGATGCCGGCGGCGATGCCGATGCCGGCCGCGAAAGTCCCGGCCGTGGCCGGCAAGATTCCGGTCCGCCGCTTCGGCTTCGCCACCCATGAGATCACCGCCAAGGGGTTGGAGACCATCGCCGCCGCCTGCACGGACCTGCGCGTGTTGAAAGTGGCCGGCCACCCGGTCACGCTGAAGGACTCCGCGGTCGCCAAGCTGGAATTCCTGACGGAACTCGACGCCACGGGGACGGACGTGGACGACGCCGGGGCCGTCGCCCTCGGCAAGATCAAGACACTCGCGAAGCTGCACCTGTCGGCCACGAACGTGACCACGGCCGGCGTGCGGGAACTGTCCCTCATCGGGTCGCTGGAGGAACTGTCCGCGGACGCCCTGCCGCTGACGGAGGAGGTCATCAAGTACCTGAGCCAGAACCGCAAGTTCAAGGTCTTGTCCCTGAACAACACCCGCGTGGACCTGTCCGACCGCCGGGCGTGGGGCGCCTTCAACCGCTTGGAGCGCGTGTCCCTGGAGAACACGAACGTCACGGACAGCACGATCATGGCGCTCACGAAGGTGCCGACGCTCAAGTTCGCGGACGTCACCATGAACTGCCCGAACGTCACCCAAGAGGGGGCGCAGGCCCTGCAGCGGGAAATGCCGGCCACGCGGGTGTGGTGGTACCCGTGCGACATGGTGTTCTGGCCGGGCGGCGGCGGCGTCCCGGACATCCGGGTGCCGGACCTCAAGTACCGCAACCCGAACCAACTCCCCGCGAAGTCCCCGGTGGTGGCGACGAACGCCAAGGCCCCGCCCGCCCCGCCGCCGGCCATCCGCGTCATCGGCGGCGGACTGGGGAGCAAGTGACGGCCATCGGTTTTTCGCCCCAACGAGCTTGTGAATTTTTTGACGGGCCGTTCCGGGGCTTTCGCCGCGGGCCGGTTCGTTTTTTTCGCTCCCGGCCCGGCCGCCGCAAC
>JAYTTY010000137.1:0-9649 GCA_043744795.1 Zavarzinella sp. | reverse complement strand
TCCCGCCGGTCGTTGGAGTCTCACCGACCGGCGGGACGCCGGTCCCACCGCTATGCCGGTATGAACTCCGCTCTAATTTGTCGACACCGCGTGTCAAGAGGACAATTACTGTTACCTGTTTGGCGTTGGGCGTACAGATATCGAGAAAGAGGTCTGTGTGACTATCCGCGCAAATCCGATCATAGTGGGGTATGCAAGTTATCCTTCGGCCGCAGCGGCGGGATTTACGCCAGTTCAGACTTCAAGTCGAACAGGGGCGGCAGGCCGTTGAAGCGGGTGGCGGGGTCTTGGCCGGGGAGGCACCAGTACAGCGTCTTCTGGAAGCGGCGGGCGACGACGAAGTGGGCCGCGCGGGCGCGGTACAGCGTCCGCTCGGAGATGCCGGCGGCGACGGCCTCGGCCAGCACTTCGTCCGACGGGCGGCAGTGCTTTTCCAAGATCGTCGCCAGCCAGTCCTCGGCCGTCGTCTTGACCGCGCGGCCCACGTCGTCGGCGGTCAGTTCTTCCTCGTCGTCCTGCCACATCACGCGACCGCCGAGCAGGACGAACGCCTTCGCGGGCGGGACGGGGCCGAGGTTCGACTTGGTCATGGTCAATAGCCGCATGTCCGGATGATACGGGTGCTTCCCCAGCAGCCACGCCACGCGGGCGGCGGCGACGATGCCGACGCTCCCCAAGCCGCGGTGAATCGCCGGCCCGCCGGCCCGCTTGCGCAGGTGCCGCAACAGCAAGATCGCGCACCCCGTCTCGGCCGCCACGGCGGCCAACGGCGTCAGGGCCTGTCGGACGGTGTGGTCAGTGTTCGGGGACGCGCCGCGCTCCAGGCAAGCCGACAGCGGGTCGATGACCGCCAGCCGCGCCCCGACGGCCATGATCGCCGCGCGCAACTGCGGGGTGTCGGCGGGGAACCGCGGCGGGGCGGCCGCGTCCCAGACGCGCACGCGCGACAAGTCGGCCCCGGCGGCGGCCAACCGCGGCACGACCGTGCTGGCCGCGTCGTCCTCGGCCCCGACCATCAGCGTGGCCGACGGCTGGTCGGCCCGCGAGAAGCGGGCGGCGAGTTCGCACGTTAACGTCGATTTGCCGAGACCCGGGTCGCCGTCCAGGATCACCAGTTTCCCGGCCGGCAGCCACGGCTCCCACAGCCATTGAACGGGTTGTCGAACGATTTCCGAGGCGATTTGAAAGGCCATGGCAGGCGTCCAAGATGTGTCGATGATTTGTGCGTGTTGCATTCGCGGCGCGACGGAGCGGAAGAAACCGCCCGTCATCACAACCGGATAGTGGCGCCGCGGGCCGGCCGCGAGTCCGACCCCGTCGGATTGCCAAGATTTGGGTAAATCGGTCGCGCGCAATGGCAGAGAAGTTGGCAGACCTTCACAATTGGATGCAAAATAGGCAGTCAACAAAAACAATCATCGCCGTGTGTCAGAAAGCGGGATCACCTTCTTGGGAAAGTCCTTCTTCGGCGGCGGGAAGTCCTTCTTCGGAAAGGGGAAGTCCTTCTTCGGCGGCGGGTCGAATTTGGGCCGCTCGGTGTCGTCCTTGGGAGGCGGAAATGGGTCGAGTTTGGGTTGCGGTTCCACGGGGTCTGTCTTGGGCGTCTCGTCCGGCGTCGGCTCGGCAGAGATTGTCGGCTTCGACTTCGGCTCGGTGGCGGGAGTGGACGAACTCGTCGGGGACCGATGGGTCGCGCGCCAGCCGATCATCAACCCCAGCGCAAGCAACAAAATACCCGCGCCGACGATGACCGGGAACAGCGATTGCTTCGGCGCCTTCCTGCGCTTCCGCTTTTTCTTCGTGGCCGGGGCGGGGACCACTTCCGGCTGTTCGTCCACGTCCGGCGGGGCGGCGGGGGCCTTGTCCGTGCGGCTCGCCGGGCGGGCGGCCTCGGTCATTTCCGCGTGGGCGATGCGGCCGTGATCGCCGACGGGCAGCACATCGTCGATCACCATCGCGGTTGTTTCGCGCCCAAGTTCCTTTTCAATGTGCGAGAGTTCCGCGGCCACGGCCTCGGCAGTGGCGGGCCGGTCGTCCCGCTTCTTGGCGATCAGCCGGTCGATTAGCTTCGACAACTTTGGCGGCGTTTCCAATTTGATCTGGGCCGCCGACGGCGGCGTCGCCGTGCCGATGGCCATGAGGACCGACATGAGCGTCGGCCCTTCGAAGGGCACCTTCCCGGTGGACATGCGATACAGCAGAACGCCGAGGCTGAAGAGGTCGGCCCGGCCGTCCACCTTCTCGCCGCGGGCCTGCTCCGGGGACATGTAGTGCGGCGTGCCCATGACCATGCCACTCGCGGTGATGGCGTCGGCTTCCGCGGCGGGCCGGGCGATGCCGAAGTCGAGGATCTTCACCCGGCCGACCGGAGCTTCCAGCCAAATGTTCGCCGGCTTGATGTCGCGGTGGACCAAGCCCTTCGCATGGGCGACGCCCAGCCCGCGGGCGATCTCGCGGCCGATGCGGAGGATCGACTTCGCCGTCAGCGCCCGCCCGCTTTTCAGGAAGGCGTCCAGCGACGTGCCCTTGAGGAGTTCCATCGCCAAGAACGGGACGCCCTTGTCCTCGCCGACCGAATAGATGGTGACGATGTTGTCGTGCTTGAGGGCCGCCATCGACCGGGCCTCGCGCAAGAACCGCTGCCCCGCCTCGAACCCGGCGTTGGCGTCGGGCCGCATCACTTTAAGAGCGACTTGCCGGTGCAGCGTCAGGTCTTCCGCGAGGAACACGGCCCCCATGCCCCCTTCGCCGAGTTTGCGACTCAGGCGGTACGCGCCGAGTTGCGCCGGGAACTCCGCGACGGCGTGCGGCCGCAAGGTCGGCGAGAAATCGGCCGGCGGCCCGGTGACGGTGCCGTCCAACGGGGCCGGCGGCGGAAAGGTGTCCGGCGCGGGTTGGCGGGGCTTCCGCGCCGCGTACGTCTCGTCAGAATCTTCGACTGCCATCCGAATATCTCCCGCGCCGGCCGTTCCGCCGGGCACGCCCACTCTCGTAGTCTATCACCGATCTCTCGCGGGCACGCCCAAAGATTCCACATCCGCTTCCCGGCGAGTCCGTCGCTGGCGGCCAAGCATACAAAGAGTACCGCCGTGTCGCCGCGGACGGGAAGATTTACACATGACGCAAGAGAACCAACTGCGGATGTGGTTGTTCGGTTTTGCGGCCGTGTTCGTGGCGTTTACGCCATTGAAAGCCGCCGAGCCTCAACCTGTTCCGCTCGTCGGGTACACCGAACTGCGGACCGACTTACCGGGCGGGCGGCACGCCAACGTCCGCACGATGCGGGCGGCGGTCGTGCCGGCCGACGGCTCCGCGGCGCGGCGACTCGTGGCCGAGGATTTGGCGAAAGAGCCGGACACGTGGACGCAGTTCGCCGGGTGGTCGCCGGACGGCAAAACGGCGGTCGTCGGCGCCGGCTGGCAGTCACCCGACAACGCCAAGTGGGAAGAAGACCACAAGCAGTTCCGCATGGGAGCCGGCCAGTGGAAGGTCGATTCGTGCCTAGTCGATCTCGCGTCCGGAAAGGTCACGAATGTGACCGCCGTGGACCGCGTCAGCCATTACAGCAGCGGGCTGTTTTTTCTCCCCGGCATCCGCGGGTTCGGCTTCACGGCCCTTATTGACGGCGTCTCGAAGCCGTTCGTCATGGACGCGGACGGCCGGAACAAGCGGGACGTGTCCGGCAAAGGCGCCGGGTTCACCTACGGCTACAGCGCCTCGCCCGACGGCACGCTCATCAGTTATCACGAGAATTACCAACTCTACACGTCCGCGGCCGACGGCTCGGACAAGAAGCACATCAAGACCGGCAACAATTTCGACTTCGCCCCGGCGTGGTCGCCGGACGGCAAGTGGCTCCTTTTCGTCGGCGGCGAACACTACAACTGCCACCCGCACATCGTCCGCCCGGACGGCACCGGCCTGAAAAAACTCGCCGACCGCGGCGGCTACCGCGGCGTGATCGAGTTCTTGGACGTGCCCGACTTCCACGGCGGCAGCAGTGATGTCCCCGCGTGGTCCGCGGACGGCAAAGCCGTCTTCTTCACCGCGAAAGTCGGCAAGACCGTGGAGTTGTTCCGAACAGACCTCGACGGCAAGGCCACCCAACTCACCCGGACGGCCGACGGGTCGCTCCACTACCACCCCAAGCCCTCGCCGGACGGCAAATGGCTCATGTTTGGCTCTCTGCGGGCCGGCGCCCGCAACATCTACATCATGAACCTGGCTGACCGGACCGAGAAGCAGTTAACGCATCTGAAACCCGGTCATGGGGCGATGTGGCCGCACTGGCAACCGACGCCCACGCCGAAGGAGAAATAACCTCGATGGCGACCACCGATGACGGCCCGCGTTACCGCGTTGCCGACTTAATCCAATACGCCACATGCCTGTTTGCCGCCGCCGGGTGTGACGGCGACAAGCCGGCGATTATCACCGCCGGCCTGGTTGAGGCCGACTTGCTCGGCCACACGACGCACGGGTTGCACTTGGCCGCCCCGTACCTGAATGAACTCGCGGCCGGGACCATGACGGCGACCGGAGAACCGGAGGTCATCAATGACCGCGGCGCGGCCGTGACGTGGGACGGCCGGCGGTTGCCCGGCGTCTGGCTGGCGGCCAAGGCGGTCGACCTCGCGGCGGAGCGGGCGGCGGTTCACGGCATCGCGGCCGTGGTCATTCGCAACAGCCATCACATCGGGTGCTTGGCCGCGTTTTTGGAACGGGCCACCGACCGTGGAATGATGGTCACCGTCACCTGCTCCGACCCGGCCGTCGCCAGCGTCGCCCCGTACGGCGGCCGGAAAGCCGTGTTCACCCCGGACCCGATTGCGGTCGGCATCCCGACGGACGATGAGCCTATCTTGATCGACATCAGCGCGAGCATCACCACCAACGGAATGTCGGACCGGCTGCGCCGGGAAGGGAAGCGGTTTCCCGGCGAATGGGCCCTCGACGCCGACGGCCGCCCGACCGACGACCCGAACGCCCTGTTCACCGACCCGCCCGGCACGCTTCTGCCGACCGGGGGTATGGATCACGGCCACAAGGGGTACGGCTTGGCCCTGATGATCGAAGCGCTGACCCAAGGCCTCGGCGGGTTCGGCCGAGCCGACGCGCCGACGCAATGGGGCGCGTCCGTGTTCGTCCAAGTAATCGACCCTGCGGCCTTCGGCGGCAGCGAGGCGTTCCGCCGTCAAGCCGGGTGGACCGCGGCCGCGTGCCGAAACAATCCGACGGCGCCGGGCGTCGATGCCGTCCGGTTGCCCGGCCAGCGCGGGCTGGAACGCAAGCAGCGGGCGCTGGCCGACGGCATTGCCCTCTACCCCGGCGTGATGGCGGCGTTGCAGACGCACGCGGAGCGGTTGGGCGTCACGCCGCCGAAGCCAGCGCAATAAATGTGGGTCGAGGCGTGAGGGGACTCACTCGGCCCCGCCGGGCGCGTAGAGCAACAGGTCGTCGATCAGCATTTCCGACTTCTCCGGGAGAGTGAACGTGATTGCCTCGGCAAGCGTTCCCTTTTCGGCCGTAAACTTGAGCGTGACCTCGGCCCACTCGCCGGCCGTCGGCGTGAAGTCGGCGCGAGGATCGGAAGCGCCGCCCTTCGCGTTCGACAGCGTGACCGCGACCTTGCCCTGCCCCGTGAACTTGTACCGGAACGTGAGTTCGGTCCGGGCGTCGAGCGGGCGCGCCCCGCGCAGCCCGACGAGGAGCCGCGGCTTGCCCTCCTTGTCAATGACGGACTTCGCCGCCTTCCACGTCAGCGGCTTCTCGTGGTTCACGATGTCAAACTCGCCGGGCCACTCCTTGCCTTGCTTGCCGGTGTCGAACAATCCCGTGAACAGCACCCGCTTCGGGAACGGGCGCTTCTCGGCGGCCGTCGCCGCTTCGTAAAGGACAATGTCGTCGATAAGCAATTCGGCCCGCGGGTCAACGTAAAACTGGATGTCGTCGATCCGCTCGTCCATCAAGAGCAGGCCGCCCATGCCGTCGGGCCGCCGCATGGCCGTCATGTCCACGCAGCCGTCGAGCCACTTCCCCTGTTCGAGTCCAGTCACGGACAAGTAGCGGTGATACCCGTTCGTGAGGCTGTAGAGTTGAATGCGAATGGTGTCGTTGCCCGTGAGTTTGTACTTGAATCGCAGGCGAGTGTTCGCCCCCATCGGCGGCCCCGGCACGGGGTTGAAGATCACCGCGCGATACATGGTCTTCATGTCGCCTTGGCGGTCATCAAAGTCCTGCGTCAGTACGGCGCGCTGCGCCCGGCCGCCCTTCTGAAGCGCGTCGGCGTTTTCGAGTTTGCCGCACATCCACCAGCGTTTGTCGATGTCCGTGCCGTAGTCCTCGCAGGCGTGGACGCGCGCCGGGAAGTGGCCCGGATCGACGAGCTTCGATGGGTTCTTCGGCTGTTGCGGCAATGCCTCTTTGCCGTGCGCGCGCAGTCGATCCACAAACAAACTCGTGAGTGCATCGGCGTTCGACGCGGCGGCGACGCGGGCGTTCGCTTTTCCCTCCGTGACGTGCGTCATCCCGTTGTCATCGACGGCGAGCCGCAGGTTCTTCCATGTGAAATGCTTGTCGTCGAACACGGCCACGACGGCCGCGGGGTCGAAGAGAATCGGCGTTTCTTTGTCCCACAACTCGCAGAGATTTTGCACTTGGAATGTGAGCATCGAGTGGGAGGCAAAGATCGCGTCGCGCTGTTTCTTCCCCAATTTTAGCGTCGCGGTGGCATCGAGTGGGACGACCGTCAACGGCAAGCCGGCCGCGAACACGGCTTTCGCCGCCGGGATGTCCGACTGCATGTTCCACTCGGGTTCCGGCTTCGGCTTGCCCTCGTAGCCGACGGCGACCGACCCGCCCATGACGACGAACCGCTTGACTTTCTTCGCGACTTCCGGCTGTTCCTTGAGGAACCGGGCGATGTTGGTCAACGGCCCGAGGCACATCACGACGAGTTCGCCGTCCTTCTCCTTGGCAAGCTTGGTGAGCAGCTCGACCGCCGATTCCTTCACGGGCTTTCGCGTGCGGTTGTAGATGGCCGCCGGGTGTCGGCGGTATTGAATCTGCCAGTCGATTTCGGCCTTCGGCTGCGGGTCGGCCCCGGGCGCGACGGGAATGGCCTTGTGCCCGACCTGGGAGAGAAACCGACAGACCATCCACGCTCGGTCTTCGTCGCGGTCCTTGCTAATGTGCTGAACATACGGGTCGGGCGGCCCGCCGCGGCCGACGGTGGTGACGCCGACGATGTCGAGTTCCGGCGACGCGACGGCCAGGGCCAGCGCGAGCGCGTCGTCAATGTCGCCGCCGATGTCCGTGTCGAGCACCACCGGAATCGGCTTCGCCATGACGGGCAAAACCGAGACCGCGAGGGCAAAAACAGGAACGAGGGAGAAGAAGCGCGTTGTCATGGGGTCGCATCGCGTGGTGAAAAGGGGCTTGATTCATGGTAGCGGCTTTGATCGTCCTCGCCCCGGCGCTTCGGGGGTGGTACACTGCGGGGAAATATCAATGCGGGAGAGTTCCGAACATGGCTCAAATCGTGCCAGCGCTGGCCATCCTTGCCGGGATGCTACTCCAGTGCTTGGCCGCCTCGGCGGCCGAGCCGACGGACAAGGAACTGATGGACCGCGACACGCGGGAGCTGGCGCAACGGGTTCAAAAACTCCGCGCCGAGAGGGCGCGCACGCCGGAACAGCAAGACTTGTTGGCCGACGCGGAAGTGTTTCTCAAGGGTGCCGAGTGGGCGGTGCGGTACGAGCCGAAACTGGAGCCCGCCGGCACCGCCCTCATCAAAAAAGCCCTGCAACGCGGGCTGGCGCGCGCGGAGGCGTTGGCGGCGGGCAACCACCCGTGGGCCGAGCGAAAGGGGAAAGTCGTGCGCGGGTACGTCTCGGCGGTGGACGGGTCGGCCCAACCTTATGGCGTGCTCGTGCCGCGCGGGTACGACCCCGCGAAGCCGACCCGGTTGGACGTGGTGCTGCACGGCAGCAGCAAGCCCGTCGGCCTCAGCGAACTGCAATTCATGACCCGCTTCGACGAGGGGGACGCGCCGCCCACATCCGCCCCGGACGCCAATTTCATCGAACTTCACCCGCTGGGCCGCGTCGAGAACTGTTACCGCTGGGCCGGCGAGACGGACGTGTTCGAGGCCATCGAGGCGGCGTGCCGACAGTACAAGATCGACCGAGACCGGATCGTCCTGCGCGGCATGTCAATGGGCGCATCCGGCACATGGCACCTCGGGCTGAAACACCCGGATCGGTTCGTCGCCCTCGGGCCGTACTGCGGGTACGTGGACACGGTCGAGTTCTCGCGGACGCCCCTCCCTAATTTCGTGAAAGTCGGGCCGCTGCCGGTTTATCAGGAGCGGGCGCTGCACATGCTGGACTCCGTCGATTACGCCGCCAACGCGGGCGTGGTCCCGGCCATCGCCTGCATGGGAGACAAGGACGTGTTCTTCCAAGCCCATGTGTTGATGGGCAAAGCGATGGAGAAGGAAGGTCTGAAAATGGTCAACCTGATCTCACCGGGGACGGGACACGTCATCGACCCGAAGACGCACGCGGAACAGATGCGGCAAATCGGCGAGTACGCGAACAAGGGGTTGGACCACGCCCCGAAACACCTCCGCTTCGTCACATGGACGCTCAAGTACGCGGATTGCCATTGGCTCCGCGTATTGGGCCTTGAGGACCACTACCGCCGGGCCGAGTTGGAAGCCACCGTTGCGGACGACGGCACGGTCGATGTGAAAGAACCGAAGAACATCACTCGCTTTGCTCTCTTGCCGCCCGTGTTGCAAGGGCCGAAACGCCGTCTGCGCGTCGGGGGCGCGGAGATTCCCCTGCCCGCGGAAGTGAAGAAGGCGGTGATCGGCCGAAAGGACGGGCAATGGGTTTGCTCGGGCGACCTCGACGCCACGCCGTTGACCGGAAAGCGACCCGGCCTTCAAGGGCCGATTGATGACGCCTTCGCCACGCTTTTCCTGTGCGTCCGCGGGACGGGCAAGGCGTGGAACCCGAAGGTGCAGGCGTGGGCCGACGCGAACCTGAAGCGGTTCGCGTACGAGTGGAGCCGCTACTTCCGCGGCGAGATTCGGGTGAAGGACGACGCCGCCGTGACCGCCGAGGACATTCGCCAATGCAACCTGATCCTGTTCGGCGACCCCGGCAGCAACAGCCTGATTCGCCGCGTGCTGCCGAAGCTGCCGGTGCAGTGGACGGCCGAGGAGTTGACCGTCGGCGGTCAGCGGTACTCTGCCGTTGATCATGCCCCGTCTCTCATCCAACCGAACCCGCTGGCCGAGGGCAAGTACGTGGTCCTCAACAGCGGCCACACGTTCCACGAGAAGGAACTGGCCCTGTTGAATTATCTGCTATTCCCTCGATTGGGCGACTGGGCCGTGATGAAGCTCGGTGACAAAGTCCCCTCTCACCCGTCAGACCCGCTTGACGATGAGGCGGTCCGCGTCGGGTTCTTTGACGAACGGTGGCTGCTGCCGAAGGCGCCGCCGGTTCGCTAGAATGGCCCACGCCCGCCCGCCACTCTCTCATACACATACCCGGTGAAGGTGTCCCGTCCTAAAGTAGGAGGAGGTGAATCCACGTCAAGCGGCAGGAGGCAGCCATGATCCACATCCGGCTATCCG
>JAYTTY010000136.1:0-2491 GCA_043744795.1 Zavarzinella sp. | reverse complement strand
TAGTTCAGAAAGTCGGCGATGCGGACCATGTCCTTCGGCGGCAGCGCGCCTTCCATGAGCCGGGCGCGGGCGTTGGAGTACGCGGCCGTGTCCACGGCGGCCGACAGCGTGGCCAACGGGTCGGCCTTCACCGTCTTGTAGGCGTTGTCTTCGAGATGCTGGTAGCTCTCGGCCGACGCGTCGGGAGAGTCGTAGAGAGCACCCTCTCCAGGGACAAGCTCACTCGCTGCCGTGACGAGCGGTAAGTTCGGGTCGTTTGGATTAAGACCGAGGAGCTGACCTTTGGCTTGGCTGGCGTGGCCGCCATCAGTCCGGCCTTGTGGCAATTTTCCTGAATCACCGTGCATGCGTGACCGGCCGTAAATCGTAATTTGCCGATCGTTCAGTGAACGCGAGCGGCTGTTTAGATACTCCTTTTGCGCATGAATATTGGGGGCCGGAGCGAGGCCGTCAACGGGTTTGGACTCCGTTTTCACAACGCCGAGTTCGGCTTGTCCCTCCACAATCGGACGGGTCAACGGATAAGTGGAATCGGTGTTATTCAAGGCGTCCACAACTACAGTGTGTTGCGGCTGTTGGGCGACGGGTGGCTCGGTTTTTCCACAGCCGGCAACTACGATCACGGAGGTGGCGAACAAGCCGGCGGCAAAAGCCCAAGCGCGGACAGCGTAACGTGAGCGGAACATCGGAACACTCCCTCAGAAACGGGGAACGGAGAGGAACTGTGAGACGTGAGACTGCCTGTAAGACGAGTGGACATCCGGAAATGTTTGCGCGACAGGAGATATTTTCATTCCATCCCCGCACCGTCGGGCGACGAATTGAACGCCGTAGCCATCAACTTGAGAGAATCGGTCGGGAGACCGTGCAAGCAGAATTTGGCCCCGCCAACGATGCTCCGCTATAACATCGGCGACGCACACACGGAGCGAGCAATGAAGGTCGCGGTCATCGGCACGGGCTACGTCGGGCTGGTCACGTCCACCTGTCTCGCGGACAGCGGCAACGACGTGGTCGGCGTGGACAAGGACGCCCGCAAGATCGAGACGCTCCTTGCCGGCAACCTGCCCATATACGAGCCAGGCCTGCTGGAACTCGTCCAGAAGAACACCAAGGTCGGCCGTCTCAAGTTCACCACGGACTTCGGCACGGCCGTCAAGGAAGCCCGGTTGATCTTCATCGCGGTCGGCACCCCGCAGGGCAAGACCGGCGACGCCGACCTCAGCAGCATCTGGGCCGTCGGCGACGAGATCGCCAAGCACCTGAAAGACCTGCCGGCCGGGCCGCGCGGCTCCCGCATCGTGATCCTGAAAAGCACCGTGCCGGTGGGGACCAACCGCAAGCTCTCCGACCTCCTCAAAGCCGCCGGGTGCGGACACATCGACGTGGCCAACAACCCGGAGTTCCTGAAAGAGGGTGCCGCCCTCGACGACTTCACCAAGCCGGACCGCGTTGTGGTCGGCGTCCGGCACAAGGAAGTCGGCGAAGTGATTCGTGAACTGTACGCCCCGTTCCTGCGCACGGAACACCCGTTCCTGGTAATGACGCCCGAGAGCGCGGAGATGACCAAGTACGCCGCCAACGCGATGCTGGCGACGAAGATTTCGTTCATCAACGAGATGGCCTGCCTGAGCGAAAAGATGGGGGCCGACATCAACGACGTGCGCCGCGGCATTGGCCACGACGCCCGCATCGGCTTCCAGTTCCTGTTCCCCGGTCCGGGGTACGGCGGCAGTTGCTTCCCGAAGGACGTGCAAGCCATCCTCGGCATGGGCCGGGCCTTGGGCGTGCCGCTGCTGCTGTCGGCCGCCGTGGACGAGGTGAATCAGAACCAGAAGCAAGTGTTGTTCGGCAAGGTCAGCAAGCGCTTCGGCCCCGAGCTGAAGGGCAAGACCGTCGCCGTGTGGGGCTTGGCGTTCAAGCCGCGGACGGACGACATCCGCGAGTCCCCCGCCCTGACGCTCATCGACTCGCTGCTGGCGGCCAAGGCAACGGTGCGCGTCCATGACCCGGAGGCTCTTGGCAATGTCAAAGCCATGTACGGCGACCAATTGGCTTACGCCGAGGGGCCGTACGACGCGATCAAGAAGGCGGACGCCTTGGTGATCGTCACCGACTGGTCCGAGTACCGCACGCCCGACTTTATCGAGATGAAGCGGGTGATGGCCGCGCCCCTGATTTTCGACGGCCGGAACCTGTACGAACCCCGGGCCATGAAGGCGGCGGGATTCGAGTACCACGGCATCGGCCGCGGCGAGCAGATCGGCTGAATTTCGGCCCTTGCCGCGGCGGCGCCGACTCGCATAATTCCACCTACCTCATGCCGAGGTGGCGGAATTGGCAGACGCGCTAGCTTGAGGGGCTAGTACTCGCAAGGGTGTGCAGGTTCAAGTCCTGTCCTCGGCACTCACCTTAAACCCTTTCAAATCCCGGTCTTACGCACGGCTCAAGTGGGCATAGCCTCCACTTGAGCCGTTGTCGTTTATAGCCG
>JAYTTY010000135.1:0-2496 GCA_043744795.1 Zavarzinella sp. | reverse complement strand
CGGCGGGGATCATGGCGGGCCTCCGGCGGCGACCCTACTACACTAGAACTACCCCCCCCTTGGGGAGAACTCAAGTGCCATTGGGCGGGACGCCGGTCGTTGGAGTAAACCGACCGGCGGGACGCCGGTCCCACCGCTCCGCCGATATGAACTCCGCTCTAGCCGTCGGCAAAAGACAAAACCCCGCCGGATGACGGTAAGTCACCCGGCGGGGTCTCGGAGCCGGCGACGGCAATGTTGCGGGCGCTAGGCCACGGATCTGCCTTGCAGCGCGTTGGACAGCAGCGAGATCACGGCCAGCACCAGGAAGACAAAGAAGGCGATCTTGGCGATGTCGAACGACATGTCGGCCACGAGGCCGAACCCGAAGAACGCGGCCATGATGGCGATGACCGCGAAGACAACGGCTAACCGGAGCATGGGAACCTCTCAATTCCGGGGTGTCGGAAGGGTATTGTTGGTGACGGGCTAACTAAGCAACCGCCATGCCGATCTCGGCGGCCAGTCGATTGAAACGCCGATTTTTGGGCTGAGACTGCCGCAGACCCTCATGACCCGCACGACTCGCATCAGAATTGTGCGCCCACGTTAAGTCCATTGCCCATGCCGGCCGCCCGCCGGTCGGACTTGTCGAAAAACGTCCGCCGAGTCATCATGGAGGGGAGTCTCCCTGCCCATCCGATGCGAAAGGTTTTGCTCATGCGCCACGGCGTTTGGCTGCTCCTGCACCTCGTCTTCGTCGCGTCCGTCGGCTTTGCCGACGACAAGCCGGTTCTCAAGACCGCACCCGAATTGAAGCCGCTCGACGAGGTGTGGGAGGCCGCCTTCGTGCAGGCGGGGGGCAAGTACGTCAAGATCGGCCACGTTCACTTCACCTCCAAGGTCGTGGAAGAGGACGGCAAGAAGGTGCTGCGGACGGTCAAGGAACTGCGCTTCGAGATCAACCGCGGGGGCACGGCCGCCGAGATGAAGGCCGACGCGAGCAGCGACGAGGACGCCGCCGGGGCCGTCACCCGCCTGCACGCGAAAATGTGGCTGGCCACGGACAATGTCCGGGAAATTACCGGCGTCGTGCAGCCGGGCAACACCTTGGAACTGTCCATCGTCGGCGACAAGCGGGACGAAAAGAAATTCCGCTGGGACCCGGCGTGCATCGGCCAAGCCGGCGAGCAAAACCTGTTGAAGACCAAAAAGGCCAAGCCCGGGGACACGTTCGCCTACCGCTATTTCGAGCCGCAGATCACTTACTGTCTGACCGTGAATGTGGCCGTGAAAGGCGAGGAGGAAGTAACGGTGCCGGGCGGGCTGAAGCGGAAACTGCTGAAGGCGGTCGCCACCCCGGAGCCGTTGAAGCTGGAAAACGGCAAGTCCATGCAATTCCCGGCGGCCACCTTCTGGGCCGACCCGGTCGGGTTGGACACCGTCAAGACCGAGATGGACCTGCCCGGCCTCGGCGTCATCACGCTGCTGCGCACGTCCAAGGCGGCGGCCCTCGCCGCGAATGGCCAAGCCCCGGACCTGTTCAAGTCGCAGTCCGTCTACCTCAAGGCCGCCGTGCCGGACATGCACGAGCGGGACGCCGTCACCTACCGCATCACCTTCAGCGGCGACACCCAGCCGAAGGACTTGGTGAGTGACGACGTGCGCCAAGCCATCACGAACGTCAACGGCAAGACGTTCGACCTGACCGTGACGGCCCGCCGCACCCCCCCCGCGAAGACCGCGGGCAACGTCGATGACCAGTTTCTGAAAAGCAACCGCATGATCACGTCGGATGATGCTGAGGTGCGGAAGTTGGCGACGCGGGCCGTCGGGTTGACCGCCGACCCGTGGCAACAGGCCAAGAAGATCGAGTCGTTCGTGCGCAATTTCATGACCGCCGTGGACTACACCGAGGCGATGGCCCCGGCCGACCACGTCGCCAAGACCGGCCGGGGAGACTGCACCGAGTTCGCCGTGCTGACGGCCGCCATGTGCCGCGCCCGGGGCATCCCGTCCCGCACCGCCATCGGCCTCGTGTACGTGAACAACCCGCAAGGCAAGCCGTTCTTCGGCCACCACATGTGGACGGAAGTGTACGTCAACGGCGAATGGATGGGCTTGGACGCCACCCGCGGCGCCGTCGGGGCGGGTCACATCAAGATCACCGACCACAGTTGGGCCGGGGTGATTTCCCTCACGCCCCTGCTCCCGGTGCAAGGCTTCCTGATGGCCCACCCGGCGATTGAAGTGGTGGGGAAGTAATCGTTCTTGGTGAGATGAGCGTTGTAAGCCCAATGATTTCGATACGCAACGAGCACTGTCGGCAATAAAAGTCTTGGTTTTCGGTCCAACGGACCGATTAACATAGCCCAGCCCGTCAGGGCTGGGAACACACCGGGAAAAGGGTCGCGGTCAGACTAGATGTGCCCGACCGAAACGGGGTTCCCCTGACGGTCTGAATTGTGTATTTCTCCTCCAGTCCGCCCAGATTGCCAGGAGAACGCGATGGGACGC
>JAYTTY010000134.1:0-9700 GCA_043744795.1 Zavarzinella sp. | reverse complement strand
GGTCGTTTGTTCCCCGACGACCGGCGGGACGCCGGTCCCACGCAACACCGAAACTGAAAATGTTCTAACGGCCGGTTCCGTATCGACCGCCCCCCACGAAACGCCGCGCGGCCCGCCGTTCCCCAGAGAACGGCGGGCCGCGATTGCTATCCACGCCGCCTCGCGGCAATCGGCCGCGTCACTCACCGTTCCGGCTTCAGGATCATCACCGGGGCCGGCTTCTCCATGAAGGTTTCCAGCACTTTGCCCGTGGCGCCGCTCGCCAATTTTTCTTTCAACTGCATGCTGGCGAACGTCTTGACGGTCGCGAGCAATTGTGGGTCGTCGCGGTCGGCGTAGTCGCCGACGAACACCATGCTGTGGTAGCGGGTGTGCATGACGTAGGCGTCAAATTTCGGGTCGTGTTGCTTCCGGAGAATTTCGGCCACGTTGTGCGCCTGTTGGGCGGCCCGTTCCAAGCGGTCGGTCGTCTGGCCGCCGTCGGCCGCCCCGGTTTGGATGATGGTGCCGCCGCCGCCGTACGTCTGCACCAGCACTGTCCACTTTTTCCGCGTCTTGTGCAGCAGGCTGTACGACTCCGCGGAGTTCATCTCCATCAGGTATTTCTCGGCCTTGGGGGCCTCCGCCAGGGCCGCGTTCTTGTCGGCCGCGGCCAAGGCCGCCTTCTTGGCGACCGGGTTCATCCCCGCCATCGACGCGAGGAAGGCGTTGAAACTGCTGCCCTCGGTGCGCGAATTTTCCTTGTCCGACCCTTGCAACAGGCGGTCGTTGAACTCGTCCGGCGCCTTGAGCTTGCGGACTTGGTTGGCGAAGTCGATGGCCGTCTCGCGGTCTTTCAGCGGCCCGCGGGCCGGGGCGACGAAGACGGTGTACTCGTCCGGGATGCTGACGGTCTTCACCGATAACATTTTCGCGTCCGGCTGAACGTTTTGGCCGACCCAATACAGCCGTTTCCGCTCCCGGGACTCCGCGGCCTCTTTGTCCCGCACTTGCCGCTGCTCCCACCCGTGCGGGTAGACGTAGGCGTAAATCTTGTATTCCTTGCGGATGTAGGTCGCCAACTGCTCCGCGAGTTCCCGCGCGCGGGCGTCCGGGACGCACCGGCCCTGCCGGTAGATTTCCCGTTCCCCCTTGAACGATTTGACGGCGACGAGCCACGCCCCGGCCTCGGCCTTCAAGTCGTAGGGGCTTTCCGGCCGCGGGTCTTCCGGCTCGGCGGTCGGAGCCGGGGCCAGCGGTCGCGTCGGGGCCAGTGGATCAGCCGTCGGGGGCGCGAGAAGGCGCGTGATGTCCGTCTGGGCCGTCGCTCCCACGGCGCCGGCCAAGGTCAGGGCTGTCGCCCACAAGAATCGTCCGCGTGCCATTGTCCTACTCCCCCCGAAAAGTCCACGGGAATCCGACGTTGGGCCGGACATACTCGGGCGGGGCTTGGGAGTCTAGGCCAAATTCAGCCTTGCCGCAGCCACTTAGCGGCCTGGACGGCGTGGTAGGTGAGGATCATGTCGCACCCGGCTCGCTTGATGCTGGTCAGGATTTCCATCGTCACGCGGCGTTCGTCGATCCACCCCTTCTGGGCGGCGGCCTTCACCATCGCGAACTCGCCGCTGACGTTGTAGGCGGCGACGGGGAGCCGGAAGGTGTCCCGCACCCGCCGGATGATGTCGAGGTAGCTGAGGGCCGGCTTCACCATCAGGATGTCGGCCCCCTCGGCCACGTCGAGTTCCACCTCCCGGAGGGCTTCGTCCGAATTGGCCGGGTCCATCTGGTAGCCCCCGCGGTCGCCAAATTGCGGCGGGGACTCGGCCGCCTCGCGGAACGGCCCGTAAAAACCGCTGGCGTACTTGGCCGCGTAACTCATTATCGGGATGTGCTCGAACCCGGCGGCGTCGAGACCCGTGCGGATGGCCCCGACCATGCCGTCCATCATGCCGCTTGGGGCGATGATGTCGGCGCCGGCTTTGGCGTGGCTGACGCACTGGGCCGCGAGGACGGGCAGCGTCGCGTCGTTGTCCACGTCCAATCGGCCCTGCTTCTCGTGCAGGATGCCGCAATGCCCGTGGTCGGTGTACTCGCAGAAGCACTCGTCCGTGATGAGGACGACGTCGTTCTGGTACGTCTTCCGCAACAGCCGCAGGCTCTCTTGCACGATCCCCGCGTCGTCTAACGCACTTGAGCCGGTCGCGTCCTTGGTTGCCGGGATGCCGA
This sequence comes from Zavarzinella sp., assembly GCA_043744795.1. GTDB lineage: Bacteria > Planctomycetota > Planctomycetia > Gemmatales > Gemmataceae > Zavarzinella. Next base: position 7,495 of record JAYTTY010000134.1, on the reverse strand, counting down.
AGAAGATAAACGCTTTCACCCCGGCGTCTTTGGCGATGCCGACTTCCTCGACCAGCGTGTCCGGACTGAGTTGAAAGTTCCCCGGCATGGACCCGATCTCCTGCCGGACGCCGTTGCCGCCGCGCACGAACATGGGGAAGATGAAGTCCCCCGCGTCGAGTTGCGTCTCGCGGACGAGGCCGCGCACGAGCGGGTTGTGCCGCAGGCGGCGCGGACGGAGGAGGGGGAAGGCGGGTGGGGTCATGGGGGAGGGTGCTGATTGGTCATGAGGTGGTTGCATGCAACGGTGGGTAAATCAGGGCTACATCTACGGCGAGATCGCCGATAACTTCCTCTTCGACTTTCTGAATCATGCAGGCAAGTGCGCCCCGGCCTCGGTGCGCCAGCGTGGCGGCCCGGCGCGCTGCTTTGGATGCGCCGGGGATCAACTTGACCCGCGACGTTAAACCTGACCAGTTCGCCTCTCCTCTGATGAACTGGCCCAATCGCGCGTAGTCGGCGGCCAGCGTGTCCTCGGTGATTGCACCAGATGCCAAGAACAAGTACCAATGATCGGAGCCTTGCTCCTTCGCCCAAAACGCGACGGCTATCTCCTTGTACGCATCGAACGATTTGGCGACTTGCTCGCCAGTTTCCTGCATGTAGTGATCGAGGTTCGACATAGTTGCCCCTTTACCAATGACGCCGAATCCACTGGAGCATCCCCGATTGAGGATCGCCCACGGCATCGACCAGTGTCTTCGCGGCGGATTCGACTTTCGCTTCGTAACGAGCAGTTTCTTTCCAGTCTTTGACAATGTCCCAATTCGTTTGCAGCAGCGGTTCGGCTTGGCACGCTTTTCCCAATTCCGGGTCCAAACCCGCCTGCTTCACGAGAATCGCCAAGTCGTGCGTCCAGCACTTTTCGGCGAATTTGTGGTCAATAAAGATTGTTCCCTCATTGATCACGCGCTGCAGAACACACGACTTCAATCCACATTCGACCGCGTAGCCGGCAAGATAAAAGGCTGCTGTCCAACGACCGGCTCCGAGTAACACCTTGGCGTCCTCGAGTCGTTCCTCGGCCATTTGTTGCAAGGTGGTTCTGTTCATGCTCAGTCATGGCCACGCGAGACGTTTGAGTCAGTACAGGGTTCAACATACTTCTTCCCCGCCCGCCCCGCAATTCGTTTCCCCTCTGGGGGGGCGGCCATACATTAGTCGGCTACGGTTGGCCGAGTGTTTTTTGTTCTTCCGAGGGCGACATGCCGACGAGCATTGACGAACTGAGCATCAACACCATCCGCACGCTGTCCATGGACGCCGTGCAGCAGGCCAACTCCGGCCACCCCGGCACGCCGATGGCCCTCGCCCCGGTCGCGTACACGCTCTGGCAGGAATTCCTGACCTACGACCCGGCCGACCCGACGTGGGTGAACCGCGACCGCTTCGTGCTGTCCGTCGGCCATGCGTCGATGCTCGTTTACTCGCTGTTGCACCTCGCCGGAATTCCGCAACTGGACAAGGACTTCAAGCCGACCGGCGAATTGGCCGTCACGCTGGAGCAGATCAAGAAGTTTCGGCAACTCAACAGCCGGACGCCCGGCCACCCGGAAAGCCATATCACCAGTGGGCTGGAGACCACCACCGGGCCGCTCGGTCAGGGGTTGGGCAACAGCGTCGGCATGGCCATCGCCGGTCGCTGGCTGGCGGCCCGCTACAACAAGCCGAATTTCGACCTGTTCAACTTCCACGTCTTCTCGCTGTGCGGCGACGGCTGTCTGATGGAGGGCATCTCCAATGAGGCGGCTTCCCTCGCCGGGCACTTAAAGTTGGGCAATTTGACGTGGCTGTACGACGACAACCAGATCACCATCGACGGTCGTACGACACTGTCGTTCAGTGAAGACGTCGGCAAGAGGTTCGAGGGCTACGGCTGGCACGTCCTCAAGGTCGCCGACGCCAACGACACGAAGGCCCTCACCACGGCGTATGCCGACGCGAAAAAGGTGACGAACCGGCCGACGATCATCATTATCAAGAGCAAGATCGGCTACGGCGCCCCGAAGAAGCAGGACCAGTCGGACGCCCACGGCGCCCCGCTCGGCGAAGAAGAAATCAAGGGGGCGAAGAAGTTTTACGGCTGGCCCGAGGAGGAAAAGTTCCTCGTCCCCGCCGGCGTCCGCGAGCGGTTCCAAGAACTGATGGGCGCCCGCGGCAAGAAGGCCCACGCCGAGTGGGACGCCCTCTTCGCGGCGTACAAGAAGGAGTTCCCGGACCTCGCGCGGCAACTCGAACTGATCGACAGCCGCGAACTCCCCGCCGGGTGGGACAAGGACTTGCCGGTGTTCCCGGCCGACGCGAAGGGGTTGGCGACGCGGGAGTCGGGGGCCAAGGTCATCAACAGCCTCGCCCAGAACTACCCGTGGCTGATCGGCGGCTCGGCCGACTTGTCCAAGTCCACGCTGACGACGCTGAAGTTCGACGGGGCCGGCGACCTGAGCGCCGACAACCCCGGCGGCCGCAACATGCACTTCGGCATCCGCGAACACGCCATGTCGGCGGTGCTGAACGGCTTGGCCGTCTCCGGCCTGCGGCCGTTCGGGTCGGGCTTCCTGATCTTCAGCGACTACGCGAAGCCGGCCATCCGCCTCGGCGCGCTGATGGAAATTCCGACCGTCCACGTCTTCACGCACGACTCCATCGGCGTCGGCGAAGACGGCCCGACGCACCAGCCCATCGAGCAACTGGCCTCGCTGAGGACGATCCCGAACATGATCGTCCTGCGGCCTGGGGACGCCAACGAAGTCTCCGAGGCGTGGCGGGTGATCGCCCAATTGAAGCACAACCCGGCGTGTTTGATCCTGTCCCGGCAGGCGATGCCGACGCTCGACCGCACCAAGTACGCCCCGGTCAGCGGCTTGGCCAAGGGGGGCTACGTCCTCGCGGACGCGACCGGCGGCAAGCCGGACCTCATCCTGATGGCCACGGGGAGCGAACTGTACTTAGTCGTCGAAACTTACGAGAAGTTGACCGCCCAAGGGGTGAAGGCCCGCGTGGTCTCCATGCCGTCGATGGAACTGTTCGACCAGCAGCCGCAAGAGTACCGCGACGCCGTCCTGCCGCCGAGCGTGCGCGCCCGCGTCAGCGTGGAAATGTCCCGCACGTTCGGGTGGGACCGCTACGTCGGCCTCGACGGCGTCACGCTCGGCATGCACGGCTTCGGCAACTCGGCCCCGGTGAAAGACCTCGTGCAATACTTCGGCTTCACCGTGGACAAGGTGCTGGAAGCGGCCAAGACGGCGTTGGCCAAAAAGTAAGAGCGCTCCCATGCCCCTGACCGACCACATCCGCGACGTGCCCGACTTCCCGAAGACGGGCATCCTGTTCAAGGACATCACGCCGCTGCTGGCGAACCCGGCCGCGTTCGCGGATTCCATCACGCAATTGGCCGACCACTACGCGGGTGTGAAGATCGACGCCATCGCGGCGGCCGAGGCCCGCGGGTTCCTGTTCGCGGCCCCGCTGGCGCTGCAAATGAAACTGCCGCTGGTCCCGCTGCGTAAGCCGGGGAAGTTGCCGTACAAGATCATCTCCGCCAAGTATGACCTCGAGTACGGTAGCGCCGAGTTGCAGATGCACGAGGACGCCGTTCTCCGCGGCCACCGCGTCCTGTTGCTCGACGACGTGCTGGCGACCGGGGGGACCATGCGGGCCGGGTGCTCCCTGGTCGAGTCCGTCGGCGGTATCGTGGTCGGGTGCGCCTTCGTGATCGAACTGTCGTTCCTGAACGGGCGCGAACGCTTGGCCGGGTACGATGTCTTTAGTCTCGTCACCTATTGAGAACGGCAGCGTCATGAGCGCCAGCCCCCCGGACGACTGGGACGACGAACGCCGCACCCGCCGGGCCGGCTCGCGGTACGACGACCACCGTGACGATTACGACGATTTTCACGGCGACCGGGAGGCAGTCGCCCGGGGGAAGGTGGCCGCCCCGGCGGTGAGCCTCATCATCGCGTCGCTCGTGGCGTTACTGGTGTGCTTGGCCGTCATCGTCGGCATCGTCTGCCTGTTCGTCTTCGCCCCGCCCCCGCCCCCGCCGCCCAACGGCCCCCCCGTGGAATTCCTCGTGGGCATTTACGCCGTCGGCGGCCTGCTCGGCGTCGTGTATTCCGTCGTGATGCTGCTCGCCGCGGTGCGCATGAAGCAGCTCCGCTCCTACGGCTTCGCTTTCGCCGGGGCGATCATGGCCATCGCCAGCTTCTTCTGCATGAGTATTGTTGGCATCTTGATTATGCCGTTCGGCATCTGGGCGCTGGTCGTCCTGTGCAACGCGGACGTGAAGCGAGAGTTCGGGCGGCCCAAGCGGCCAGCGATCGATCATGACGACGGATACTGACCCCCCACGCCGCGACGGCGCCGGGGACGCCCTCGGCGACTACGACGACTTTCTCGGCGACCCGGCCGCCCTCGTCCGCTCCCGCGTGCGGCGGGCCGCCACCCTGCTGCGCTGCGGGGCGGCCGGCGGCATGTTGCTGTACACGGTGGTGACATTGGAGGGTCTGGCCTTCCTGTGGGTGTCATTCACCGACCCGGCGTTAGCCCAGACGGAGATGCGGCCAGTCGGCTTCGGGTTCACCGGGGCCGGCCTTGTCGGGTTGGCGTTCTTCGCCGTGATGCGAAAAGGCGTTCGCCACCTGCGCGACATGGATCACTTGCGGTGGGCGAAGGCGGCCGCCGTCATGGGCGTGTGTTCGGTCTTGGTGTTGAGCCTGTTCGGCCTGTTGATTGTGCCCGCCGCCGTGTGGACGCTCATCTTGTTGCGCGACCCCGCCGTGAAAAGTCAGTTCCGTTCCACTCAACCTACGGTGCCTGACAATGACGCCTGAGATTGAGACCACGCCCCGGCCGGCCACTGACGACGCCGAGTTGGCAGCCCAAGTCAAGGCGAGGGTTGACCGGCCGGCCGTGGCGATGACTGTCTGCGGTGTCCTGTTGATCGTGACGGCGGGCGGGGCGGCGGCGTCGCTGCTGTGGGACGCCGCCTTTGCCTTCGATGACCGAGAGTTGGAGGCCGCACTCGTAAACGCGGGCTTTTGCGGCGCCACCATTCCCTATTCTGTCGTGATCTTGCTCGGGGCCGCGCGCATGCGGCACATGCGGCGGTACGGCCTCGCGGTGGCCGCCACCGTAATGGTGTTGCCCTTTGTCTTTGTCGGGGTCGGGCTGGTCGGCGTCTGGGCGCTGGCCGTCCTGCTCCGGCGCGACGTGCGGCGACAATTCGTCCGGCTGAAGCGGGGTCGCGCCCCCGATGTCCGCGAGGATTACGACGACTTCCGCGGCGACCCGGCGGCCGTCGCCCGCGCCCGCGTGAGACTGCCCGCGACGTTGTTGGCCGTCGGGGCGGGGGTCAACATCTTCGTGTGCCAGCTCTTGCTCGTTTGGGGCATCAGCCTGTTGGCCGCCAGTTTGCTGGGCGTTGACACGCCGTTGCCACATTCGGGCGATGACGATGAAGGCGTCGGATACACCCTTCTGTGTGTCGCCGCGATTGGCATCTCCAGCATGAGTGTGATCGCGCTGGGCGCCGGCCGGATGCGACACTTGCAAAGTTATCGGTGGTCGCTGGCAACCGCGATCCTCGGCGTCTGTTCGGTTGTCTTGGTGTATCTGTCGGTGTTCGTGGCGCCGTTCGCGATCTGGGCGTTGGTGGTGTTACTGTCCCCGGCGGTGCGAGACGAGTTTCGACGGTCCATAATTATGGTGACTGACGATGACGCCTGATTTCGAAAAGGGCGGCGGGCTGGTGCCCGCCATCGCCCAGGACGCCGACACCGGCGAGGTGCTGATGATGGCGTGGATGAACGCCGAGGCGTTCGCCGAGACCGTCCGTACTAGTCGGGCGTGCTACTTCTCCCGCAGCCGAAACCGCCTGTGGCGCAAGGGCGAGGAGAGCGGCAATGTCCAAGAGGTCCGCGGCGTCTACGTGGACTGTGACCTCGACACGGTGCTCCTAAAGGTCAAGCAGATCGGCGGGGCCGCCTGCCATGAGGGCTACTCAAGCTGTTTCTTCCGCAAACTGGAAGACGGCGAACCCGTCGTGGTGGGCGAGCGGATTTTCGACCCGGCCAAGGTTTATAAGAAGTAACTGAATACGAATGAGGTGAGCCGAAAGGTGTAAGTTCCATGCTCTGGACTCAAGGGAAACGACTCCAGACTTCAGAAGCCGGTTTTCGGCCTGCAGGGCCGGTTAACATAGCCCAGCCCGTCAGGGCTGGGAACAGAGTCGATCAATAGGTTTTCGGTCTGAAGGACCGATTATGGCGTCGGTCGTTCCGGCGCCTCCTGCCTTAATCGGTCCTTCAGACCGAGGTCGTTCAACGGCTCGTGTCCCAGCCCTGACGGGCTGGGCTATGTTAACCGGCCCTGCAGGCCGAAAACCGGCTTCTGAAGTCTGGGGGGCGGTTTCTTGAGTTAAGGGCAGCGGGCATCAGCGGCCGGGTGATGCGCTGAAGCTCCTCACCCGGCGGCTGACGCCGCTCGGCTCACTTTTTGAAAGTAGTCATTCTTAAAGGCGGCCCATGTCCAACGTCCTGAAGTTAGGTATTCCCGCCGGCAGCCTGCAAGAGGCGACGGGCGAACTGTTCCGCAAGGCGGGGTACGAGATGACGTTCGCCAGCCGGAGTTATTACCCGGCGATCGACGACCGGGAAATTCAGTGCACCCTGATCCGCGCGCAGGAGATGCCGCGGTACGTCGAGAACGGCTCGCTCGACTGCGGGCTGACGGGGCACGACTGGATTCAGGAGAATAACGCCCAAGTCACCGAACTGACGGAACTCGTCTACAGCAAGGTGAGCCGGCGGCCCGTGAAGTGGGTGCTGGCCGTGCCCGCCGACTCGGCGATCCACTCGCCGAAGGACTTGGAGGGGAAGCGGATCGCCACGGAGTTGGTCGAGTACACCAAGCGCTGGCTCGCCAACCTCGGCGTCTCCGCGAAAGTCGAGTTCAGTTGGGGGGCCACGGAGGTCAAGCCGCCGCGACTCGCGGACGCCATCGTGGAAGTGACGGAGACCGGCAGTTCCTTGCGGGCGAACAACTTGCGCATCGTCGGGGAGCCGCTGCTGGTCAGCACGACGCGGTTCATCACCAACGGGGCCGCCTACGCCGACCCGTGGAAGCGCCGCAAGATGGACGACCTGGTGATGATGCTCAAAGGGGCCATCGCCGCCGAGGGGAAGGTCGGCCTCAAGCTCAACGTCAAGCAGGCCGACATGGCCCGCGTGCTGCAAGTGTTGAAGGAACACCCTAAGACTTCGCTGAACGCCCCGACCGTCTCCCCGCTGACCGACCCCGTCTGGTCGGCCCTCGAAACGGTCATCGACGAGGACATCGTCCGCCACATCATGCCGCAACTCTACGCCGCCGGCGCGCGGGGCATCTTCGAGTACCCGATCAACAAGATCATCGAGTGAGTACGGAGAAGAGTTTGAACCACAGAGGACACAGAGACCAC
>JAYTTY010000133.1:0-9735 GCA_043744795.1 Zavarzinella sp. | reverse complement strand
CCGAGGGGGCTGCGACGGATGCCAACAGCGACCCCCGCCTAAATTTCCCTCTGCCCCGGCCGGAAACCTACCCTTGTAAGGGGCCGGGGGGTGAGGTGGTTTTCGCCGCGTTTACCCTTAGAGACCAATGACCGACTCAAATAAACCCCTCGCCTGGCTCATCGCCCTCCTCACGGCCGCCTACGTCGTCGTGTTCCGCGTGCTGCCCTACGAGATGACGGCCTACATGCTGTGGCCGTTCACGGCCTTCGGGCTGTACGCCGGGGCGCGGCTCAAATGGTGGCAGTCGCTGATCCTCGTCGTGGGCGTGCAGGCCGCCACGGACGCGGTGTTGTTCGCGTGGCACCAGTGGCCGGCCTCGGTCGGCATGTACCCGTGTTACGTGCTGTTCGCGCTGCTCGGCCGGTGGCTGCTGCACAAGTCGCACGCCCCGGCCCGCGTGTTCGCGGGGGTGACGGTCGGCTACGCCCTGTTCTTCCTGATTACCAACGCGGTCGCGTGGGCCGAGAACTCCGTGCCCGAGTACCGGGTCAAGAATTTCGATACGCTGATGCTGGCGTACCGCAAGGGCTTGGAGTTCTTGCAGGCCCGGCCGATGCAGGCGTTCGGCCAGTACGCGATGGCGGCCGCCGTGTTCGGCGCCCACGCGCTGCTGGCGAAGGTGTGGTTCCCCGCCGAAGTGGTGTCCCCGGAGACGGCCCGATGAAGTTCGCCGCGACGATCGAGTACTTGCAGGACGCGGAAAAAGTCGGGGCCGTCCGGCCCGCGCACCGGACGTATCTCACCGGCCTGATCGAGCAGGGCAAACTGGTCGCCTCCGGCCCGTTCGCCGACGCCAGCGGCGCCCTCATCATTTACGAGGCCGACACCCACGAGGCCGCCGAGGCCATCCTGAAGGCCGACCCGTTCCACGCCGCCGGGGTGTTCCTGAAATGGACGATTCGCCCGTGGAAGATGGTGTTGGCGAACCCGGCGCTGTTGAAGACGGACTGAGGGCCGATGAACCCCTCACCAACCAATCAAAACCAAAAGTGAGCCGAGGGCCGTAAGGCCCCGGGTGTGGGGCTTGAGCGCATCACCCGGGGCCTTACGGCCCTCGGCTCGCCAAGATTGCGTTTGATTACCCCATCAACACCCAAACCCCCGCCCCCTGACAGACCACTTCCAGCAGCCCCAAAAACGTGCTCACGACGGAGTGGCCCAGGCCGCGGGCGAGGTCGTCCTTCTTGGCGACGCGGCGGCCGATCAGCCCCAGCACGATCGCCGGCCAGCCGGTGACGAGGCCGACGCCGGGGATCAGGCCGGCCCACGCGCACAGGTAGGCCCACTTGGCGGCCCGGTTCCCCGTCGGCAGGAAGGAGACGGGGATCTCGCTGCGGTCGTGCGGGCGGCGGCGGCCGGGTTTCGGCCCGGACGGCGGGGTCGGCGAACTCATCGAGTGACTACCATGTACTTGTGACTGATCGACCTATGACTGGCCGCCGCCCGGTCAAGGAAGCCCCGGGGATTCGCATGATTGGCCCGCACATCAAGGCGGTGTTCTTCGACGCCGTCGGCACCGTCCTGTTCCCCGACCCAGGCGTCAGCCAGACCTACGCCCGCTTGGCCAACGGGCACGGGGCGACCGTGACCGAAGAAATCGTCCGCGGCCGGTTGATGCCGGCGTTCGTCCGGCAAGAGAAAATCGACGGCAAGAACGGCTGGACGACCAGCGAAGACCGCGAGCGCCAACGCTGGCAGGACATCATCGCCGAAGTGTTGCCGGAGGCCGACGCCGAGGCGTGCTTCCAGAGCCTGTGGGACCACTACACCACGCCGGCCGCGTGGCGCGTCACGGCCGAGGTCGGCCCGCTGTTCGCCGAACTGGCCGGCCGCGGCCTGGCGCTCGGCATGGCGTCCAACTTCGACGCCCGGTTGCGGCCGCTGACCGAAAGCTTCCCCGCGTTGGCGCCCGTGCGGGACCGCTTGGTCATCAGTTCGCTGGTGGGCCACCGCAAGCCCGGCCGGCCGTTCTACGCCGAAGTGATCCGCCGGGCGGGCGTCGTTCCCGCCGAGATTCTCTGCGTCGGCGACGACCGCCGCAACGACTACGACGGCGCCCTCGCCGCCGGCATGGAGGCCGTCCTGCTCGCCCCGCACGGCGCCGAGCCGGGCGTCCGCACGATCCAGTCCCTGTCGGAACTCACATGAAAACCGTCTTCCGCTGCCTGCTCGGCGTGCTGTTCATTGCCGCCGGGGTCAACCACTTTGTGAAGCCGGCGGTCTACGAGCGGATCATGCCGCCGTATTTGCCGTGGCCCTACGAACTCGTCCTCCTGAGCGGCGTGGCCGAAATCGCGTTGGGCGCCTTGGTCCTGTTCCCGCGATTTGCTTTTGCGGCCCGCTGGGGTCTCATCGCTTTGCTGGTGGCGGTGTTCCCGGCGAACGTCCACATGGCGCTGCACACCGAGTTGTACCCGGATTTGCCGCCGGCGGCGTTGTGGGGCAGGCTGCCATTGCAATTCATGTTGATCTGGTGGGTGTGGGCGGTGACGCGACGAAACGGCCGCCAAACGGTCACTCCCCCGCGTGCGTGATGCGGTACAGCGTCCCCGTCATGCGGAAGCCGCCCGGTTCGCCGGCGCGGACTTTTTCGGTGCGGTAGCGCAGGCCGTACTCGCCGAGCTTTTGCCGCAGGACCGGGGCCGGGGTGCGGTCCTGGTCGGTCAGCAAACACAAGCCGCCGGGGAGGAGCATCTTTTTGATGAGGCCCGCCAGCGGGTCGATGTTCCGCAGTTCGTAGGTGAGGTCGGCCCCGAGGATGACGGGGAACTGCACGCCGGCCGGCGGAAAGCGCCAGTCGAGGGGCAGGGTGCGGAAGTCGAACAGCTTGTTGGCCCGGGCGTTGTCGGCGGTGAAGCGCAGGGCGGCGAGGTCGTAGTCGCTGAACGTCACGCGCAGGCCGCGGGCGAGGGCCGTCAGGCCGGGGATGCCGAGGCCGCACCCGAGTTCCAGGACGTCCACCTTGCCGTCGGTCGTGGGGAACTCGGCCCAATTTTGCTTCGCCACCGCCTTCGCCAGCATCCGGCCCACGGGCCAGATGTCGGCCCAGTACGGCATGTACTCGTCCCGCTTGTTGGCCTCGCGCACGGAGTGGGCGTCCAGCATGTCGTAGGAGTCCACCGGCTTCGTGATCTGGAACTTGAAGCGGTCCACGATGACGAGTTCGGTGTGCAACTCGCCCATCGCCTGGGCCGGCGTGTCCACGAAGACGGGTTCGTCGGGCGGGGGCTTCATGGACATGCGGCTCGGTTTGACCTTTGGGGCCTGGGGTTCGCAAAGCCTCACCCCAGGCTACATTCCGACGCCCCATCCGGGGCTGAAAACCAAATCCGTGTCTTAGCCCCGGAGGGGCGACGGATCGTAGCCTGGGGTGAGGCTTTGCGAACCCCAGGAGCGCCTCATTCGCCCACCACCCGCAGCGCGGCACGGAACGTCTCGGCCGTCAGCGGTGCAACGGCCGGCAAATGGGCGTAAGCCGCCGGCGACGAGCAACAATCCACGATCAAGTGGTGGGCGCTCGGGAAGGAATACCCCGCGTCGAAGGCGATGTGCCCGGTCACCAGCCAGTCCGCGCTCACCTTGTCGAGGAAGGCCCGCGAGTGGTCCGGCTTCGTGTCCCGGCCCCAGAGCAGTTCGTACACGGACCCGCCGGCGGTCAGGTCTTCCGGCGGGAAGGCGTCCGTTTCCAAGTGGCGCAGGTCGAAGCGCTCCAAGGCGCGGGCGCGCGGCAGGCTGTGGCTGAGGAAGACGCGGTTCGCCGTCCGCAGGGCCAACGGCAGCACGCCGAACAGCCGCAGGTAGCCGGCGTAGACGGCCTCCCCTTTTTCCAGGCCGTAGGCCGCGGTCACGCCGTCCTCGAACAGGGCGTTCAGGTCGGCCTCGTTCTTCATCACCGGGCGGCCGGTCCACTGGGCGAGTTCGTGGTTGCCCATCAGCAGGTGGACGCGCTCGGGGAACTGGAGTTTCAGGGCGGTGAACAGGTCGAGCAACTGGTGCGACTTGTCCCCGCCGGCCGGGTAGTAAAACTTGCCGTGAACGACTTCTTGAAGGACGAGGTGCCGGCGCGGGTGGTTGGCCAAGTCGGCGGCCTTGTAGACCGCCTGAAAGTTCCCGAGGTGCCCGTGCAAGTCGCCGGCGACGACCACGTCGTCCGCGTCCCGCAACTCGACGACCCGCCCGCGCCGGCCCGGCGTCTGGCGCACGGCCTCGGCCACGCGGTAGAGCATCGTGAGCAGCTTGTCCGGGTCGGGCATCGGCGCGTCCGTGTGCGGTCGGTAACTGTTAGCTTATGCGGGCGCCATGAAAGACAACCTCACTCCTCTGTCCGCGCGCGGTCCGACGTCCGCGGCGTCGGTTGAACGAACACCTTCGCCCGCAGTTTGGGGACCGCCGGGATCAGGACCATCAGCCCGAGCCAGCCGAAGAACAGCAGCGTCCGTTCCGGGCCGGCCGGCATGAGTTTGAGGAGGCCCGGCATGAGGAACACACCGCCGACGAAGTACGCCACGCCCAGCGGGGTCATGTGAAAGCGGTCGAGCTTGTCAACCGGACGAACCTCGGCCAGTTCGCGGGGCGTTGGCGCGCGGAGCATGAACCAAATCACGCCGGCGATGAAGACGAAGAACCCGCCGACGGCGACGAGCAGACCGCCGACGGTCAGGTCCAAGGGCAATACGCCCTCGGCGGCGGCCAAGCAGGCCCCCAGTCCGCCGGCCATGAGGAGTGAAGCGATCACCAGCCAGACGACCAAGACGCGGTACGGCTTCTTCATGAGGGGGATTGTACACGGCCCCAGACCAACAAAAAAAAGCGCCCCCCGGGGGGGACGCTTCTTGAAGCTTCGCGAGTCGCAAGCCCCGGTGAACTTACGCGGTCTTGAGCAGCTTGGCGATCGGCTTGGCCTTGTCGCCGGCCAGCGGGCTGGGGCGGCCGAGGCTGTCGCGGATCTGGGCGTCCTTCTCGAACCCGAGGGCCGCGTAAATCGTGGCGAACAGGTCGCCGACGGTCACGGGGTTTTCTTCGATGCTCGTGGCGTCGGCGCTGGTCTTGCCGTAGACCTGGCCGCCCTGGATGGCGCCGCCGGCCACCATCACGGACCAGAGGCCCGGGTTGTGGTCGCGGCCGGCGTTCGGGTTCAGGCGGATGGTCCGGCCGAACTCGGACAGGGTGACGACCACGGTGTCCTGCAGGCGGCCGCGGTCGGCCAAGTCCTTGAGCAGGGTGCCGACGCCGGCGTCGATTTCCGGCAGGCGGGTGCGGAGGAGGGCGTGGACCCCGTTGTGCATGTCCCAGCCGCCGGTGTTCACTTCGACGCACGCGGCGCCGGCTTCCGTCAGCTTGCGGGCCAACAGACAGCCTTGGCCGAAGGCGCCCATGCCGTATTCCGTCTTGAGCTTCAAGGCCCCGCCGCCGATTTCCTTGTCGAGGGCGAAGACTTCCTTGTTCTTGGAGACGACGAGGCTGAGGGCCTTTTCGTACACCTCTTGGTGGGCCTTGGCGGCGTCGCGTTCGCTGCCGGTGCTCTTCTGGAAGCCGGCTTCGAGGCGGCCGAACAAGTCGCCGCGGCGGGCCATCCGCTCGGTGCCTTCTTTGCTGACGCCGCCGATTTCCATGGGCGGGGTGGCGTTGCGCGGGGGCGAGCCGGGCCGGTCGATCGGCAGGGCGCCGTAGCGCTGGCCGAGGAACCCGGGGCCGACGCCGCCGCCGCCGTTGACGGTGATGAAGGCCGGCAGGTCGCCTTCATTTTCGCGGTAGTACCAGGCGACCTTGGAGCCGACGTGCGGCTGTTCGACGAGGACGTTGATCGGCAGGCCGGTCATCATCACCCGGGTGCCACGCATGTGGTCCCCTTCGGTGGACTTCAGCGTGCGGATGACGGCCGCGTTCTTCATCTGGGCGCCGATTTTCGGCAGCAGTTCGTTGATGCGGACGTCCGGGGCGGCCGTCGTCTTGGCCTTCGTTTCGCCCATGTTGGCGTGCGTTTTATCTTCCCAGAAGTCGATGGCCGGGTAGCCGCCGCCGAAGTGGATGACGATCAGGCTCTTGTTCTTCTTCTTCAGGGTCGGCGTCTGGGCCTTCAAGGCGCTGATGAAGCTGTCCGCGGACAGGGCCATGGCCCCGAACCCGGCGACGTGTTTGCCAAAATGCCGACGGTCAGTAATGCCCCACATGGTCTGTGCCCTCTGTCCTTGCGGTGTGTTTGAGAGATTATGCTACGAATTTTCGAGTCGCCGGAGACGTACCGGGGACACTCGTCACAATTTTGGCGGGTTCGATCCTCTGCCAGTCAGACGGCCCGTCCCGCGCCGGAGTTCCAAATTTAGCCGGAAAAAACTTCGTCCTGCCCGTTGACCGCCGGGCGCCGTGTTGGCAAGCGAATCAATTCACGGCGTAACAGACGACGAGTCAATCACTTCCGGCGAGTCATCCGGCCGCGACCTTTGGACGCTAGTTTGAATAGCTTGGCGTTTAATTGGGGGGATGTCAAGCAGAAATAGAAGAACCGCATGGCGAGACAGACTTTTAGGCGTCCGCGTTCACTCTGCGTTACAGGAGATTTGTAAGCCGCGACGCGGAGGCTTTGCGGAAAGGAGCGCGTCCTGAATCTAACACTCATCGCTCCAGTTTTCATCCAGTGGTGACAGTCGTTGGACGCGCTCCTCTCCGCAAAGCCTCCGCGTCGCGGCTTACAAAACAGCCGCACATATTCACTAGTAGCGCAGATAAATCGGCTCTTCAATGTCCATCTCCGCGTCGTGGGCTTGCGAGTTCGGCCTCGGGAGGGCTTGGCCGATTTCAACGTGCGTCTCGGCCACATCGAGCAGGGCGGACGACAACTGCCGTCGGGCGTCGGCCAAGTCGGCGCCGCAGGTGATTGCGGCCGGGAAGTCCAGCACTTGGGCGTGAACGCCGCCGTTCACGAACTTGTACCCGGCCTTATATTGGATCATCGCCCGCTTCCCGTGTTGGCTACGCCGGTGATTATCGCATCCGGCCGTTCCGCGTTCAAGCGGCATTCAGTTCCCCGCCTCTCCTCCCGCCCGCGTCGCCAGGGATTGCCACAGGTTCAACGCGACGGCGTCGCCCACGAACGACACGCCGCCGTCGGCGCGCAACACCATCACGCCGCCGAGATGGCGGCTGCGGGCGGCCATGCGGGCTTTTTGCTGGGTGGCGGTCATGCAGTCGCGCTCCGCGGCGTTGGACGTCATGGCGTGGTTCACCAGCGTGTTGCCGTAGTTGCCGAGGATCCACTTTTCGCCGCGTTGATTGTTCCACGTCCCCGTGCCGGCCGAGGCGCAGTTGGCCGCCGTGGGGGACGACGAGGGCGGCAACTCCCACACACTTCTCCCGCTGTCCCCCGGCGCGCCGGCGCCGGGGCCGAGCGTGCGCTCCGTGAAGCAGGCGGTTTGGCTGAGGCCGTCCGTGACGTCGGCGAAGCGGACCTGCGAGCCGAGAAAGAACAGGCCGTCCCCGCCGGTCAGCGTCCCCTCGGCAACTCCGCTGCCGGCGTTGCCGGCGTAGTTGGTGCCGCCGTAGGCCGAGCCGGGGACGCGGCCCGCGGCCGGGTCCGACGGGCACTGGAAAATCTTGGGGGCCATCGAGGCGGCCGGGAAGTTCTTCGACCCGTCGTACACCGTGGCCGGCGGCACGTTGAAATCGGCCGGCGGGGCGGCGTAGTCGATCAACTTGCCGAGCGTGTCCTGTTCCACGAACGGCAACAGGTACGCCTGCGGCGAAAAGATTTGCGGCGTCGGCGCCCCGCGGCCGGGCGGCAAATTCCCGTTCGCGTCATGATACCCGTGAACCGCCAACCCGATCTGCTTGAGGTTGTTGGCGCACTTGAGCCGGTTCGCCGCCTCGCGGATCTTTTGAACGGCCGGCAGCAACAGGCCGATGAGGATCGCGATGATGGCGATGACGACGAGGAGTTCGATGAGGGTGACGGCGGCGGCCAAAGACAACCTCACCCCCCGGCCCCCTCTCCGCGGCGGAGAGGGGGAGCAAGTGGGCGGCGCCGGTCGCGTGACGGGGATGGTTTTCATTGCGTGACCAGACAGGGAGCTGACGCTCCCGCTCGCCCAAAACCAAGTTCCCCCTCTCCGCCGCGGAGAGGGGGTTAGGGGGTGAGGTTGTCTTTGGCGCCGCTCACTTCCCCTTCAGCGACCCCGCCAAATGCACCATCCACTCCTCGACGTAGTTGGCGTTGCGCTCCAGCACGTCCGCCTCGACGCCGACGGTCATGCCGTCCACATTGATCGCCGCGAGGATGTACATGACCCGGTTGTCCTTGTCGAGCGGGTCCTTGAACAGCACGCGGGCCATCGCCGGGCCGTCCGCGGGCAGTTGAATGTTCGCCGGGGACTTGGCCATCGGCTCCAATTTGATGTCCGGCGCCTCGCCGGCGTAGTCCTTCTTGATGCGCTCGATCAGGTGGTTCTTCACGGTCTCCAGCGGGTCGCCGCCCTGCGGCAGTTCCACCACGAGGGCCTTCGCCTCGGCCGCGTGTTGCCGGGCGTCGCCGCCGACTTTGATCTGGAACCTGGCCCGGAAGGCGAAGCTGGCGGCCGGGTCGATCTCCTTCGGGTCCACGGCGTAGTCGGACTTCTTCGGCATCACGCCCTCCTCGGGCGGGGCGGCCATCTGCCACGCGGCGTCGTGGTCCTCCAGGCGGTAGGCCGGCTTGGGGTTCTCGTAGACCTTCGTGTTCGCCTTCTCCGCCTCCCACTTCTCCCGGTAGCCGGCGAGTTTCACCCGGCCGCGCATGGTCGTCAGTTCGTCTTTGGCGGCGGCCCAGTCCTTGTCCGGCGCCCACATGTAGAAGATGTAAGCGATCCCCTTGTACGCGACGGCGATGCTCTCCCCGAGGACGGGCACGTCCGCGAAGTCCCCTTGGAATTGGTAGGCTTGCCCCGGCTGCCCCATCCACTTGGCGTCGGTCAGGTCCACGAAGTTCATGTTCCGGCCGTACCCCTTGAGGCGGGACAGCATCTTGTCCCGCAGTTCGCCGGCGCGCGGGCTGCGGTCCTTGAAGTCCTCGGCGTACATGGCGACCCACCCGTCCGGCCCGGACCGCTTGCGGGCGAAGACGTTCACGTCCAGGCCTTGGCGGGCCGTCATGTCTTCCTCCCACCCTTCCGGGAAGGCGTCCATCTTGAAGTTCAGCCGCTCCTGAGAAATCTCCGTGTTCCGCGGGCCGGGGGCGGTCGCGCCCCGGTAGCGCAGGAAGTACACCATGCCGGCGAGGAACAGCCCGGCCCCGAAGATCCACAGCACCGTCATCAGCGGGCTGCCGGATTTCGGCTGGTTGCGCAAGTTGACCACGCGGGCCGACGGCCGGTTCGGGGCGTCGGCGTCGGCCCGCGATTCCGGGACGGCCGCCGGGGCCGGCGCGGCCGCCCGGTACGGGAAGCGCGTCCGGCACAAGGGGCACGTGACCATCGCCGCCGCCGGCAGCATGTCCGCGTCGAACTGGTAACTGCACTGCGGGTTCGGGCACGGGAATAAGTTCGGCACGGGCGGCCTCCATGGGGGGACGGGGGAATTGTAGGCCCAGACGGGGAGACTGTTTAGCCGCGACGCGACGCTTCGGAGTGGAGCGCGGACCGCCCAACATCAATCGTCAATGCGATTGTCAACGG
This sequence comes from Zavarzinella sp., assembly GCA_043744795.1. Classification (GTDB taxonomy): domain Bacteria; phylum Planctomycetota; class Planctomycetia; order Gemmatales; family Gemmataceae; genus Zavarzinella. The sequence goes on along the minus strand of JAYTTY010000133.1, from coordinate 52 downwards.
GGAGCGTCGAGGCGTAAGCCCGACGTGGGAGGCGCAAACACGTCGGGCTTAC
>JAYTTY010000132.1:0-34040 GCA_043744795.1 Zavarzinella sp. | reverse complement strand
TTGGGGGGCCACAAACGCGACGATGCTTCGCTTGGGCGGCCCGTCACCCGCGGGGGGTAGGCCACTCTTTTCGCGGAGCGAAAAGCGACGATGTGGCCGCCGAATCAGTCCGCGTTTTTTCCGGGCCAACTACTCGTCACACCGTCCGCGTCGGCACGCGCTTGGCCTCGGCATCCGCGAGCGTCTTCCGGTACGCCGTCAGCGTGTCGCGGGCGCACGCCTCCCACGTGAACTGGGCCGCCTGGGCCACCCCGCCCTTCCGCAGTTCGTCCCGCCAGTCGCCGTCCGTGATGACCTTGGCCATCGCGGCCCGCCAGCCGTCGGAATCGTTCGGGTCGATTAGGTGGCCGCACCCGCCCAAGACTTCGGCGACGGCCCCGGCCGTGGACGACAGCACCGCCCCGGCGCACGCCAGCATCTCGGCCGCCGGCATCCCAAATCCTTCGTAGAGCGTCGGGAATACCAGCGCCCGCGCCCCGTTGTACACGGCCGCCAGCGCGCCGTCCGGCAAGTACCCCGGCCGGATCACGTTCTTGTGCCGGGCCTCGGCCTCGAAGTATTTTGCCGTCTCCTCCATCCGCCAACCCCACGCCCCGACCAGCACCAGCGGGCAGCGCTCCCGTAAGTCGGCCGGCAGACTGCAGTACGCCCTCAGCAGCATGTCGAGGTTCTTACGCGGCTCAATGGTCCCGACGTGCAGTAGGTAGCTCGGCGGCAGGCCCAGTTGCCGGAGCGTCTGGGCCGTCTCCGCGGGCGGCAGCGGCCGGAAGTGTTCCCGCACGCCGTTGTAAGTGCGCGTCACCCGCTCGGGCGGGAAGTGGAGCGTGTTGATGATCTCTTGGCGGGCGAACTCGCTGACCGCCAGCACGTGGGCGATCTTGCGGACATTCGGCGTGAAGTGCCGGGCAAACCACGCGATGCGGTCGGCCGGGTGCCAGTGCGGAAAAAGAATCGGCGACAGGTCGTGGATGGTGACGACGGCCGGCAACCGGCCGGGCAGCGGCACGAAGTTCGGCTCGTGGTACAGGTCGTACCGCCGGCGGTCGAAGACGGCCCGCGTGTAGACGCTGTTGACCATGCGCCAGCCGTGCCGCAGGGGCGCCCGCACGCGACGCAGCCACGACGGCCGGGCGATTTCCGCGTGCTTCGCCGGCGCCGGCCCGGCCGGCAAACCCGCGCCCGCCGGGGCCGGTTGCGGCGGCAGGGCCACCACCTTCGGCCCGCCGCCAAGAGTCCTGTGCAGTTTGGACAAAACCGGGTGGGGGTACGTGGACATCTCGACTTCGCCGGTCGCCTGCAACGCCGTCAGCAGTTCGGCCGTGTAGTGCCCGACGCCGGTCTTGGAGCCGACGGTCGCCGAGACGTTCATCACCACCCGCATCGGGCTGTTCCCCTCGTTCGCGTCCGTGTCCGCTGTTTAGCGAAATGACCCCCGACTTTCAAAGCCCGGGACGGTTTCGGCCGGTTGCCGTTGACAGGCCGGTTTCATCCGCTATGGTTACGCTTAACCGTCCAAGGGGTCCGCGCGTGGCGAGTGAACTTCGACTTCCGACTCTCCTTCTCACTCACCGCTGAGGTCCCGCCACCCGTCTGAACCCGCTTGCGATTCCGACCTGGCCTTGGGACCCTTGAAGTCCCGAGGCTTTTTTCGTTTCCCGTCCCAGGAGTTTGCCAGTCATGGCCGCGCCGAGCGATCCGAACCGCGTGCTGATTTTCGACACCACCTTGCGAGACGGCGAGCAGTCCCCCGGCTGCTCCATGAACCTCGCCGAAAAACTCGAAATGGCGCGCGCACTTCGGGACCTCGGCGTGGACGTCATCGAGGCCGGCTTCCCCATCGCCTCCCCCGGCGACTTCGAGTCCGTGCAGGCCATCGCCCGCGAGATCCACGGGCCGGTCATCGCCGGCCTGGCCCGGTGCAATCTGGCGGATATCGACCGGGCCGGGGACGCCTTGCGCGAGGCGACCAAGAAGCGGATTCACGTGTTCCTAGCCACCAGCGCCATCCACCGCGAGTTCAAACTGAAAATGACGCGGGAGGAGATCATCGGCCGGGCCGTCGAGGGCGTCGCCCGCGCCAAAACCTTCTGCGACGACGTGGAGTTCTCCCCCGAGGACGCCGCCCGCACCGAGTTGGACTTCTTGGCCGAGGTTTGCGAGAAAGCCGTCGAGGCCGGGGCCACCACGCTGAACATCCCGGACACCGTCGGGTACGCCGTCCCGTCCCACTACGCGGACATCATCCGCTACTTGAAGAAGACCGTGCGCGGGGCCGAGAACGTCGTGTTCAGCGTCCACTGCCACAACGACCTCGGGCTGGCCGTCGCCAACTCCCTGGCCGCGCTGGCCGAAGGCGCCCGGCAAGTGGAGTGTACCGTCAACGGCATCGGCGAGCGGGCCGGCAACACGGCCCTCGAAGAAATTGTCATGGCCATGCGGACCCGGCAGGACTTCTACCAACTGACCACCGGCATCAACAGCAAGCTGTTGGTCCCGACGAGTCGAAAATTGTCGATGGTCACCGGGATGCAGGTGCAGCGGAACAAGGCCATCGTCGGGCAGAACGCCTTCGCCCACGAGGCCGGCATTCACCAAGACGGGATGCTGAAAAACCCGAGCACCTACGAGATCATGCGCCCGGAAGATGTGGGCATCCCGTCCACGGACTTGGTGCTGGGCAAGCACAGCGGCCGGCACGCGCTCAAGGCCCGCATCACCGACCTCGGGTACACCGTGGACGAGGGGCAGGTGCAGCGGATTTTCGAGGCGTTCAAGGTGCTAGCCGACCGCAAGAAGAGCATCTACGACGCGGACATTGAGGCGCTCGTCGAGAACCAACTGCACGCCGGCACCAGCGAGGCGTGGACGCTCGTGAACTTCACGTGCAGCGCCAGCTTCGGCGTCCCGCCCGTCGCCGCCGTGACGCTCAAGCACGCGGACGGCCGCAGCGTGTGCGAGCCGGCCGTCGGCGACGGCCCGGTGGACGCCGTGCTGAAGTCCATCCAGCGCGGCACCGGCATCGACCTCAAGGTGACGGACTACCGCGTCCGCAGCGTGACCGGCGGGCTGGACGCCCAAGGAGAAGCGGTCGTGGAGGTGGAGTACGAGAACCGCAAACTCAGCGGCCGCGGCGTCAACACGAACGTCATCGAGGCCAGCGCGCAGGCATTCTTGCAAGTCATCAACCGCATCGCCCTCCGGCAAGTGCGACCGCGAATGAAGCCGAGCGACCACGTGTCGCACGAGGCGGTCCCGGCGGTGTAATTTGTCGGATTCGTTTAGCCGCGACGCGACGCTTCGGAGTGGAGCGCGGGCCTGCTCCCAAATAAACGGACTAACCACAGAGGCACAGAGGACACAGAGAAGAGAAATGTCGAGAAGGAATATTGAGAGGAATGTCTTTGCTCGGTTTTTGTCTTCTCCGTGTCCTCTGTGCCTCTGTGGTTAGTTGCCATTAGGTTTCAGCCCGCGCTCCGCTCCGAATCGTCGCGTCGCGGCTAAACGAATACGGCTTTTCGATTACTCCTCGTCCCCAACCCATTCGGCCAGCGCTTCTTCCAAGGGGGCCGCATCGACCGTCTCGCCGGTGAGGTGACGCACCGCCTCGCGCGCCCGCTCGACCAGCAGGCGGCGCGGGGACACGACGCCGCACCCGCGGTCCTTGGCGTCTTGCAGAAACTTCGAGGGCGTCTGGCCGCTCAACAAGTCGGCGACGCACATGCCGGGTTTTAGATACCCCGGGTGCAGCGTGGTCTCCGTTTCGCGGTCGCCGTCCCGGCCGACGATCAGGATGTCGTGGCTGGTGTTGTAGACGGCCTCCCAAATCATTTGCCGGCCGCCGAACGTGGCCGCCGCCCCGGCGACGGCGTCCTTGTTTTTGCTCGCCCACATCAGTGTTGCCCCGGCCACTTTCAGGGCGGGGACCATCATCTTCGTCAGTGGCCCGACGCCCGCGAGCAAGACGGACCGGCCCTTGATCCCGTCCGGGTGGCCGCGGTCAGTCATCAGCGCGTGCAGGGCATTCACGACGGTCTCGCCGAGCGTGTTGCTCGCCCGCCAGCCCCCCTCGACCGGGAACAGACTGTCGGCCGCGGCGACGGGGAGTTTGGCGCTGTCGTCGTAGGCGGCGATCTCGTGCAGGCCATCAGTCGCGATGTCGTCCAAGAGAACCGCCTGCAAGCGCACGGCGTCGATGATCTTGCGGAAAAGCTTCCAGTTCCCGACCGGCAGCGGCAGCACGCGGAGCGGGGACTCCAACTTGGCGAAGGCCGTGTTCAGCAGCCCCGCGAGCAGCCGCGGCCGGTCCCCGTCGCCGGTGACGCCGACGAACTTGGTCGGCTTGCCGATGTCGCGGTAGCGGTAAATCTCGTCGAAGTCGCGGACGGTCGCCTGGCCGGGGTACGCCTCCATGCCCTTTTCCAGCGCGGCCGACACCCACGGGGCGCCGATCTTCCGGCCGAGCAGGGAGAGCATCAGCCCGGACGGCCCCAGCCCGACCACGACCGTCGGCACGGGCGGCTTGTTCAATATCTGAACCAGCGGCCACGCCTCCTCCGGCGTGTCGGCCTTGCACGTCAGCTTGATGACGTCCGGCTTCTTCGCCTGCATCGCGGCGTAGATGTCCGCGAGGTCTTTCGGCGTCCCGGCGAGGTTCGTGTACGAGATGACGCGCTTGTAGGTCGGGAACGGCCGGACGCCGTCGGCGGCGTCCATTTCGATGTCCACGTAGTCGGCCTTGGCCATGACCGCGGCGCGCAGGAGCATCGTCCGCTCGTCCTCCGTCCCCTGCCACTGGCCGCCGTCCTCGGTACGCTTGCAGGCGAAGAGGATCGGCTTCTTCTTAGCCGTCATCAGCTCGGCCAAGTTGGCGTCCTTCTCGAAGCGGTCGAGCCGAACCTCGATCAGGTCGGCCCCGAGCATGGCCGCGTTCAGCATGTCCACAAGGGCCATGCGCCGGGATTCCTGAGAGACGGTGATGCAGATCATGGGGCCGCACGGGGGAGAAACGGTCAGTGAGCGTCGATTGTAGCCCGGTGACGACGGGCGTGATATGAAAATTGCGCGCGTGGCCGGAAAAACAAAAGCGGGCGGGGATGAACCCCGCCCGCTCGAAGGTCAACGAATTTTTGTCACTCGCCGGAGCGGAAGAGCTTCCGCAGCAGGCCCGTGGTGTCATTCTTCTTTGGCGTCGGCGTGGGGGCGGACGGCCCCGTCGTCATGGGAGCCGTCGGAAGCCCGGGGTTGAAGCCCGCGTGGCTGGGGGCGACCGGGTGGCCGGCGCCGGCGATTCCCATGGCTTCCGCGTGCCGGCGGTGGAACGTCGCCATGCGGTCCCGCAGGCCCGCGTCGCCACGCTGAATCGCCTCGATTTCCCGTTGCACCTCAGCGCTCAGACGCTTCAGTTCGGTTTCCTGCCGGGCCAGCATGGCCCGCTCGCGGGCCATGCCCACTTCCATCTGCCGCATTTGCTTCTCCAAGGACATTTCGTCCTCTTGGAGTTGCCGGCGGTCCGCGTTGATCAGATTTTTCTGCTGCGTCAGTTGCGAGCTTTCACGCTCCAACTCGTCGGACCACTCTTCGAGTTCGCCGCGCGTCTTCGGCTTCGTGTTGACGATCTCGTCTAGTTGCGCCATCCGGACTTGGGCGGCGCCGAACGCCTCGTTGACCGTATTTACTTCTGTTTGCAGGATTTCCTGCTGCTCGCTGGCTTCTTGCAGCAATTGCCGCATTTCGTCGAGCAGTTGATTGAGCTGTTGGTTCTCGGCTTGAAGTTGCTCCACGACGCCGTGGTCGTACCCCGCGTTGGGCAGGTGCATCATCGGGTCCGAGCGCGGCGTGGGCATCGACACGCTGCCGGCGGTCGGCAATGCCGGCCGTTGGAGCAAGTGGCTCGACCGCCGGGCGGGGACGGGCGTGGGATGGTTGAGTTCCAAGGCTTGCGTGGCCTCGTAGGCCAGCGCCACCGGCGTGAGGTCCATCGGGTCGCCGTAGCGACTGCCGCCGGAGGACCGGCCCGCCGGGGCCATTTGGCGGGCCGGGTCGTCCGGGAACGTCAGCGGGGAGGCGGATGGCGCCGCGTGGAGTCGCCGCCGGAGGTCCGCGGTGGTGAGTCGAGTCGGTTCGTTGGCCATGGGGGCCTCTGTTTTCGTAGTCCCGAGGGAAATTTCAGGCCGCGTCCTGGCCGGGCGGTGGCGCCGACGTGTGTACGATCGGGCATCCCGCCACAAGAGAACCTTAATGTGCGGATTGCGCAAGTCAAATCGAACCGCCCATTTGGGCGGACTGTGCCGAATGAGACAGTCGAATCCGTTTCCGGCCGCGCCCGGCGCGCATTCCCGCCAACGAATGGCTTGAGTTCTTGTTGGAATTGGTGAAGATCGTGTCAGGGGGAAACTGTCGGCGCCTCTGGCGGACAGGAACACTTGTCGTGTACAATCTTCATTGCACCCCATTATCATAACCGTCCGGCGATGGGAATATCGCGGACAGGCCCGTTCAGGAGAGCCAGGTCCATGACCTTTCTCAAACGGCTCAAGTGGTTTTCAGCCACGCTGGCGTTCGCCGGCGTCGTCACCAGCGCCGCCGTGTGGGGGGACGCCTCCCGCAAGCCCGCCGCGCCCCCCGCCGTCAAGGCCGGGAAAGTCTTCTCGGAGGGGGTCGTCGGCAAGTTCACCAACCGCCCGGCCGTCACCTACGAGACGCGGGACGGGCAGACGTTCTTCGCGATCCAAGTGAAGCCGGACCTCCCCGCCGTCGCGGTGCGGCCGCGGGACATCGCCATCTTGGTTGACACCACGGCCAGCCAGGCGGGCAACCCGCTGGAGACGGCCCGCATGATCACCCGCGAGGTGATCGCGACCGCCAACGAGTCCGACCGCATTTCGGTTTGGGTTGTCAACACGCCGCGGACCACCCGCAACCTCTTCGGCGATGGCGCCATGAGAACCCCGGCTCAAGCGAAGGCGGCTCTGGTCGCCTTGGACGCCGAGTACGGCTCGGGGGCCGTTGACCTCAAGGGGACGCTCGAGCGCGTCGCCAAGGGGTTCGACGGCAAAGCCACACGCCAGCAAGTGATTCTGTACCTCGGGGACGGCGAGAGCGCCCTGAACCCTCTGGACGAAAAGACCCGCTTCGCCGTCGCGGACGACCTGCGGACCCAAAACATCGCCTTCTACGCCGTCCCGCTCGGCCTGCCGTCGAACGCCCGCAACATCCACACGATGGTCAGTGGCACCGGCGGGACCGTCCTGCGGGTGAACGACGACCAAACCGCGGACCAACCGGCGATCGTTAAGAGCGTGGCCGCCCGCTTCCACCAGTCGATGGGCGTGCCTGTCCTGTGCGGGGCGACGGCCATGTTCGCCCAAGCGCCGGCCGAAGTGTACCCGGGCAAGTTGCCGCCGCTGCGGGCCGACGTGCCGACGCTGGTGGTCGGCCGGTTCGAGAAGGGCAAAGTCCCCGCCGAACTGACACTGGCGCTCGACGGCAAGGTGCAAGGCATCCCGGCCACCGCCAAAGTGAGCATCGCGGTCCCCGCGCCGGCCGCGGACAACTACTTCCTCGGCTCCGTCGTCTCGCAATGGCGCGACTCCGGCCAAATCGACGCGCCGGCCATGCTGCGGGCCGACCGCACGCTGGCCATGGCATTTGAAACGACCCGGCTGGCCCGCGAGGAATTCCTCGAACAGGCCGACTGGGCGTTGGGCGTGAAAAAGTTCGACGTGGCGAAGAACCTCTACGAGGCCGCCGCCAAGCTCGACCCGGAAGACCCGCGAACGAAGTCCGGCCTCAAGCTCTCCGGCAAATTGGAAAAGGGCGAGATCAGTCTCGAAGACATCAAGAAAGCCACCATCCGCACCGCTCAAGGCGAGCGCGTGAACGTAAACCAACTGGTGCAAGAGCCGAAGGTTGACTCGAAGGGCGCGCCCCTCGCCCTGCCCGCCCCGAAGGAAGAGCCGGCGCCGGCCGCCGACCCGAACCAACTGTTGCGGCAGGAAGAGGCCAAGCAAAAGATCCGCGAGCAACAAACCAACGTGGCCGTGGACGAGACCCTCTCCCGCGCCCGCGACCTGCTCAAGAGCGGCGACCCGAAGAGCGCCAAGGACCTGCTGGTCGCCCAGCGGGACACCGTCCGCGTGGTCGGCGACCTGAGCGAAGCGTCTCGGCAGAAGTTGCTGAACCGCATCGACCTGCTGCTCACGGACGTGGGGTCGCGCGGCGACGCCATCGTCCGGGCCAAGGCCGAGGAGAACGAGAAGATCGCCCGCGCCCGCCAACGCCTGATGGTCGCCGACCAAGGCGTGGCCCGCGAGGAACGCATCCGCGAGCGGATCCGCAACTTTACAACGCTCATGAACCAGGCCCGCTACGAAGATGCGTACCGGGAGGCGCTGGTGATGGAGAACGAACACGTTAACGAAGGCCGGCCGGTGCCCATCGAGACGCTTGCCGTGGAACGCATCGGGCAGGCCGGCTCGAACTACCGCGACTTCCGCGAACTGGTCCGCCTGCGGGAAGACCGGTTCCTGCTGACCATGATGGAAGTCGAAAAGTCGCACATGCCCTACCCCGACGAGCCGGCCGTCCACTTCCCGCCGGCCAAGGTGTGGCGGGAACTGACGACGCGCCGCCGCGAGTTCTCCTCCACGGACTTCGACCGCGACTTCACCCCGCGGCAGAAGCAGCGCTTCTCGATTCTCCAGAGCGCGATGAACCAGACGCTGGACCTTACGTCGTTGACGGAGCCGCAGTACAAGCTCGGGCTGGTGCTGTCGATCCTGCAAGACCTCATCAGCACCAAGATGAAGACGGATATCAAGCTGTACGTGAACTACAACACGTTCCCCAACGCGACCGACGCGAAGACGATGTTGAAGGAAACCGACGTCAATCTCGCCGCCCTCAAGACGGTGAACGAGAACGAGACGTTGCGGGAAATCACGTTCAAGACGGTGCTGGACACGGTGCTGCGGCAGGCCGGCTGGGCCTTCTGGATTACCCCGGACTACTTGGAAATCGTCCCGGTGGACTACGCGAAGACGACCAAAGTCTTCAAGGTGCTGCCGGTGGAAGACTTGATTGTGCCGATCCCGAACGCCGTGAACACCCTGTCGCTCGCCCAGAACCTCCAAGTCCTCGGGCAAGTCTTCTCGCTCGGCGGCGCCCAGACGTTCGGCGGGGGCAACGGCTTCCAAGCCCAAGGCAACGGCGGGGGCAACGGCTTCAACAACGGCGGCGGGCAAGGCGGCGGCGGGCAACAACAAAACGCCAACATCGCCGGCCAAGCCTTCAACGGGAACGGCGGGGGCCAAGGGCTGGCCGGGTTCGGCGGGGCCAACAATCAGTTCGGCCAAGTCGGGGGGGGCTTCTCCTTCGGCGGCGGCGGCCAGAACGGCTCGTCGTCCACCCCGCCGGCGACGGAGTTAATCATCCTGATCCAAACCGTGGTTGACCCCGGCTACTGGGACCCGGACATCAGCAACAGTTCGCAGGCCAAGGGGCAACTGCTCGGCCTGAACCCGAACGACCCCAACCAGCCGCTCGTTTCCGGACAAGGCGAATTGGTGGCCGCCGAGCCGCACCCGCAGGCCGAGTTGAACAAGCTGTCCCTGAGCATGAACACGCGGTCCATCGTCATCTACGGCCGGTCCCGCATGCACCGCACCTCGGGCGTGCTGCCGCTGAAAGCCAAAGAAGGCATGGCCGGCCTGCCCGCCGCCAACCCGGACGGCCGCAAGCTGGCCGGGGACTTCCCGAAGCCCCTCGACCCGTCGCGGCCGGCCGTCAAGGGGCCGCTCGTCCCGCCGCCCGCGAATGTGGTGGTCAGCGCCCAGGCGCCGAAGCTCCCCAAGCCGGGCACGGCCTTGGACGCCGAGCGGATTTGGAAGCAGGCCATCGACCGCGGGGTCCGCGACCCGGGGGCGATCATCGCCTGTGCGGACTTCCTGGTGAAGGGGCGAGAGTTCAAGCACGCCGCCGAACTGCTGAAGGCCAGCCTCCGGACCGGCATCACGCCGGAGCGGTGGTACCAAGACGCCTTGGCCATTGCCTTGGAAGAAAGCCAAGGGTCCGCGGAAGACATCGAACGGGCGTACGTGTCCGCGGTTGACTTGGACGCCAGCAGCCCGCACGCCTACCTCGACGTGGCCCAAGCCCTGAACCGCCTCGGCCAGCCGGACGCGGCCGCCAAGCTGTGCAAGGTGGCGGCCAAGCTGGAGCCGAACGTGCCGGACGCCTACGTCCATGCGTTGGCCTGTGCCAACAACCCGAAGATGGACGCGACCTACGACCTGTCGGCTTTCGCCGCGACCGGCCTCCTGAGCCGCGACTGGCCGAGCGACCGGGGCGAACTGCACGCCAAGGCCCGCGCCCACCTTTCGGACATGGTGAAGAAACTCGGCTCGACCAACAAGAAGGCCGACGCCGACAAGCTCTCGGCCATCATCGAGGCCGACCGCCGGCGGGACTTGGTGATCGAATTGATGTGGGCCGGCAAGGCCGACCTCGACCTCCGCGTGACCGAGCCGATCGGCAGCCAGTGTTCGCCGCTCCAGCCCATGACCCCGGCCGGCGGGTCGCTGATGTCCGACCTGTTCGACCAGAAGGACGACTCCCACAGCGAAATCTACACGGCCGCCCAGGGCTATTCCGGCAAGTACGTGGTGACGGTGGACAAGGTGTGGGGCGCCACCCTCGGCGACAAGGCCACCGTGAAGGTGACCAAGCACCAAGGGATGCCGGACGAGACCGTGGAATACATGACCGTGAAGGTCGGGTCGGCGACCGAAGTCGTCGTCACCCTCGACGCCGGCCGCCGGCAAGAGTTGGCCGTCCTCCCCGCCCCGCAGGACATGGCGCGGTACTCGGTGAAGTCGGAGTCGAACGTGCAACTCCAGAATAAGATTCGCTCGCTGATGAACGGCAACGGGTCGGTCGGCCTGTCCAACACGTCCGGCATGGCCGGCGGGACCGGGTCGTCGTCCAAGAGCGTGACCTCGGACGCCGTCGCGGCCGGGGACAAGCGGCACGGCGACCTGTCGTGGTCCACGCGGTTCATGACCAACAAGACCGTCGGGGTGGACATCCGGGCCACGACGACCATCAAGGCCGACGGCACCGCCCACGTCAGCGCCGCCCCAGTCTTCGACTCGGGGTCGAGCCAGATGCGGGTGAAACTCGACCTGATCCCCGGCGGCGAGTGATATTGGTAGGTTTTCAGAAGTGACATGAGACCCCGGCCTCGTTGCCGGGGTTTTTTCGTTACTGGAGGGTAGGTAGTGTCAGCCGCGCGGCGTGAACTGCCGGGCGGGTATGTCTGGTGAGCCGCGACGCGGAGGCTTTGCGGAGCGGAGCGCGTTCGCCGGCCGTCACCGAAGTCCATTGGCTTCTGACACGGGTGACGGCCGCGGGACGCGCTCCTCTCCGCAAAGCCTCCGCGTCGCGGCTCACCAGACAGGCGCGGATCAATTCCCGTGCGAATGCCCGCACCCGTCGTCGTGGTCGCACGGAAAATCATCCGCGTGGTCGTGGCCGTAGAGCCGTTTGCCTTGGCCGAAGGTCGCGCCCATCACGTCCGCGGTCAACACCTCCCCCGGCGGGCCTTGGCAGACGACTTTGCCGTTTTGCAGGCACAGCACATGGTGGGCGTGTTCGCTGACGATGGAGATGTCGTGCGAGACGATCAGGATGGAGACGCCCTGCTTGCGGTTGATGTCCGCGAGGAGGTCGTAGAAGGGCTTCTGGTCCGCGAAGTCGATCCCGGCCGCCGGCTCGTCGAGGAGCAAAAGCTCGGGGTTCGGGTCCAAGGCCAGACTCAGCAACACGCGCTGGAGTTCCCCGCCGGACAGCTTGGCGACGGGCCGGTTCAGCAGGTGCCCTGCCCCGACCCGCGCGAGCAGTCGGGCGGCCGTCTCGTTGACGCGGCGGGCGACGCCGAGGAACAGCGGCCGGCGCTGGAGCGAGAGGGCGAAGAACTCGCGCACGGTCAGCGGCAGCCGGGCGTCCACGGCCAGCCGCTGCGGGACGTAGCCGACGTGGTCCGGCCGGGGCCGCGTGTGGTCGTGGCCGCAGAAGTACTTGATCTCGCCGCGGTGCGGAATTTCGCGGATCAGGGCCTTCAAGAGCGTGGACTTGCCGGACCCGTTCAGTCCGATGAGCGCGGTGATCTTGTTCCGCAAAATGTCGGCCGTGACCCCGGTGAGGATCGGGCGGCCGCCGAGCGAGACGGTCAGGTTACGGAGGGAGGCGAGGACTGGGGTCATTTCAGCACGGCGGCCAGGTTGGCCAGGTTCTCGCGCATCGTCCGCTCGTACAGGTCCGCGGTCAGCTCAGCCTCGTCGGCCGTCTCCAGCGTGTCCACGCCGGCGAACTGGGCGTCGATGGGGTTGTCCTTCGCCTTCTGCAGCGTGTCGCGGATGACGCGGGCCGACGTGGTCCGCGGGAACTGCGGCTCGACGGCGATCACGCGGATATTCTGCTTCTGGCACTTCTTCACGACCTCGGCGATGTCGTCGGCCGTCGGCTCGACGCCCTCCTTGGTCTCGATCACCCCGCCCACCTTGAGGCCGTAGGACTCGCAGAAGTATTGCAGCGAGTCGTGGAACGTGACGAACTTCTTCTCGGCCTTCGCGGCGAAGAGGCCCTTGCCGTACTCTTCCAGCGCATCCAGTTTCTTGAGGTACTCGCCGGCCCGGCGGTCGAAGTTCGCCGCGTGCGGCGGGTCGAGGCGTTTGAACTCGTCGCGGACGGCCGCCACCATCTTCTTCGCCGGCCCCGTGCCGAGCCAGACGTGCGGGTCGAAGCCGTGGTCGTGCGGCTGGCCGGCGGCGTGGTCGTGCTTGCACTCCCCCTCGTGCAGCGAGTCTTCGTCGATGGCCTTGCCGAGGACGACGACGTTCCAGTTCTGGTTCGCGGCCGGCTTCTCCAGCTTCTTCACGATGTACTCGTCCAGCCCCAAGCCGTTCGTCAAGAACACGTCGCAGCCTTTGGCCAGCAGGATTTCGCGCTCGGTGATCTCGCCGTGGAAGTGGACCCCGCGCGTCGTGGTGAGCGACTTCACCGCCACGTCGTCCCCGCCGACGGCCGCGGCGAAACTATACAGGCCGGGGAAGCTGACCAGCGCCTTCTTCTTGCCGCCCGCGGACGCCCACTCGTCGGCCGCCACGGATTTCAACGAGCAACCGGCGGCGAACGGCAGGCCGGCGACGCCGGCGAGAAAATGGCGACGAGAGATCATCAGATGGCCCAATACGGAGAGGGTATTACAATATACTACGACCCGCCGCCAAAAGGTGTTCGCCGGCCGGGAGAATTTACCCGCCCTTGGCCGCCCGCACATACGCCTCGAAGTTGGCGACCGGCGTGGCCTTGTCCACCCCGTGGTTCAAATTGACGATGTGCCGGTTGCCCCCGCCCTCGGCGAGGCACCGGCGCACGTCGACCGTCACTTGCTCGGGCGTGCCGTCTTTCAAGATGTCGTGGTCCACGTTCCCTTGGAAGATCAAATTCGGGTAGTCGCGCCGGGCCGCCGCGAGGTCGTGGCAACTGCCCAAGCTAATCACCTCGGCCCCCGAGTGACACATCCGGTCGAGGAACGGGTTTTCCTTAACGAACAGCACGCGCGGCACGCCGGTCGCGCCCGCGAGAATTTCCTGGTGGTACGGCTGCGCCCACTCCTCGTACTCCTCGGGCGTGAGGTCACCGGCCCACGAGTCGAACAATTGGTACACGGCCGCCCCCTCGGCGATCAGCGTGTTCAGGAACCCGACGGTCGCCCCGCTGATGCGCCGGAGCAGGAGTTTCCACGCGGCCGGCTGGTCGGCGGCGAATTGACGGGTCGCAGCCATGTGCTTGCCGGTGCCGATGCAGTACGCCGCCACGGTGAACGGGGCGCCGGCGAACGCCAGCACGGGAAGTTCCCCGTTAAGTTCCTTTTTCACCGTGCGCAACAGTTCGATGATGTGCGCGTAACTTGCCGGGTCCGGGTCCGCGGCCAGCTTCAACACGTCCTCGCGGGAGCGGATCGGCCGGTCCGGCACGGGGCCGAGGTTAGGCTTCAACTGGAACGGCAACCCCATCGACACGGGGAGCGTGGTGATGTCGTAGAAGAGGATGATGCCGTCCACCCCGAACCGCTTGGGGCAGAGCGACGCTTGGGCGGCCCGTTGGACGTTCTCGGAGAACTCGTAAAAGCCGAGTCCCGCCCGCACTTTCTGGAACTCCGGATCCCACCGCCCCGCCTGCCGCATCGCCCACACCGGCGGCCGCTCGACCGCCTCGCCGCGGGCGGCGCGGACCAACAGGGGAGCCGCGGGGCGGGCGTGGGTGTCGTCTCCGGTCATGCCGAAACGTCCTGCGGGAGTGTGGCGGTCGATAGGGATAGCGTAGGGAAGTCAGGGCTTCTTGCCGACGTACAGGGTGGCGACGCCGAAGGTGAACGGCGTGTGCGTGACTTCGACCAAGCCCGTTTCTCGCATTCGCTTGGCCAGTTCCTCGCCGTCGGGGAACGTCAGCACGCTCTCGGGCAGGTAGGTGTAAGCGTTCTCCTTGCTCTTCGAGACCATTTGGCCGACGCACGGCAACAAGTAGCGGAAGTAACCGCGGTACATGCGGCCGAGGAACCAGTGCCGCGGCTTGGAGAATTCCAGCACGGCCACCCGCCCGCCCGGCCGGCAGACGCGGGCCATCTCCGCGAGGCCCTTCATGGGGTCGGTGACGTTGCGCAGCCCGAACGCGACGGTGACCACTTCAAACGAGTTGTCCGCGAACGGCAAACACTGGGCGTCCGCCTGCACATAACGGATGTCCCCGGCCCCCTTCTTCGCGGATTTCTTGACGGCCCGTTCCAGCATCCGCCCGGCGAAGTCGGCACCGACGATGGGAACCGTGCCGCCGGTCGCTCGGTGGTAGGCCAACGCCAAGTCACCGGTGCCGGTACACATGTCGAGAACGGGGCCGTCCGTCGCGGGGACCATGCGCGTGACGCGGCGCCGCCACGCCTTGTCGATGTTGAGGCTGAGGAGGTGGTTCAGCAGGTCGTACTTCGGGGCGATGCCGTCGAACATGCGGCGGATCCGCACTTCGCGCCGGTCCAACAGGTTGTTCATCGGTCACTCGCGGGGCGGGCCATACACTCATCCTTACCGTGACCCCCCGGCCCGTGACAACGCGCGGGCCAAGTATTTCCGCCCGTGGAGGCCCGCGTATGCTCACCGCCGACGGTTGCCGTTCCCGCCGCCTCGCCCTGCTCTCCCGCTTAAACCACCCGGGCGCGTTGGCGCTGGCCGACCCGATTCACCTGCGCTACTTCGCCAATTTTTACGTGGACCCGTTCAGTCTCGGGGGCGACTACGGGGCTTTGCTGGTGATCCGGCCGGACGGCCACGCCACCATTCACCACGAAAAGCGCCTGCCGGAATCCGTCCGGCAAGCTCATGTCGATGAGCGCGTCGTGTTGCCGTGGTACGACGGCGTCTCGGCCGGCCTCGGCGACCGCCGCGGCGTACTGATCCCCGTGGTGCAACAGAACGGCGGTCGCGTACACGACTCGCTCGGCGACCCGCTGGCCCCGGCCCTATTCGCCGCCATGCACGACTTTCGGCGGGCGAAATACCCGGATGAAATCGACCAATTGAAAGAGTGCATGAGCGTCGGCAGGGCCGGCCAAGACTGGGGCCGGGCCAACGCCGAGGCCGGCATGACGGAACTGGACGTGTACAACGGCATCTTCGCCGAATGCTCGCGGACGGCCGGCAAGCCGTTAATCCTCTACGGCGACTTCGCCGTCTCCCCCGGCCCGGCGCGGCGCGGCGGCCCGCCCTCCCGGCAAGTCCTCAAGGACGGCGACATGCTGATCCTCGACTTCTCCGTCGTCATCCAAGGCTACCGCAGCGACTTCACGAACACGCTGGTGATCGGCCGCGAGCCGACTGACGACCAAACCCGCCTCTCCAACGCCTGCGTCGCCGCGATGGCCGCCGGCGAGGCCCAACTGCGGGCCGGCCAGTCGTGCCGCGTCGTGTATGACGCCGTGCGGAATTCCTTCGCCGACAACAACCTCGCGGACCAGTTCCCCCACCACGCCGGCCACGGCTTGGGGTTGGGCCACCCCGAGGCCCCGTACATCGTCCGCCAGGCGACCGAGACGCTTCAAGAGAACGACGTGGTCACGCTCGAACCCGGCGTCTATGTGGACGGCATCGGCGGCATCCGCATTGAGCACAACTACCGGATCACCTCCGCCGGCTACGAACGCCTCAGCCAGCACGACATCACCCTGACCTGAGCCGCGACGGCCGGGCCGTTGACGTTCCCCGGCCCGAAAGTATCATTTCCGTTTCTGGAGAGGTGACAGAGCGGCCGATTGTGCAGCACTGGAAATGCTGTGTGCAAGAAATTGTACCGGGGGTTCGAATCCCCCCCTCTCCGCTAAAACGCTTACTACATAAGGGTTTACGACACGAGCCGCGCAAGCGGATTTTTTCGTGCCTGTAAACCATCTTCCCGAAAATCTCCCCTTTGGTTTACAAACGTTTACAAATCGGTTCACAAGCCGTTCCCCTCGCGCTACCATTACTGATACAGCATTCGGGTTTACAGCGGGTTTACAGATTCGACCTCGGCGAGAGGCGGGGCATTTTCCGCGCGCCCGCGCCGAACTCTCTTCGGGAGGCATCCGATGCCGAAAAAATCACTGCTGACGTGGGTTCCGGCCGGCAAGCGGTGGATGAAGAAGCTCGGCGGCAAAATGTACGCCGTGTCCTGCCGCCAGCTCAACTGCGCCGAGACGCGGGACGCCAGTATCGCCGCCGCCAACGCGTGGTGGGAAAAGAAGCTGACGGAGATCGCCACCGTCCCGCCCACGGAAGAGGAAGTCCGGGCCAACGCCTTCAAGGTGTGGATGATGGTGCAGGACTGGCAGCAACTGGACGAGGCCAGCCGCGAGAAGCTGGTCGACTCGATGGTCGGCCCCGGCCAGTACCGGAAGATCAAGGGCCAGGCCGACACGATGGTCGCCGCGACCGAGACGCCCGCCCCGGCCGACCGGACGGTGGGAGCCCAGGTGAAGGCGTGGCAGGACTTCCTCCGCAACATTTGCAAGTCCGGCCAGATGAGCGAGGGCCGCTTCGACAGCTACTGCCGGGCCGTCGGCATCTTCCGCGACTGGATCGGGGAGGCGACGCCCGTGGACGCCATCGACGAGGCGAAGCTCGAAGCCTACTTCTCCCACCTGTCATTCCAAGTCGGCGGGAATAAATACTCCCCCGCCTACGCCCACACGCTCCTCATGACGGCCAAGCAGTTCATCAGCCGCCTGGCCGAAAAGAAACTCATCCCCCTGCCCGGCAACATCCGCTCCCGCCGGCTGCGGTTGAACCAATCGGCCCCGAAGGCCATCGAGACGAGGAGTTCGCCCTCGCGCTCAATTGGCTGCGCGGGGAGATTTTGGCGCGAAGGGCGGCCAGGCGGCCGCGTAAGGCTTCTTCGACCAGCAGCCAAAGGACGAGCTTCGCTATCCCCTCCGGCGACAGGCCCAGCAGGGGTTCAATCTGATCCGGGGCCGGACCGGGAAGGACTTCCAGCATTTCGCCATCGTAACTCATGGCTGCTTCTCATCGGCGGTGTCCCTGCCCGGTGTCACCGGTCTCTCAAATCCGCCCGCGTCCATTGTCGGGACGGGGGCGGCTCGTCACGTCAATCCCGTCCGGCCCCCGGCGCGGGCTTCGCGCGGCGGAAGGTCACGCATGCGGCGAGGAACCCCGCCACAGCCCCGATCACCGGCGTGCCGCCCGTGTTCCAGTCGGCGGTCGGCCGCCAGCCCGCCTCCCGCTTGGCCCGCCGCGCCGCCGCCGCCTCGGGCAGGGACGCCCGGCCGTACACGAACGCCTCCGGCTGGTCGGCGAAGCACTCGAACAGGGGTGAGCGGGCGATGACCAAGTGGAATTGTCGGGGATTTTTGAAATCGTGCGCGCGGAAGATCCTGTCGAAAGACCTGAAAATACGCAAGATCATGCGATTTGGTCAGAGTTTAGCCGGACAGTAGTGATTCGCGATACTTTGCCCTTTGGCAAAGGATGCGAAGGGCGAAGGGAATAGGGGGAGGACGGCCCCGCGATAAGTCGTGAACAACCGGGTTCCCGCTTGTCACGAGTCCTTCGGCTATCCCCCTTCGCCCCCCACGAGCATCCGGGCAAGTGCGGCCCGTTCCTCAGTGGTCAACCCGGCGGCCAACTTCGCCAGAAGGGAAATGGCGGCCGAAGGGGGATTCGTGAAAACTGAGTCGGATTGTGCGTCGGCTGTCGCGGACGATTTGCGGTTTTCGCTTGTTTTCTCAGGGTTTACGTCGGTGGGTTCGAGTCCCACCGCGGCCACTCGCCAAGCAGACAACTCCACCCGATTGTGAAGGAGTTGTGAAGCCCTGCCAGCCACTCTGCCATTGCGCGCGACCCATTTGCCCAAATCTCCCGAATCCGAGTGGTTCGGCCTCGCGGATGGGCGGCGGGGGGACTATTCGGTTGTAATCACGACGCTCATGTCACTGGGCCTTGGTGACGGAGGCCGTCTTGAACGGCTACGCCAAGACCCTGGAAGAAGCCGGGTTGGTCGAGGACACCGTCTGCCTCGAACTGACGACGCTGAAGCAGATCGTCAAGTGGCTCGTCGGCAAGAACCTGTTGCCGGCCGGCCGCCGCGTCAAACTTAAAGTGACGCGGTCGCGGGAGACGACTGGAGAGTGTTTGCTTCGACGGCGGCAATGCGGCCCACCGCGCGCTGGGCGGCCGACCCAAGGGCGATACGGAGGGGTGACCGGAGAGGCGGCGTTGGGCGAGGGCCCCGTGGAGCGGCCGGATTGACCCAGTTTTGACCCAATTGGACTGGGCCGATCCGGCGGACAACCGAAGATGTCGTAAAAAAGCGGTGTTGTGGTGCTTGGCGTCCGAACCACATGAGAAGGCGGGACTCCAACCCCGCCCCCCCGCGGCGGTGACAGCCGTTCGCCCAAAATAGGTCGCTAGGCGACCCGCACCCGCCACGCCTGCACCCGTTGCGGGTAACGGAATCGCAGCGGCATGATCGCCGCCACGGCCTGCCGAGACGCCACATGCCGGGCAATGACGAGGAAGCCGCCGAACCACAGCCAATTATGACGGAACAAATTGTGCGAGAAGTTCCCCATGAGCAAAAGCAGAAACACGTCCATCATGACGGACCCGGCCAACTCTCGCGGGAATCGGTCGGCCGCCCACTTGGCCGCCGGCTGGCTCTTGAACCACCGCCAGTTGGCCCAGAAACACGCGAGAATGCCGAGGAAACAGCACACGCCCAACAGGCCCATCTCGCCGCACAGTTGCCCATAGAGATTGTGAGACTCCATCTTGCTCCCCGTCGCCGGCCGCCACGAGCCGGGGCCGACGCCGGTGGCCGGGTAAGCCATGATGAGGTCCATGCCGGTGAGGAACCCTTCGATGCGGCCCTCGCCGGACTCCTTGGCGTTCGCCGGGCCGACATCCGGGTTGATGATCGTCTCGAAGCGATTTTGCAGTGAGTCTGGCAGGGTGAAGAACATCAGCGGGGCGATCAACGTCATCGAAGCCAAGCCCGCCCAGCGGTACCGGCTGCGCAAGATAACGATGGACCCCCACACGACCATGCCGAGGAAGGACGAGCGCGACCCCGTCAGCATGATACACCCGGCGCTGAGGCCGACGTAGCCGAGGCAGGAAGCCTTCACCCACTTGCCACGACAGGCGTTCCAGAACGCGGTGACGAACGGCAGGGAAAACACGATGCTGCCGCCGAAGCTGTTGGGGTCGCCCATCGAACTGTCCACGCCGAGCAGGCGGACGATGCCCATGCGGAACGAGTGCCGGCCGCCGGCGTACTCCTTCAGTGAGTGCAACATGTAGACGGCCATCACCGCGAGGAAGGCGGCCGCGAGTCGCTTGAGGCCCTTGGCGTCGTTGACGCAGGTGACGAGCAAGACGTAGAAGACGAGGATGCGGAACCAGTTCTCGACGACGACCTGCCCCTGCTCGGCCCACGGCGACGCCAGCCAGCAGACGGCGACGGCCGCGGCGAATGCGAAGTAGGCCGTGTGTTGCGGGTTGGCGATCCATTTTTTACCGGGGTACATCAGCCAATAGAGGAGGATGCCGGCCATGTAGAGCCGTTCGACGTGCAGGTCGCCGAGCATCGGCCAGACCTCGAACGGCCGGTCGATAATCAGGAAAATGTAGCCGATCAGCAGCCAGTGCATGGCGTCTCGTCCGTGAGAGTCAAAGGCAACCTCACCCCCCGGCCCTTACAGGGGTAGGTCAGGCGAGAGCGAAGAATTCAGGCAGAAGTCGCAATAGTGCGACCATGCCGCGTTTTCTCGATGTCGGCGAACAAACGCGGCCGGCCGACGATGACCCCGAGGGGGCTGCGACGGATGCCAACAGCGACCCCCGCCTAAATTTCCCTCTGCCCCGGCCTGAAACCTACCCTTGTAAGCCCCCCGGCCCCCTCTCCGCGGCGGAGAGGGGGAGAAACCGGGCCGCCATCAAACAAGAATTTGTTGCCACGGATCGACCACGGACGAAGCACGGATGAAAACAGAAATCCGAATCCAAAGACGGATAAAAACCGGATGAACACGGCCCATCAGTTCATTGGGGATGTGATGGTGTCTGACAGTGTCGATCCGGTTTTCATCCGTCTTGGTTTTTGGTCTGGATCCGTGTTTTATCCGTGTTCGATCCGTGGCAAAAAATTCTTTGCTCGGTTCCGGCCCCCGAGCTCCGGGCCGGCACCTTTTTCACCGCTCACCTGAACTGCTCCGACATTCGCCTCACTTTTCCCGGAACGGGGGCGAGTCTACTCAATCGCGGTGCTATGGTGATATTTGGATGACGACCGACCCGCCGCCACACGACTTCGACGCCACCCTGAGACGAGCATCCGTGAGTCCCGTCATTACCCGCGACCCGCCGCGACACGCGGCCGCCGCCCCGGCCCGTGAACTGGCGGAACCGCCGGAGCCGGCCGGCTTGCGGTTGGTGCCGGCCCTGTGCCCCCTCTGCGAAGTCGAAGACGTGGACCCGACCGGCGTCGGCGAAGACTTCGAGTACCGCACCAGCCCGGACACTTTTTTGGCGGTGACGTGCCGGCGCTGTTCGCTCTTGTATCTCGCCATGCGGCCGGCCGAGTCCGAAGGTAGCCGCATTTACCCGGACACGTACCACGCCTTCCATTTCGACCCCGCGGAGTTCGGGCTGGCGTACAAGGTCCGGCGCTGGCTGGAGGCCAAGCGGTTGCGGCGGTGGACGCGCGGCCTGCCGGCCGACGCCCGCATTCTGGACGTGGGCTGCGGGGACGGCTTCCACCTGCGGCTCTTGCGCGAGACGGGCCACCCCGGCTGGGCGCTCGAAGGCGTGGACGCCGACCCGCGGGCGGTGGCCGCCGCCACGGGGCACGGCCTGACCGTCCACGCGGGGGACGTGCAAACCCTCGGCCTCACGCCGGGCTATCACCTCGCCCTGATGGTGATGACCATCGAACACGTCGCCGACCCGGTGGCGATGTTGACGTGCGTGCGAAGCCTGCTGGCCCCCGGCGGCAAACTGGTGGTCGTGACGGACAACGCCGGCTCGCCGGACGCCAAACTCTTCCGCGGCCGGCACTGGGGCGGGTACCACTTCCCGCGGCACTTCCACTTGTTCACGAAGCGGACGCTCGCGGCCGTCGCCGCCAAGGCGGGCTTGGTCCCGGAGCGGATCGGCACGTCCGTCAGCCCGGTGAACTGGGTGTACTCGTTCCGCAACTGGCTGCAAGACTGGGGCGCGCCGCGCTGGCTGGTGAACCGCTTCAGCCTGTCGTCCCCCGTGGCGATGGGCGTCTTCACCTTGGCGGACATCGCGCTGGCGTACGCGCGGCGGGGTGGAAATTTGCAGGCCGTGTTGCGGAACCCTCACCCATGACCGCCCCCAAAGACCCCGTCGTCATCGTCGGCGCCGGCCTCGCCGGGCTGACGGCCGCCACGTTCCTGAAACGGCACGGCGTCCCCGTGCGCGTGTTCGAGGCGGGGAAGACCGTCGCCGGGCTGGCCCGCAGCGAGCGCGACCCGGACGGCTTCACCTACGACTTCGGCGCCCACTTCATCACGAACCGCTTGGCGGCGGCCGTCGGCGTCTCGGCGGCGTGCCGGCCCATGCCGAGATACGGCGAGGCCGTCTGGGACCGCGGCCGGACGTACTCCTACCCGCTCGGCTTGATGCGCAGCCCCACGTTCGCGGGCAGCGCGGCCGCGATGAAGTTGACTGGCCCGTTCCGCGGGAAGCCCACGACGGCCGCCCAGTGGTTCCGGCGGGCTTACGGCCGGGCCTTGGCGGACCGCATTGCCATCCCGCTCACGGAAGCGTGGTCCGGGGCCGACGCCGCCGACCTCGCCCCGTCGGTGGGCAGCAAGTTCGCCACCAGTTTGCCGCGGACGCTGATGCTCAAGGCCGCCGCCCGGCTGACCGGCCGCACCGTCGCCATCGGCTACAGCGGCACGGTCCCCGAGTCCCCGCACGTCTGGCACGTTTACCCCGAAGGCGGCATCGGCGCCGTGTGCGAGAAACTCGCCGACGAATTGGGAGACGCGGTGCAAACGCAATCCCCCGTGGAAGCGATCCTCGTCGAGAACGACCGCGTTGTCGGCGTCCGCGTGAAGGGGGAACACATTCCCTGCGCCGCGGCCGTCAGCACCGCCCCGCTGCCGATCCTCGCCAAACTGGTGCAGGGGACGGATCGCGTCGCCCACCTGGCCCGCTTCCGCTACCGGCCGATGGTGTTCGTGAACCTGCGCCTCGCCGGCCCAAGCGGCCTGCGCACCGTGGTGACGTGGACGCCCGGCCCGGAGACGCCGTTCTTCCGCCTCAGCGACATCGGCTTGGGCTTGCCGTGGCTCGTGCCCGAAGGCAAGACGCTGGTGACGGCCGACATCGGCTGCCAAGTCGGCGACGAGACGTGGGCCGCCCCGGACGACGTGTTGGGCCAACGGTGCATCGCCGGCCTGGAAAAGTTAGTCCCCGGCGTGACGGCCCGCTACCTCGGCTGCCGCGTGATGCGCACGCCCATCGCCTACCCGGTTTACCGGAGCGAGTATGAGGCCGACCGCGTGAAATTGGAAGAGGCCGGCGCCGGCGTCCGCGGCCTCGTGAGCGTCGGCCGCAACGGCGAATTCGCCCACATCCTGATGGAGGATGTTTATTGGCGCACCCGCCGCAAAATGGCCGCGCTGCTGGGCGAGTTGTCGGTCTAAGTCAACACGCGATAACGGCGGAAGACGTTAACCACGAATCGCACGAATCATCCGAATCCGGACACGTCCGCAGACAATGCGCTCGTATTCCAGCGTGCCTTTTGAGCCGAAATTGGCGAGTAGGCCGAGCCAATGGCCTGTTGCCTTCAAGTAGTTGCGGACTCGCGCGCGGTGTCAGTCAGCGCGCTTTGACACCGCTTATTCGTGGATAACCGTCTTTGGTTCTTGGCGGGGTCACCGGTCAATCTCCCCCATCACGATGTCGATGCTCCCGATAATCGCCGGCACGTCCGCGATTAGACACCCCTTGCACAGTTCATTCGCCACGCTCAGGTTGCAGAAGCTGGACGATCTCGCCCTTACCCGCAACGGCACATTCTCTTTGCTCGGGCGGCCGACGACGTAGAAGCCCATTTGGCCTCTGGGGCACTCGGTTTCGACGTAGCACTCGCCGGGCGGGAGTTGCCGCGGGGGTTCGACGCGGTGGCTGCCTTGGGCCGTCGGGTACCGCGCCACGGCTTGTTCGATGATTTTGAGGCTTTCGACCACTTCTAACATGCGGACGTAGAAGCGGTGCCAGCAGTCGCCGATGACGGCGCCGTGGGGGGCAGCGTCGAACGGCGGGATGGGGACGTTGAACTGGTAGGTCTCGTAGCCGCTGTACGGCTCGGTCTTGCGCAGGTCCCACTCGCGGTCGCCCTTGGTGCGGTCGAGGGAGGCGCGCAACATCGGGCCGGTGCAGCCGTAGGCGAGCGCGCGGTCTTTGGGGAGGACGCCGACGTTGGCGGTGCGCTTCACGAAGATGTGGTTGTTGGTCAGCATCGCGTGGTACTCGGCGATGCGCGGCCGGAAGTAGGCGACGAAGTTTTTCACCCGCTCCAGGAAGCCCGGCGGCAGGTCGTCGTGGGCGCCGCCAATCGTCAGGTAGCTGTAGGTGAGGCGGGCGCCGCAGACTTCCTCGAACAGGTCGAGGATTTGCTCCCGCTCGCGGAAGGCGTACAGGAACGGGCTGAACGAGCCGAGGTCGAGGCCGTAGGCCCCCATGCCGACGAGGTGGCTGGCGACGCGGTTCAACTCGCCGATCAGCACCCGGATGACTTGGGCCTTCTCGGGGATTTTCAGGCCGGCCAACTTCTCGACGGCCAGCGAGTAGCCGAGGTTCATGTTCATGCCGGCCAGGTAGTCCATCCGGTCCGTGTACGGGATGAACTGGATCGGCGTGACGTTCTCGCCGATCTTCTCGGCGCAGCGGTGCAGGTAGCCCAGGTGGGGGGTGACTTCGGAGATGACCTCGCCGTCCGTGCGCAGTACGAGCCGCAACACCCCGTGCGTGCTCGGGTGCTGCGGCCCCATGTTGACGAGCATTTCGTCCGTGCGGACGTCGAACTCGATGATTGTCTGGTCGGAAAACTCAGGCGCCATGTGGGCCGGCCCCCGCGGTGGTGTGCAGGGGGAATTGTATGGGCGACTTGTCTTGACGAGCCACGAGCGTAAGCGATTGGAGTGGATGACTGTCACCGCACTCCAATCGCTCACTCATGGCTCGTCAAAACGAGGAAAGCCTCAGCCCATGAGCTTCTTGTCCACGAAAATTGTGTTGGCGAGCGTCATGCCCCGGGAGACGTAATCGCGGGTCGCCAGGAAGTCGGCGATGGCCGGGTCCATGCGGAAGCCGCCGCCGGCGGTCGTCTCGGCCGAGATGACTTTCGGCCGGTACTTGCCGTAGTCGAGCGTCTTCAGGATGGTCAGGTCCAGCCCCTCGGTGTCGATGCTCAGGAAGTCCGGGGCCTGGCCGCCGAAGTGGGCGGCCATCACCTTGTTGATGTTCACCAGCGGCATTTTCACGACGCGCTTGACGAACGTCTTGCCGCCGGTCTCCGTCTCGCGCCGCCGGGCGTCCTCGCCGTCGAAGCTGCTCATTTGCGGGTAGTTCAGGACGTAGAAGTCGGCCTCCTCCGTGTCGTCCAGGCCGATGCCAATGTTCAGCACCGTGTCCCCCGGTCGCTGGGTGGTCAGGTCGTGGATCATGTCCACGTTCGGCTCGACCAGCACGCCGCGGCCGCCGTGGCGGTACATCAGGAACGTGTTGCTGCCGATGACCGGGTGGAACGCCCCCACGTCCATGTAGCTGGGCTTGTCGATGTTGAGGAACTTGAACAGGCCGACGCAGATCACGTCCTCGCCGGACTGGGAGAACGTCAAGTTCGTCCCCAGCGGCAAAGCTTTCTGCTTCCAGTCCAGCGGGGCGAAATACGCCCCGGCGGCCGTGGCGGTCAGGCCGGCGACGGCCCCGGTCAGAAAGGTCCGGCGGCCGCGGTGGCACGTCGGCTTGGCTTCGGTCAGCGTTTCCATGCGAAAATCCTGCAACGGGGGCGAAGCGGGGAAGGGGCCGGAAGAAGCGTAGAACAAAAAACGGCCCGGCGCCGGAGCGGGACGGGCGGGTGGCGGTTTTCGGCCTGAAGGGCCGCCTACCATAGCCCAGCCCGTGAGGGCTGGGTAAGAGGGGCGAAATGGTTTTTCGGTCTGTAGGACCGATTAACAAAGCCCGGTCCGTGAGGGCCGGGGACGCTGCTCGATGGCCCGTGTCCCCAGCCCTGTCGGGCTGGGCTATGGTAATCGGCCCTTCAGGCCGAAAGCGGGCGCCGTTCCCGCGGCCCCATTTTTCTCTGCGCTCCCGCCCGCCGGCGTGGTACAAAATCCTTCCCCCGCCCGTTGGGAGCCTCTCATGCGTGCCGTGCTTGCGTTGGCCGTTCTCATCCCGCTGACGGCCTTCGCCGCCGACCCGCCGAAGAAAGACCCGGAGTCGAAAGCGCCGCCGGCCGTGTTCCCCGGCGAGGCGGCCACGCGGCAATACTTTCAGCGGCAGGTCAAGGAAATCCAAGAGACGACGCTGACCCCGTACAAGACCAAGAAAGACTGGGAAAAAGCCCGGCCGGAACTCAAGAGGCAACTGTTGGACATGCTCGGCCTGTGGCCGTTGCCGGCCCGCACGGCGTTGAAGCCCGTCGTCACCGGAACCATTGATTCGCCGAAGTTCACCGTGGAGAAGTTGCACTTCCAGTCGAAGCCCGGCCTGTACGTCATGGCCAACCTGTACGTCCCCAAGCCGGCCCCGCAGAAGGCGCCGTGCATCCTCTATGTGTGCGGGCACGGCAACGTCATCAAGGACGGCGTCAGCTTCGGCAGCAAGGTCTTTTACCAACATCACCCAGCGTGGTTCGCCGAACACGGGTACGTCTGCATGGTGATCGACACGCTGCAACTCGCGGAAATCCAAGGCTTCCACCACGGCACGCACCAACTCGGGCAGTGGTGGTGGCAGGGCCTCGGACACACGCCGGCCGGGGTGGAGTGCTGGAACGCCATGCGGGCCATCGACTACTTGGAGACGCGGCCCGAAGTGGACGCCAAGCGCATCGGCGTCACCGGGCGGTCCGGCGGCGGGGCGTACTCGTGGTGGATCACCGCGACGGACGAGCGCGTCGCCTGTGCCGTCCCCGTGGCCGGCATCGCGGACCTGCAATCCCACCTGCTGGAAGGCTGCCCCGGCCGGTTTGAGAAGGGCGTCATCGCCGGGCACTGCGACTGCATGTTCATGGTGAACACCTACCGCTGGGACTTCGCAACCGTAGCCGCCATGTGCGCCCCCCGGCCCGTGCTGCTCGGCAACAGCGACGCGGACGACATCTTCCCCGTGCCCGGCTACCGCCGCCTGGCCGAGAAGACGCGCCACGTTTACGGCCTGCTCGGGGCCGCGGACAAGTTCGCCCTGTTGGAGACCACGGGCCCGCATATCGACACCCCCGAACTGCGGGCCGGCGCCTTCCAGTGGCTGAACCGCTGGCTGAAGAACGACAACGCGGAAGTGAAAGACCCGACGCCGGCGACGAAGTTCGAGCCGGCGCAACTCAAGGTGTTCGCCAAGATTCCCGAGGACGAGCGGAACACGCGCATCCAAGAGACGTTCGTGCCGGCCGCGGGCATCGAGTCCCCGAAATCCCCCGAGGTGGCGAAGGCGTGGTGGCCCGCCAAGCGGGAAGAATTGTTGAAGGAACTGCGGGAGCACACCTTCCGCAACTGGCCGAAGGAAGTCGATCTGGCGACGAAGCCCGCCGGGGACAAGACGCACGACGGCGTCCGCCTGCGGGCGTGGGACTTCACCAGCGAAACGGGCGTCGATCTTCGCCTGTGGCTGATGACGGCCGCCGCGACCGACAAGCCGGCGTTGGTGGTGCTGAACGCCCTGAATGAAGCCGACTGGAAGACGTGGGGCGCCGACCTCGGCCCGGAGTTCGCGGCGGTGTTGCAGGTCCCCAAGACGCTCAAGCAGGACGAGGCCAAGTTCAAACAGAACAAGGCGGTGATGGAGAAGATGAAGTGGGCCTTCGCCGCCGTCTGCCCGCGCGGCATCGGGCCGACGCGCTTCGCCGAGGCGGGCGGCCGGGACGAAATCCAGTACCGCCGACGGTTCGCCCTGGTCGGGCAAACGTGGGAAGGCCAGCAAGTCTGGGACGTGCGCCGGGCTTTCCAAACGCTGGGCAAGCTCGGCGAACTGAAGGACGCGCCCCGCTGGCTGCAAGGCAAGCAGGACATGGCGACCGTCGCCCTGTTCGCGGCCCTTTTCGAGCCGGCCGTGGCGAGACTGGACCTGTGGCAACTTGCCCCAACCTTCAAGACCGCCCCGCCGATGCTGAACGCCTGGCGGCATCTGGACATTCCTCAAGCGCTGGCCCTCGCCCACCCGATGAACGTGAAACTGTACGTGAAGGACGAGGCCGCCCGCCAGGCGTGGGCGTGGCCGCTGGGGTTGCAGACGGCGCTGGGCAAGGAGACGATCCAGTTGCGGGTGGTGGGGGAATAGGGACTGATTTGTTTAGCCGCGACGCGACGCTTCGGAGTGGAGCGCGGGGCGTCCTCCCCGCGGGGCTGAACCCCGCGGCGCGTTGTGTGTCGCTCTTCCTTACATGACAAGGGAGATGCGCATGGCCACCGTCGAAATCATCAAGGGCATTCGGCCGGAAATGAAGATCGCCGCCATCAAGCTCGTCCGCGAGGCCACCGGCCTCGGGCTGTATGAGGCGAAGTGCGTCGTTGAAGCGGCGGGCGTTCATGGCGCGGCGGCGACGCTGACAGTCGCCTCAGCGGAGGCCGCCCGCGTGTTCGCCGGCCGGATGTCCGAACTCGGCTACCCGTGCCGCGTGGCGGGCGGCGCCGGCCCGCCGGCGTCGCCGAATCTGTAAACTGTCTTCCGCTCAACCTCCACGGACGATGAGCCGAATGCCCGCCCCGATTCCTTACGGCCGGCAGTGGATCGACGACGCCGACGTGGCGGCCGTCGTCGCGGCCGTCGTCGCGTGCCTGCGCGGTGACTGGCTGACGCAGGGGCCGGCCGTCGAGCGGTTCGAGCTGTCCTTGCGCGAGGCGACCGGGGCGGCCCACGCCGTCGCCAGTGGGACGGCGGCGCTGCACCTCGCGGCCCTCGCGGCCGGGGTCGGCCGGGCCGTCAGGGCGATGCAGGGGGCGGACCACTCCGGGGGGATCGGTCGGCGGTGGCAGGGCCGTGACGGGGATCAGGACACGCGTCCGCGGGCCGCCGGGTTGGAGGCGCGGCAGGGTGCCGTCCTTAAGCCGCCGGGTGACGGTGGCGCGGGACAGGCCGGTGAGGCGCGCGTACTCGGCGTGGGGAGGTTCAACGCGGGTCACGACAAACTCCATGAAGAAGACCGCGTCGAGTCATCGTCCACCCCCTACCGCCTTTCGCTTGCCTCCGGAGTGAGCGAAGAATGGGACCGCAAGAATGCCCGGCGGATCGAACGCGCCCCGCGGAAATCGCGCGGGCAACTGACCCGGGACGAAGAGTCCGAGTTCACCGTACTACAGGCGAGTGTCGTCGCGCATTTTGATCGAGGGTCCGACGGCGGGCGTGACATCGATGCGCGACTTGACCAAGTGGAACGGAAGTTTGGACTTGCCGAGTAACGCCCGTATGCCAGCCCGCCCGAAACCGTTCGCCTCCCCGCGCCGCCCGCATGCTCGCAAGCACGGCCCCGCGGGCTACTTTCACGCTTTTCACCTGCGCGGCCATCGTATTGACGCTGCCCGGCTCACAGCACGGCTTGAGCGATTCGCCGATGGCCTTGCGGCCGCGGACCGTCACGCCGTCCTCGTCGATCAACTCGGCGTCGTCGGCCCAGTAGCCGACGACGGCGTCGTAGTCCCCCTTGTTGAAAGCCGCGACGTGGGCCGTCACCGTGTCACGGACCGGGGCGTCGGCCACGGCCGCTGCGGTTGTTTGGAGTGGGGTGATGCGGGATTGGGTCAAGGCATACCCGCCGCCGAACAGGACAGCAACGACGCCCGCGGCCGCGGGCAAGCGGCGGTTCATGCGAAGGGCTCAGGGGTTAATATTCCGTCACGCCTTCATTTGCAGATGGGCGGCGGCCGATAAATCCGGCATGACCGAACTCGTCGCGCGCCGGGCGGCCGTCCCGTTTCTCCTGCTGCTGCTGCCGGCGGCCGGGGCGGCGGGGTGCGCGGTCGGCCCGCACACGCTCGAAAGCAACCGCCTGCGGTACAACGAGGCGGTCAAGGTCACCACCGAAGAACAACTCCTCCTGAACATTGTCCGGCTGCGGTACGTCGACTCGCCCAGCAGCCTGTCCGTCACCACGATCGCGGACCAGGTGGAACTCCAAGCCGGCCTTCGCGCGATGCCGTTCTTCACGTCGGCCGGGGCCGGGAACTTCGGCACGTATCGCGGGGCCGTCCTGCCGCAGGCCGAACTGACCGGGGCCAGCCGGCCGACGTTGAGCTACACGCCGTTGGACGACCAGGAGTTCACGCGCCGCCTGTTCACGCCGATCTCGCTGGAGGGGACGGCGTACCTCGTGAAGACGACGTGGCCAATCTCAACCGTCTTCCGCCTGTACTTGGAGAACCTGAACTGGGTGTCGAACGCCGAAACGGGCAGCGGCCCCACGCCGCGCGAGCCGCCGGAGTACGCCGAGTTCCTCGCCGGGATCGCGGCCCTGCAGCGGATGCAGGACCGCAAGTTAGCCGTGCTGTACACCCAGGAACAGGACGACAAGGCCACGGACGCGGTGCCGGCCGGGGACCAGACGCCGACGGCGGCCGTCGAGGCGGTCAAGGCCGGGTTCGAGTACCGCAAGGACAAGGACGGCGGGTGGGCCGTCGTGAAAAAGAAGTTGCAGCCGATGCTGCGCGTCGGCCCGGGGGCGGCCACTGACCCCGACTTCGCCGCCTTCTGCAAGATCTTCAAGCTCAACCCGGCCAAGCGGACGTTCGACCTGACGGCCGAGAAGCTCGACCCCTTCCTGGAAAAGGCCCCGGCCGCGGGGCTGGAGGGGATCGACGTGGAAACGCGGTCGCTGCTGCAAGTGCTGTTCTTCGTCGGCCACGGCGTGGACGTGCCGCCGTGCCACGCCGCCAGCGGCGTCGCCCCGCAGACGCGGACGCCGGACGGGGCTGTGTTCGACTGGGACAACGTCCTCGGCGGCCTGTTCAAAGTGAAATACGCCGAGGGCAAGCGCCCGCCGGCGAACGCCCAAGTGGCCGTACAGTACAGGGGCTACTGGTTCTACATCGACGCGGCCGACCGGGACACCAAGGCGACGTTCAACCTGCTGGTGGAGTTGTCGCGGCTGGAACTCGGGGCGAAGACCGGGTCGGCCCCGATTCTGACGTTGCCGCTGGGGGGGAAGTGATCGGTATGCAGTCGTTCCAGACCCTCCCGAGCCTGGCTGCGTCCGAACGCCCCGTTGGAGCTGAAGACACCAAACGCCAGCAAGGAGGCGGCTTCACTTGAAGGCATTGCCGGAAGGCGACGGGTTGTTTCGGAGACTCATGGCCACCCGTCGGCTTACGCCGCTCGGCGCGTTCGGTCGCGGGGAATTCGTCATGGATGTCACGGCGGGCGTGTCTCGATAGGTATTCCCTTGGACCTCATTTTCGCCGTCAGGAGTCCGTCGATGAAATTGCCAGCCCGGTTCGGCTTGTTGAGTACGTTGCTCCTCTCCGCTTCCGCCGCCGTCGCGGAGCCGCCGCGAATTGTCCGCGAGAACATCGAGTGGCTGGACGTGTGGGTGCCGGAGAACAACGCCAAGGGGGCGCCCAAGGTGCTGCTGGTCGGGGACTCGATCACGCGCGGGTATTACGGGGCCGTGGAAACCGGGCTGAAGGGGAAGGCGGTCGTGTGCCGGTTGGCCACGTCGAAGAGCCTCGGCGACCCGGGGCTGATCGCGGAGGTGAAGCTCGTGTTGGGGCAGGCGGCGTTCGACGTGATCCACGTCAACAACGGCATGCACGGGTGGGACTACACGGAGGCCGAGTACGCCAAGGCGCTGCCGGAGTTGGTGGCGGCGCTGCGGCAGGCGGCCCCGAAGGCCAAGCTGGTGTTCGCCACCACGACGCCGGTGCGGACGGCGGCCGGGGAACTCGTCGCCGAGAAGACCGACCGCGTGCGCGCCCGCAACAAGGCGGTCGCGGTTTTGGCCGCCGCCGAGAAGATCCCGGTCAACGACCTGTTCGCCGTCGTGATCGACAAGCCGGAGTTGTTCTCGAAGGACGGCGTCCACCTGACCGCGAAGGGGAGCGACGCCCTCGGGAAGCAGGTCGCGGACGCCGTGGCCGGACTGTTGAAGTGACGGCGGCGGGTCGCTGTTCGATGGGGCAAATCACGCTAAAGTAGTCCCGTCGTGCCGCCCCCGTCCCCCGTTTTTCCGAGTTCCCCCATGGACCTGCTCGCCGCCGCCAAACAGGGTTTTGAGACCGTGGACGCCGACCCGGCCTTCCGGGCCAAGGCCGTCGAGTTCCTCGGGCAGTGGCTCTCCGGCGGGGACTTCGGCCCGTACAAGCCGCAAATCGAGTGGCTCGTCGCCGGCGGCCGGTGGGCCGACGTGCTGGACATGTTCTACCAGGTGCTGCCGTTCGGCACCGGCGGGCGGCGCGGGGCCGTCGGCGTCGGGCCGAACCGCATGAATTTGTGGACGCTCGGGGCCAGCGTGCAGGGGCATAGCGAATTCCTGAAGGCCCGCTTCCCCGGCAAGACGGATTTGAAGGTCGTCCTCGCCTACGACGTGCGGCAGTTCGAGGACACGCGCAAGGTCTACAATCCGGCGTTGCCGAACCCCACACTGCACCTGAGCAGCAAGGACTTCGCCAAGTTCGCCGCCCGCGTCTACGCGGCCAACGGCATCCACTCGCACATCTTGCCGGACGACAGCCAGCGCTATTTGGCGACGCCGGAACTGTCGTTCGCCATCCGCTTCCTCGGCGCGCAGGGCGGGCTGAACGTGTCGGCCTCGCACAACCCGCCGGACGACAACGGCGGCAAGTTCTACGAGGAGCGCGGCGGCCAGCCGGTCCCGCCGGACGACCAGATCATGTCCGACTTCGTGGACCAAGTGAAGGTCATCAAGTCCCTGCCGTGGCAAGAAGCGGTGCGGAGTGGAAAAATCCACTTTCTCGATGACTCCTCGCACAAGGCGTACATCGACCTGTGCCGCAAGCAAAGCCTGATCTCCCCGCCGGAGCGGGACGAATTTCGGCTGGTGTACACGCCCTTGCACGGCGTCGGCTCGATGACGGCGATGGAAGCCCTGCAAGCCGCCGGGTTCAAGCCGATCCCGGTGGCCGAACAGATGAAGCCGGACGGCCAGTTCCCGAACGTGACTAAGTCCCCCAACCCGGAAGTGCCCCAGAGCCTCGACCGCGGCGAGGCGGAAGCCAAGACGCACAAGGCCCACCTGGTGATCGCCACCGACCCGGACGCCGACCGCATCGGCGGCGTCGCGTCGCGCTCGCTCGACGGCGGCGGTGAGTTCCGCTTCCTGACCGGCCAGGAAATCTGCGCAATGGTAACGCACTTCAAACTCAGCCAACTCGCCCGCACCGGGAAGATGCCGGCCTCGCCCGTCGTCGTCACCACGGAAGTCACGACCTCGATGGTCGGCCGCATCGCCCGCAGTTTCAACGTGCAGATCGTCGAGAACCTGCTGGTCGGCTTCAAGTACATCGCCGAGGTGATCTGGCAGTTGGAATCGACCGGCCACTACGAGGACGTGACCGGCACGCCCGCCGACTTCCTGCTCGGCTGTGAAGAAAGCCACGGCCTGCAAACCACGGCCGAACTGCGGGACAAGGACGCCGGCGGGGCGGCCGTCGTGATGGCCGAGATGGCCTTGGAGCAGAAGCGCCAGGGCCGCACCGTGCCGGAATACTTGGACGCCCTCGCCCGGCTGTACGGCTACTTCCGCAACGAGGTGCTGAACATCGTGATGACCGGCATCGAGGGCAAGTCCAACATGGGCCGCATGTTGGACGCCCTGCGCCAGACCCCGCCGAAGACCATCGGCGGCCTGGCCGTCACCGGCTTCGAAGACTTGCGCGACGAAAATGGCCGCCTGGGGCCGCTCAAAGGCTCGACCGACGCCGCCAGCCGCAACTTCCTGATCTTCCGCCTGGGCGATGTCGGCAAAGTGGTGCTTCGCCCCAGCGGCACCGAGCCGAAGGCGAAGGCGTACCTCGAAGTGCGGTCGGCCCCGTGGAAGCAAGGCACGACGGCCGAGCAGTGGGACGCCGCCTGCCGGGAGATCGACGGCCTGGCCCAAAAGATCGCCACGGACTTCCTGGCGACGGCGCTGGCCACGGTGGGGCAGAAGCCGGGGGCGGGGGCCGACAAGCTGAGCCGGTGACGATTCGTTTTCGCCCCAACGGGGCGGGGGAGAATAGCCAGGGGCGG
>JAYTTY010000131.1:0-2523 GCA_043744795.1 Zavarzinella sp. | reverse complement strand
GGGCTGCGACGGATGCCAACAGCGACCCCCGCCTAAATTTCCCTCTGCCCCGGCCGGAAACCTACCCTTGTAAGGGGCCGGGGGGTGAGGTTGCCTTTTGCGGCAAGCCCGAACAAACCAAAGACTTATGCGACTCCTCCCCCTCCTCGCGTCCCTCCTCCTCGCCGCCCCCGCCCGAGCCGACATCTTCATCGAACACCTCGACCCGCCGGCGCTGCAAGCGGGCAAGGCCACGCGGCTCACCGTCCACGGCTCCGACCTCAAGAACGCCGTCGGCCTGTGGACGACGCTGCCGAACAACGAAACCCTCTTCGCGGCCACGCTCGTCTCCGCGGCGGACACATCGGCCGTCTTTGATGTGACGATGAAGCCGGAGGTGGCCGTCGGTCTTCACGGGCTGCGAGTGGTGACACGGGACGGGTTGAGCAACGTGCAGTTGTTTCTGGTCGATGACCTGAACGCGGTGAAACGGGACGCCGGGGACGCGCCGCAGGCGTTGAAGTGGCCGGTGGCCGTGCATGGCACGTTCCGCGAGGCGACGACCGACCGTTACACCGTGGCCGTGACGGCCGGGCAATCCCTGAGCCTCGAAGTCGTCGGCAACCGCTTCGGCAAGGACGCGGACCCGCTGCTGACGATCCGCGACGCGGACGGCAA
Organism: Zavarzinella sp.; assembly: GCA_043744795.1. Classification (GTDB taxonomy): domain Bacteria; phylum Planctomycetota; class Planctomycetia; order Gemmatales; family Gemmataceae; genus Zavarzinella. The sequence goes on along the minus strand of JAYTTY010000131.1, from coordinate 1,866 downwards.
GTTCCTCGCGGAACACGACAACTCCGGCGGGCTGTACTTCGACTGCCGCTTTTCTCACCGCTTCGAGACAGCCGGCCGCTACACGCTGGAACTGCGGGACGCCCGCTTCCGCGGCAACCCGCATCAGCCGTATGTGTTGCGCGTCGGCACGTTCCCGGCTGAATATGTCCAGCGGCCGGAACCGCCGACCGTCTCGGCGCCGGCTTACGACCACGCCCGCGGGGCCGGTCAGCGCGTCGCCGCGTCGCCGGAGGTGGTCTTCGCCTTCCAAATGTCGCCGATGAAATTGAACCCGTTCGCCAGTTTGGACCGGCTGATTCCCACGGGGACGTTGCAGGCCAGCAAGGTGACGGTGCCGTGCGTCGTCGGCGGGGTGCTGCGGCAACCCAAGGAACATCAAGCCGTGTGGTTCGAGTTGGCCAAGGGGCAAGTCATCTATGTGCGGACGGACGGCAAGACGTTGAACTCGCCGGCGGACGTGGACTTCGTCATCGTGGACAAGAACGGCCGCGAAGTTCGCCGGCCGGAGACCAACCGCGAGCCGTTGGCCACCGACTTCACCGCCGGCAACCCCGGCGTCTACGGCGTCGTCGTCCGCGACGTTCTGAACGGCGGCGGCCCGGCCCACGCGTACCAACTCACAATCTCCGACGAGCCGTTCCCGCCCGCCATCCTCGCCGAAGTGGAAGGCGTCACCGTCCCGCAAGGCACGTGGCAGCCGGTGCCGATCACCGTCACCCGCACCGGCGGCGGCGACTTGAAACTGAAACTCCTTAACGCCCCGGCCGGCATGACCCTCTCGCCGGACGTGATCCCGGCCGGGAAGACCGCCGTCGTGTGCAAACTGTCGGCGAGTCCCGCCACGCCGGTCGGCATGAACACGCTGCGAATCGTCGCCACGGAAGAACTGCCCAGCAAGAAGACGCGCGAGGTGTTGGTCCGCACGCAACCGCTGATCGACCGGCAACTGCACAACGTGGACCTCATCCCCATCGGCCTGCGCGAAGACCAGAAGCGCCTGCCGCCGGGCGTGACGAACCGCCTGGCCGTGCAGGTGACGCCCCCCAGCCCGTTCGACTTCGACCCGGCGGTGGAAGTCACCTTGCCGCGCTACCAGACGGCCGACATCCCGATCGCCATCCGCGGCGCCGGCGCCCTGACCTTCACCGCCAAGGGGGGCCAACTCGGCCCGAAGACCGAAGGCCGCACCCGCGTCTACGCCGAGTTCCCAACCTCGAAGCCCGGCGAGACGGCGGTCACGGGCCGCGCCCGCTCGCTGATCCTCTCGAACATCGCCAAGACCCGCATCGACGTGACCGCCACCGGCACGGCCAATGGCCGCCGCATTCAACTGACGCGTCCGTTTGAACTGAACCTGACGACCGCCTTCGCCTTGAGCCCGGCGGACCCGACGGCGAAACCCGTCGTCCAACCCGGCGAGGCGACGACGCTGACGCTCACGTGCGACCGCTTAAAATCCTTTAGCGGGGCCGTCACCGTACACTTCAACCCGAACCCGAACTTCGATCTACCCGAGGCGGCGACCTTCCCCGCCGGGCAGACGACGATGGCCGTCAAAGTGACCGCCAAGCCCGACGCCGGGAACGGCCGGCACCAGATCGGTTTTCACGCCACCGCCCAAGTGGACGGCTACGAGGAAGAAGTCCGCGGGTTGCTGGGCGAGGTTGAAGTGAAGAAGATTGAGCCGCCGAAGAAGAAGTAACCGCGACGAAGGCGGGACCTGGGGCGGGGGTGTTGAAAAGACCCCCTCACCCCCGGCCCCCTTACAGGGGTAGGTCAGGCGAGAGCGAAGAATTCAGGCGGAAGTCGCAATAGTGCGACCATGCCGCGTTTTCTCGATGTCGG